>JBHIWT010000055.1:0-18853 GCA_041987265.1 Hyphomonadaceae bacterium
GAAGCCCTCGCGGAAGCAGCGCATGTTGAAGTAGGCGTGCGCCAGGAAGAGCGCGGCCAGCGGCGCCGTGCCCAGGAGGACGACCGCTTCGCCAAGCGCGAGGGCGTCATCCCCGGACTTCACCCACAGCAGCGCCGCGAACTCATCCCCGCCGATCCGCGCAAGGTAGGCGTCCTCCGGCAGGAGCGAGACGAGGTGTCGGCCGGCGTTCACCAGAAGCTTGTCGCCGACCCCGTGGCCATAGGTGTCATTGATGGGCTTGAAACCGTCGAGGTCGATCAGGAAGACTGCGAGGCTGCGGCCGTCTCCGGCGCCCTCCCTTGCATGCGCGTTCAGCTTGTCGAAAAAGTCGCGCCGGTTCGGCAGGTTGGTCAGATTGTCGGTGGTCGCCAGCTGGGTTGCAAAGGCCGCCGCCTCAACCGCCTCGCTCTCCTTCTCGGCGGCCAGCAGCTTGGCGTCCAGCGCCGCGAGAATGGTCCGCCGAATGAGCCGGCTAAGCCCAAGGGCGGCAAACGAGGACGCCACGCCGATATAGAGATATTGCTGTATCAGCGACGGCTCATAGATCCACAGCGTCGCAAAGAGCGCCGCCAGCGTTGCGACGCTTGAGAGAATGGCGACCCGCGCCGAGGGGCTCGTCATCGCGAAGATGAACACCATCATCACGAAGTACACCAGACGATTGCTGTCGTACTGCGTCACGTAGAAGAACAAGAGGTTCACCAGCAGCACCGCGTTGCCGACAAGGCTGCCGACTTCCAGTGCAGACATGCGACGCGCGCGCTTCAGCGAGTGGTAGAAGCTGAACGCGATTCCCGAGGACAGGACCGAAAGCCCGGTCATCGCCAGCAGCACGACGCCGGTTTCGCTGGTGAGATGGTTGACCGTCACGACCGCGTAATAGACCGCCTCCACGATCAGGAACCAGCGGACGACCGGCAGATAGACCGCGACGGTTTCCCGTCTCAGGGCGTCGGCCGCTTGCTTAGGGGGATGGTCGACGCCAGGCGCCATGGAATACGGTCTCCAATCGAGCCCGTTCCTAACCCTGCGCTGGTAAAGTTTGCTCTAGCCGCCGTTACCAGATTGGCCGATTGCGTTAACCAATCGCCGCCGATTCAGGACCCCGCTGGTCCGGCCGCCTTCGCCGCGGCGATGAACGCTTTCACTTTTTCCGCGTCCTTCACGCCCGGCGCACCCTCCACACCGGAGGATATATCCACCTCTTGCGCCCCGGTCATGCGGATCGCTTCGCCGACATTCTCCGGCGTCAGGCCGCCTGACAGCAGCCAAGGCTTTGCCGGTTTGAAGCCTTCAAGGATCGACCAGTCGAAGCTCCTGCCGAAGCCGCCCTCGCGGGTTGCGCCACTGGGTGCCTTGGCGTCGAGCAGGAAAGCGTCGGCCGCATCGAACGCCGCCAGCGCGTCCAGGTCTCGCTTCCCAGCTACGCCATGTCCCTTGACCAGCCGGCATGCCGAACCGGTCGCCAGCGCGTCCAGCCGCGCGCGAAATCCCGCTATCTGGCCCGGCGTTTCGCCACCGTGCAGCTGGATGGCCGCAATGCCCGGCGTGTTCTCCACAAGCCCCAACAGCTTATCCACTGCCCCTCCACCAGGTTGCCCACCGGACTGTTGATCAGTTTGTGGATCTTCTGTGCCCAGGCGGGCGACAATCCACGGTTCACAGCCCAGCCTGTGGATAAGTTCCGCCAGCCTGTGTGCATCCTCAAACCCCACCGCGCGGGGGCTTGTGGGCACAACGACCAGACCGATTCGATCAGCCCCGAACCGGGCAGCCGATTCGATCATTTCCTCGTCGCGAAGGCCGCAGATCTTGACCCGGATCATGGTCCAACGGGTCTCCTAAACCCCTGAAAATACGAGAGCTTCACGCCTCTATCGTATCCGGGAGCCAGACGCAAAAAGGGCGGCGCTGAAGGCCGCCCCTTTCACACTCTACTCAGTACTCTACTTAGGGGTACGGGATACCTCAGGCCTGTTTGGCGAGCAAGTCCCGGATCTCACCCAGCAGCTTCTCTTCTGTGGATGGCTCCGGCGGCGCAGCGGGCGCCTCTTCTTCCTTGCGTTTCATGCTGTTCATCGCCTTGACGATCATGAACATCGCGAAGGCGACGATCAGGAACGAGATGCAGTTGTTGATGAACATACCGTAGTTGATCGCCACTTCGGCGACTTCCTCGCCGCCCTCAACCGTGGCTGGCTGGATGACGTACTTCAGCTCAGAGAAGTCGACACCGCCAAGCAACAGGCCCAGCGGCGGCATGAGAATGTCGTCCACCAGCGACTTCACGATGGTTCCGAACGCGCCGCCGAGGATGAAGCCAACCGCCAGGTCGACCAGGTTCCCCTTCATCGCGAATTCTTTGAATTCCTTCAGCACTACGCATCTCCCGTGTTCCCGCGCCCACAGCGCATGAGTGCGACATTATGGCAACATTCGTCGCCGCAAGCAAACTATCTCTTGGAAAATCAGGGTTATGGGAAGTTGCCGGAACGGAGTGAACCGTCAGGCGCTAACCATCAATTCTGTCTATCTTCAGGGTCTTCGCCGCCATTCAGCCGGGCTCGCAGCTCCTTGCCGGCCTTGAAGAAAGGCACGTGTTTGGCGCCCACCCGTACTGGCGCGCCGGTACGTGGATTGCGGCCCGTACGCGCCTCGCGCTTGCGCACCGAGAAAGCGCCAAAGCCGCGCAGTTCCACCCGATCGCCCTTCTGCATCGCGGAAGTGATCTCGTCGAAGATCGTATCGACGATCCGCTCGACATCGCGGGTCTTCAGGTTGGGCCGCTCTTCGGCCAGACGTGCGATGAGTTCTGATCTCAGCATGCTCAGAGGTTCTCGCTAGCGGGAGGAAAACTCAAGGGGTTTTCGTGATTTAAGTCGGTTTTGGACCGCTGTGCGCTGAATTGTGATCGGCATTTCAGCGCCGCCAGCCAGATTGCTGCGCGTTGGAGAAACGGTCCCGCCAGATATTCGTCGGCGCGCCGGACGCCAGTCCCGAACTGCGCTCTCGCGCGTCCGGGTTGACGATGCAGAAGGTTGCTGACCGGGCGGACCCGCCGCCCGGCAGGGGCGCCGCTAGTCCTTCTCGGCGTCGGCGGTTTCTTCTTCCTCGGTGTCTGCGCCCGCAGCCGCGCCGCCAAGCGCCGCACCGAGAATATCGCCCAGCGAGGCGCCGGAATCGGCCGAACCATACTGCTCGACAGCGGCCTTCTCCTCGCGGACTTCGCGCGCCTTGATCGACAGCGAGACCTTGCGCGAGGCGCGGTCATACTGGGTCACCAGCGCATCGACCTTGTCGCCGACAGCGAAGCGTTCCGGGCGTTGCTCGGTACGATCGCGCGACAGGTCGGCCTTGCGGATGAACGACTTCATGTTGCCGTCCGCCAGCGAAACCTCGATGCCGCCAGAAGTCACTTCCGTCACCGTGCAGGTGACGACCGAGTTCTTGCGCAGCTCGATGGAATCGACCGGGTCTTCCGAAAGTTGCTTGATGCCGAGCGAGATACGCTCCTTTTCCACGTCGATCTCGATGACGCGCGCTTTGACCATGTCGCCCTTGTTGTAGGCTTTCACAGCTTCTTCGCCCGGCGTGTTCCAGTCGATGTCGTTGATGTGGACCATGCCGTCGAGGTCCGGGCCAAGGCCGACGAACATGCCGAACTCGGTGATCCCACGGATCTCGCCTTCGACGTCCGTACCCACCGGGTGTTCCGCCTGGAACTGCTCCCACGGGTTGTTCATGACCTGCTTGAGACCAAGCGAGATGCGGCGCTTTTCGGAGTCCACATCCAGCACCATGACGTCGACTTCCTGCGAGGAGGAAATGATCTTGCCGGGGTGCAGGTTCTTCTTCGTCCAGCTCATCTCCGAAACGTGGATCAGGCCTTCAACGCCGTCTTCCAGCTCAACGAATGCGCCGTAATCGGTGATATTGGTGACACGGCCCTTGAGGCGGGCGCCCAGCGGATACTTGGCCGCAACGCCTTCCCACGGATCCGCCATCAGTTGCTTCATGCCGAGCGAAATACGCTGGGTTTCCGGGTTGATCTTGATGATCTGGACGTCGACTTCCTGGCCAACTTCAACAACTTGCGACGGATGCGAGACGCGCTTCCAGCTCATGTCGGTGACGTGCAACAGGCCGTCGATGCCGCCAAGGTCCACGAAGGCGCCGTAATCGGTGATGTTCTTGACCACGCCCTTGCGCTGTTCGCCCTCGGCCATGTTGCCGACGATCTCGGCGCGCTGTTCGGCGCGGCTCTCTTCCAGCACGGCGCGGCGCGAAACCACGATATTGCCGCGCGGACGGTCCATCTTCAGGATGGCGAACGGCTGTTCCTGACCCATCAGCGGACCGACGTCACGGATCGGACGAATGTCCACTTGCGATCCCGGAAGGAAGGCGTTGACGCCGCCGAGGTCGACAGTGAAGCCGCCCTTCACGCGGCCGACGATGGCGCCGGTGACGGTCTCTTTGGCTGCCGCCTGGTTTTCCAGACGCGTCCAGGCTTCCTCGCGGCGAGCCTTGTCGCGCGACAGCACGGCGTCGCCCAGTGCGTTCTCGATGCGCTCAAGATAGACTTCGACGACAGCGCCCGGCTCGGGTTGCTTGTCATCCTGCGAAAATTCACGAAGCGCGATCCGGCCTTCGGTTTTCAGACCAACGTCCACGGTGACGAAATCGTTGGCGATGCCGGTAACCGTCGCTGGTACGACCTTCCCCTCTTCCATGCGCGCGACGGACATCGTCTCATCAAGCAGCGCGGCAAAATCCTCGGTCGAGGGGTTCATATCGGTCGCGGTCATAAAGTCTCCAGACAGTCATCAATAATTGCAGGCCAGCCGGTTGCCCCGGCGGTCTTCGCCGCACGATGCGGCCGTTTCAGGTTTTCCCGTCTCACTCAAACCATCACCCGGCGTCCGTCCCCTTCAGGGGCTCTGTCTCACGCCAGAATGCAGAAGCGCCGGCCAGCCGGGCCCCTCGGTTCATAACCGATCAACCAAAGCCGCCAGTTCTCCACAGACGGGAGGCGGGGTTTTGGGCCGCGAAGTGCGGAAAGTCAAGGCATTCGCGCGCATCAGCAACGCGAGCGGCGTTGCATCATTCCACCCCGTCTGGCCAGTATGAACCAAAAGAAACGGAGACGCCCCATGCCCGCTGAAGCGATGAGCCAGCGCATTGATGCAGCCTGCCAGTCCGCGCTCGACGACAAGCGCATTGTCGGGGCCGTGATCATGGTCATGCGGGAGGGCGAGTTGGCCCACGCCAGGGGCTATGGCTACGCCGACCGGGAATCCGCCGCGCCAATGCAGACAGACAGCCTGTTCCGGCTGGCCTCACTCACCAAACCGATCGTCACCGCCGCCGCCATGCGCCTGATCGAGCTCGGGAAACTGTCTCTGGACGCCGCAGTCACCGATTGGCTGCCGGACTTCAAACCAGCCCTGCCCGACGGCTCCACGCCGACGATCACGATCCGCCATCTCCTGACCCACACATCAGGGCTCGCCTACGATTTCATGCAGCCTCCGGGCGGGCCCTATCAGGAACACGGCGTTTCTTCCGGCGCCGGCGAGCCCGGCCTGACCATGGACGAGGAATTGCGACGCGCGACGGCCGCCGGGCTCAGTTTTCCGCCCGGATCGGCATGGCTGTACTCGATCGCGATCGACGTGCTTGGCGCGGTACTCGCCAAGGCGGACGGCGGAACGCTTGGCGATGTCGTTGCACGCCACGTCACTGGCCCCCTCAACATGACGGACACGTCGTTCAGCGTGGTTGATCCCGACCGGCTGGTGGTTCCGTACGCAAACGCCAGCCCCGAGCCGATCCGCGTGCCGGAGGATCACAAACAGCCGTTCGTCCCGGGACTTGCCCCGATCGCGTTCTCCCTGAAGCGGGCGTTTGACGAGATTGCGTTCCAGTCGGGCGGCGGCGGCATGAACGGCGTCGCCGGCGACATGGTCCGCTTTCTCGATACGATCAGGGCCGGCGGCGGGGACATCCTGTCGGCAGAGTCGACAACGGCGATGATGTCGAACCAGGTCGGCGATCTGCGCATCCTGTTCGATCCGAGCGGCTCAACAGCGTTCGGTTTCGGCGGGGCGGTCGTATTGGATCCGGCATCAGCCGGTTCAGCACTGTCGCCCGGCGCATGGCAATGGGGCGGCGTCTGGGGGCATTCCTGGTTCGTCGACCCGGCGCGCGAAACCACCATCGCGATCCTGACCAACACGATGCTCGAAGGAATGGCGGGTCAGCTCCCCGGCGACATCACCAGGGCGGTCTGCGCCGACTAGCGATGCGCGGCGCACCCTACAGCCCGAACTTCGCGGCCTCTTCCACGATATCTTCGTCCGCAGCGATCGCAGCGGCGAGGTCGGTCTCGGCCTGCGCCTCGTTCCCCTCCGCATCATGCGCCAGCGAGCGGCCATAGAGCGACCAGGCCATGTCCGGGGCGATCTCCAGCGCCTTGTCGTAGTCCTCGATCGCCCGCCCGAACTGGCCGCGGCGCAATCGCACCAGGCCGCGGCTGTCGAGGTAGGCGGGATTGTCCTTCGACCAGCGCACCGCCTCGTTGCAATCGTCAAGCGCGTCGTCGAGGTCGACATTCAGCATCGCCCGCGCCCAGCACCTGCCGTTCATCGCAATCGGGCGGCGCACATCCCTCCGGTGCGCATCGATCCATTGCGTGTATTCGATGATCGCCTGATCATACCGGTCCAGACCGGAGAACAATCCACCCAACTCCAGTCTGAGATTCGATTGCTCCGGGATAGCCGCTGAGGCCGCCATCGCATCCTCCAGCGCCGCGTCCAATCCGTCTCCGCGCAACGCCTTCAGACGAGCGCGCAGGATCAGCGCCTCGGCGTTGCCTGCATCAAGCGCGATCGACGCTTCGACATCATCCCACGCATCGGCGGGCCGCAGCAGCGCCAGTCTTGTGCGCGCGCGCTGCAGGAAGACATGCGCCTGTTGGTCATCGAGTGCGATCGATGCGTCGAAATCCTCCAGCGCGCCGGCAAACTGCTCCTGGGACAGCCGTGCCGCTCCGCGCAACGCCAGCCCCTCCGCGTCGGTGGGGTCCTCGGCAGGCTCCGCGTCGTGATCGACGAGTTCGCCTTCCTCGTTCACGAGGTAGGACTCGGCCCGCGAATTGAAGATCGGTCCACCCTCGTAGGTGAAATACATCTTCTTCTGTTCCTTGGAGACGAAGATGCGGTGCGCCGACAGGAAGTCCACGCCGAGGATCATGTCGACGCCAAGGCTTGCGTCGATCACGCGCACCGGAGGATTGCTCACCTCCTGTCCGCCAATCTCGAACTTATCCAACCGCACTTCCCACGTCTGACGCGTGCGTCGGCCAACACCGCCGACATTGCCCCCGTCTTCGACATCCGGGTGATCGACATCGATCCCGGCCCGGCGGGCGGCGTTTTCGGACAGCAGGGTCGAACTGGCCCCCGTGTCGATCAATACCCGCATGCGTTCGCCATTCACGTGGGCGTAGGCGGTGAGCATGTTGGGCGCGCTGCTGAATTCCTTGAGGTCGACGACGCTGAAGGAACGTTCCGTCGCCCAGTACGCCAACGCACTCTTCCTGCAATCCTCGGTGTGGAAGAGCCGGATGCGCCCGTTGGACAGGTCATACTCTACGTCGATCTGCGCCAGGATGTTCTGGCCCAGCAAGCCCTCGCCCACGGGCAACGGCGCGACAAAGAACTCAACGTCTTCGAGGTCCCATTCGGAGAACCGGAAATGCTCGACTCGCGCGATCCTGGCGCTGGTGGATCCGCCGATCCCGCTGATCCGCATGCCGTTTGGCGCAGGCAACAACCGCAATCCAAGTTCGTCGGCCTTGGCGACGCCCAGCATGCTCCAGAATGCGCCGGTATCGACGACCAGCGTTACCGGTTCGCCGTTGACGCCGACTTCCAGCAACGGCTTGTCTCGCCGCATGGTCACCGGCATGTCCGAGAGCTGCACCAGCCGGCATTCGGCATGCGCCGCCAGCGAAAGCCCTAGCGCGGCGGCGGCGCAACCGATCAGTCGCCGCAACCTGCAGACGGCTGTGTGAGCTGTCAGTAATCCGGACATCAATTCCCCCCAACCGGTCAGGCGCCGATCACGCCAGCGCGGCCAAACCTCCGCGCGACCTCCCTCAGACTAAGCGCCAATAACACGTTGTGACAACCAAGGCGCGCCCGGCAGGGGCCGTCACACCCATGTTGCACGCCTAACCGCCGATCACTTTCATCGCTTCGGCTACGACTTCGTCCGGGGTCAGCGCTGTCGTATCGACTTGCACCGCATCGTCAGCGGCCAGCGCAGGGGCGTCCTTGCGGGTGCGATCGCGTTCGTCGCGCTCCTTGAGCTGGGCCAGCACGCCCTCCTCTGTGACGTCCTCACCCAGCGAAACAAGTTCGCGATACCGGCGTCCGGCGCGCACGGCCACGTCAGCGTCGACCCAGAACTTGAAGTCGGCCTCCGGCGCGATCACCGTGCCGATGTCGCGCCCGTCCAGCACCGCCCCACCCGGCTGGCGCGCAAACGCAGTCTGCTTGTCGTACAGCGCCTTGCGCACTGCGCCGTGGGATGCCGCAATCGAAGCGGCTGCGCCGATCTGCGAGCCGCGCAGCTCCTTCTCCTCGAAATCCGACAATTCCAGCTTTGCAGCCAGCTCCGCGCATTTTGCTTCGTCGGCCATGTCGATCCCGTCGCGGATCGCCGCCGCAGCAACGCCGCGATACAACAGGCCGGTGTCGAGATACGGCAGGCCGAACGCCTCGGCGATGCGCTTGGCCATCGTGCCCTTGCCGCTGGCCGTCGTGCCGTCGATGGCGACAACCATGTCGCGATGGATATCCGCGCCTAGCGACTTAATGTGAGCAAAGAAATCCGGATAGCTGGTCGCGATCATTGCGACATCGTCGACCGCCACCGGCGACCTGGCCGCTGTTCCCATCACCAGCGCCGACATGGCGATGCGATGGTCGTGGCGCGCCTCAACCGTTCCGCCGCCTGGCACGCCGCCCGGACCGCAGCCCTGGATGACAAACCCGTCGGCGCGTTCTTCGACATCCACACCGTTGGCGCGCAGCATCGAACAGATCGCGGCGATCCGGTCGCTTTCCTTGACGCGCAATTCTTCCGCGCCGGAAACAACCGTTTCGCCCTCGGCGAATGCGGCCAGAACGGCGAGGATCGGGTATTCGTCGATCATCGACGGCGCCAAGGATGGATCGATCACGGCGCCGGTCAGCTTCGAGGACCGAGCGCGTACGTGCACCAGTTCCTCGCCGGTGGCCACGCCGCCGAACTCATATTCCAGGTTCGCGCCCAGCGCCTCAGCCGCCGCGAAGAAGCCGACGCGCGTGACATTGTCCATTACCGCTTCGACGGTCACATCGGCGTCCGGCGAGATCAGCGCCGCTCCAAGCGCGAACGCAGCCGACGATGGATCGCCTGGCACATCCGCCTTGGCGGCCAGCAATTTCTGCCCGCCGCGCACCTTCACCAGCGGCCCGGCGCCCTCGCGCTCCTCGACATCCACCTCAACGCCAAAGGCGCGCAACATCCGCTCTGTATGATCGCGGGTCGCCTCCTTCTCCTCGACCACGGTCTCCCCTTCCGCACCGAGGCCCGCGAGCAGCACTGCGGATTTGACCTGCGCCGACGCCTGTGGCGGCGCATAGCGGATCGCCTTCAGTCCCCCGCCGCTCAGCGTCACCGGCAGACGTCCGCCCTCACTGGCTTCGGCCTTCACGCCCATCTCACGCAACGGCGCCAGCACGCGCTCCATCGGACGCGCGGACAGGGATTGGTCGCCGATCATCCGGACGCTGACGTCGTGGCCGCCGATCAGGCCCATCATCAGGCGGACGCCAGTGCCGGAATTTCCAAAATCCAGATCGCCCGCAGGCGTGGCGAATCCCGCGGCGCCAACGCCCTCAATGCGCCAGCGGCCCGGACCCAGCCGGTCCACGCGCGCGCCCAGCGCCGCCAGCGCGCGGGCGGTGTTGAGCACGTCCTCGCCCTCCAGCAGGCCCTCGATCTCGCTACGTCCCGCTGCGGCGGCGGCAAGCATCAGCGCGCGGTGCGAACAGGATTTGTCGCCGGGAGCGCGAATCGTTCCGGAAAGCGCAGGCGTATGTCTCGATGTTGCGCGCATTTGGCTCTTGCAGGTCTTCAAAAAAGGCGGTTCAAAACCGGTTGCGGTTCATTGAGATACAGCGCTTTACAGCCCGGCGCGATCATGGCAAGCGCCCGGCCCAGAACGGGCTTTCGCCCGGCGGGCAAACGGCCAGAACAGAGGTAGCAGACCTTGGCGAATACCGAACTTGGCGAAAAGCACACCTGTCCGGAATGCGAGGCGAAATTCTACGACCTCGGCAAGTCGCCTCCGACCTGCCCGAAATGCGGCGCCAGCTTCGATCCGGTCGCCGATGCGCCGAAACCCAAGCGGGGCCGCGAGAAGGCCAAGCCTGAACCCGTCGATGACGACGAGGATGAGGACGACGAAGATTCCGCCGCCGTCGAGGACGATGACGACGAGGATGATTCCGACGACGAGAACACCAAGGAAGTCGATCTGGTCGAGGATGAAGTCGTCGCCGACGAGGAGGACGAGGATGGCAATCCCGTCTCCAAGCCTTTCATGGGCAGCGATGACGACGAGGAAGACGAGGAAGAGAGCGAAGACGACGTCACGGTGCTGGAGAGCGACGACGACTTCTCGGTCGATGATGACGACGACGTCGACCTCGACGACGATGATGAGGATACGCTCTAGGTCGGGCGTTGATTCGCGCCTGACGGGCTGATTTCGGCTCGTCTCAGGCCGTCTGTCAGACCATCAGACAACGGCTTGATCCCAAACGGGGAGCAGTGTAGGCAACGCGCTCCCAAATTCCGGACCGAACAGGTCCGTTCCCGGTTCGGGGCCATAGCTCAGTTGGGAGAGCGCTTGCATGGCATGCAAGAGGTCGTCGGTTCGATTCCGACTGGCTCCACCATCCGCCCCCTGGCGCACAGCTTTTCAGTGTAGATCAGCATTTCCAGCCGCTCCCGCGATCACGGGCGCTCGGCGGATGTCAGGATCTGAAAGGCGCGCCAGCGCTCAGGCTGCGTCACTGGCCTCGCCGGGGCAGAGAACGGCCTCGACCGCATCCACCGTCTGCGCCTTGCGCAGCGACGTACGGACGGATTCCTGCCGGAACAGCCGCGCTACCCGCGACAGCGCCCGCAAATGGTCTGCGCCCGCGTCCTCAGGCGTCAGCAACAGAAACACGAGATCGCAGGGGCGGTCGTCGATCGCGCCGAAATCCACAGGTTCGGCCAGCCGGGCGTAGACGCCGGCAGGTTCACGAACCGCCGGGCTGCGCAGGTGGGGGATGGCCACACCTTCACCAACGCCGGTCGAGCCAAGCCGCTCGCGCTCAAGAACGCCCTCGAAAACGAGCTGAGGGTCCAGTCCAAGGCTCTCTGCGGCGATTGCGGACATATCCAGCAGCGCCTGCTTCTTGGAGCTCCATCTTGCGGTGGGCACAATCCGGCTGCTGTCGAGGAGGTAATCGAGGCTATCCATGATCAGCCTCGCCTGGCTGTGCGTACGCCGGTGTCATCACTCTACTCAAGCTCCACTCCCCGGGCGCCTCGCGGCGCCGTCTGAGCCCCTCTCCCGCGCCTTCTAGCGGCGACCTAAGACAATAGTTTGACGGCGACGTGACGCGCATGAGCAGCGCGATATCGCGAGTCGCCCGGCTATTTGCAAGTTTCTAGCCGGTCTTACCCGGATCCACCCAGCCGATATTCCCATCGGAGCGGCGGTAAACCATGTTCAGATCGCCGTTTCCAGCGTTCTTGAACAATATGGCGCACGTATCGGTCAGCTCAAGCTGCATCACCGCCATGGAGACTGTCATCGTCTGAATTCGCGCGCCAGACTCTGCGATAATCGCCGGCGCCTCGCCGAGATCGCCATTGGCGAGCGGCGCGTCGTCGCCTTCATCCTCGTCGTCCATCGGGGCGATAATACGCTCTGCGACCTCGATCGTCGGGATCGCGTCCTTGGTGCGATGGTGGTCTTTCAGGCGGCGCTTGTAGCGGCGGACCCGCTTCTCGATCTTGTCGAGTGACGCTTCGAACGCCTGGTAGGCGTCTTCCGCCTCGCCGTGCGCCTGCAGGGTCACCCCGGACGGCAGGTGGATCGAACAATCCACGTTGAAGGCCCAGCCGGGCTTGGAAACGGTGACAAAAGCCTCGCCAGTCCGGTCGAAGTATTTTGAGACCCGGTCTTCCAGACCGTAGGATATTCGATCTCTCAGCGCTTCACCGACGTCTATTCGTTTTCCGGCGATCTGGACTTGCACGCAGGATTCCTCCTTTGACGGGTTGTCGCGACAGCCGCCTCGGGCGCCTGTCTTGTCCTCGTTTCAGGGGATGGTCAGGCGCTCGTCGGCGCTGGGTACAGTGTTGCGCGTTCAGGCGCCGCTTGCAAGCATCCGTCGCCGTTCGACTGAAGACGGAATCTTCAGCGACTCCCGGTACTTGGCGACTGTGCGGCGGGCGATATCGATGCCGAAAGCCCGCAAACGCTCAACAATCTGATCGTCTGAGAGCACGGTTTCCCGGTCTTCCTGTTCGATCATTTCCTTGATGCGGTGACGGACCGCCTCCGCCGAGTGCGCCTCGCCGCCCTTCACGGACGGGATCGACGCTGAGAAGAAGTACTTCAACTCGAACACGCCGCGCTGGGTGGCCATGTATTTGTTCGAGGTGACCCGCGAAACCGTCGACTCGTGCATTTCAACGGCGTCGGCGACCGTCTTGAGGTTCAGCGGCCGAAGCGACCGGACACCCTCGACAAAGAAGCCGTCCTGCTGGCGAACGATCTCGCTGGCGACCTTGAGGATCGTGCGGGCGCGCTGGTCAAGCGACTTGATCAGCCAATTGGCGTTGGCCTGGCATTCGCTGACGAAACTCTTCTCTTCCTCCGTACGTGAAAGGCTGGAGACTTCGGCGTAGTAGGTACGATCCAGCAGCACGCGCGGCAGCGTATCGGCGTTGAGTTCGACCTCGTAAGTTCCGTCCGGACGCTCGCGAACAAATACGTCGGGGGTCACGGCCGGGGCGGCGTCGCCGGCGAAGGCTGCGCCGGGACGCGGGGTCAGCGCGCGCAGTTCGGCCAGCATATCGACGATGTCTTCGTGATCGACCTCGCAGATCTGAGCAAGGCGTTTGAAATCGCGTTTGGCGGCCAGCTCGAGATTGTCGACCAGTTTCTCCATCGCCGGGTCGAACCGGTCGAGATCCTTCAGTTGCAGCGCAATGCATTCCTGGACAGAGCGCGCCATTACGCCAACCGGATCAAAGCCCTGACAGACCTGCAGAACGGCTTCGACGTCTTCTGCGTCCGTCCCCAGCGCCGCCGCCATCGCCTGGATGTCGCCGCGCATGAAACCCGCATCGTCGGTTTCCTCGATCAGGCGATGCCCGATCAGCCGGTCGGCGGCGTTCAGCCCCGCCATCGCCAGCTGATCCTCGAGGTGATCGCGCAGCGATTTTTCCTCTGCGGTGATCGATTCAAAATCGAAGTCTTCGGAACGCTGTTTGCCGGACCCTGCGCTCGACCAGTCCAGCTGCGCGGACGGACCGCCGTCGGACGGGCCGTCGGAAGGGCTGTCAGCCTCGTAGACATCATCAGAACTGGCGTCGAGTTCGCGGCTGGCTTCATTCGAGCCGGCGGCTTCGTCGAGATGAAGTTCGCCGTCCGACTTTTCCGCCTTTTCTGCAGGCGGCGCATCGTCCGGCGCCTCGCTTTCGCCGCGCACCAGCAGCGGGTTCTTTTCGATCTCTTCGTCGACGTATTCCTGAAGTTCGACGTTCGACAATTGCAGCAGCTTGATCGCCTGCTGCAACTGCGGCGTCATGACGAGGGACGTGCCCTGCCGCAGTTGAAGACGATGCGCTAGCGCCACGCCGAATACTCCAGATCCCGGCCGGGCGACGGCCTACCCGTCACTTTGGCCCCCTCAATTCCAGTCAGGGACACTAGCCGAACCGCATTAATATTATCTAATCAGCAAGCCGTCGGTTTGGCCAATCACACAATGCATCATAGCGCCAAAACAGCCTGAAATCAGGCCTGTTTCGCCTCGTACGCAGCATCGCGCACGAAGCAGGTCCCTAAAGAGAAAGGTGAACGGAAGCGGGCGGCAATGCGGCGCGGGGGCCGCGCAACTCAGACCTCGAAGCGCGAACCGAGATACACCCGGCGCACTTCCTCGTTGGCGAGGACTTCGTCCGGACGCCCCTCGAACAGCACCGTTCCGTCATAGATGATCGAGGCGCGATCGACGATTTCCAGCGTCTCCCGCACCTGGTGATCGGTGATCAGCACGCCCAACCCGCGTCCCTTGAGATAGCGGACGAGATCGGAAATATCGCTGACCGCCAGCGGGTCGATCCCGGTGAACGGCTCATCCAGCAGCATGAAGGCTGGGCGCGAGGCCAGCGCCCGCGCAATCTCCACCCTGCGGCGCTCACCGCCCGACAGCGAGTTGGCGTTCTGCGCGCCGAGGTGCTGGATCTGCAACTCCTCAAGCAGCGACTCGGTCAGCTCCTTGCGCTGGGCCTTGGTGTCTTCGGTCAGTTCGGCGACGGAATAGACGTTCTCGTAGACCGTCATGCCCCGGAAGATGGAGTTCTCCTGAGGCAGATAGCCGATCCCCAGCCGCGCGCGCTGGTACATCGGCAGGTGTGTGACGTCTTCGCCGTCGATCGTCACCTTGCCGCTGTCGGCCTGGATCAGACCCATCATGATGTAGAAACAGGTCGTCTTGCCGGCGCCGTTCGGTCCAAGCAGGCCCGCGATTTCCCCGCGCTTCAGCGACAGCGAAACGTCCCGGACAACCTGACGCTTGCGGAAGGATTTCGCCAGCGAGTGCGCGCGCAGACCTTCACCGCCAATGTCTGTGGCGGCCTGGTCAGATGCGTCCTGGCGGATTTGTCCGTCCATTGCTTCCTTGCGGCGTTCCCTGCGCGTTCATCGGACGGGGCCTGCGCCCGGCCTCGGTCAGTTGTTGTCGCTATCGACCGGTTCGAAGATCGACAACACCGAACCTGTGCCTTCGGAGGTAATGGTCGCGCGCCCGTTGGCAATATCATAGACGACCTTCGGGCCTCTGGCGACGACATCCCGCCCACGCGAAAGGATGACATCGCCGGTAATCGTGATCGTGTCGGTGCGATAGTCATATTCGCCCCGGTCGCCGCGAATGCGCTCTTCCGACGTCGTATAGAGCACGTTGCCCTCGGCGATCACGGATTCGATTTCCGAGCAATTCTCGAAAGCGCTGCGGCGCGATTCCGCGCTGCGCGCGCAGATGATGGTCAGCACATCAGTCGTTATGCGCGTGCCGCCCTGCACGGCGCGGACATTCTCGGAATAGATCAAACGCCCCTGATCGCGCAGAAACTCGGCGCTTCCATCGGCCTCGACCAGAATCGGCTCGCCTGAATCGCCGATCTGGGCTGTCGATGCGCCACTGACGACAACAACGCCAAGCGCGGACAGCGCCAGGGACGACAGCATTCGCGCGCTGGACTTGATCATGGGTTTCATCGCCCTACTCCGCCGCCTCATCGGCAACCGCGGCGTCATCCGCCTCGGGTTGCTTGGTTTTCGCCGTGAAACGGCTCCAGACATTGCCCGTAAGCAGCAACCGTCTGCCATTGTCGGTCACTTCATATGTGTCGCCGCGAATTTCGCCAATGGGGCCAACGCCGTGGAGCTCAGTTTCGCCGACGATGCGGTTTTCGCGCACGTACATCTTGGCCCGGTCGGTGGTGAAGGTGTAGCCGGCGGGATCGCGCATCACCACGCCGCCCAGCAATTCCAGTTCCTGGCTTTCACGGTCGAACACGCCGTCGCGTGCGTCGACCGTGTTGTCGAACTCATCCGACAGGCGAGGATTGGTCAGGTCGACGACGCCGACATTGTCCGGCCGTCTGCGCGCTGTGTCGGCGATAATGACATAGGGCCGGTCAGACGAGTCGCGCCCTTCGAACCGGGGGTTGAGGATGGTGACGTTGGTAGTCGCTGATTGCAGCGGCCTGTCCCCGCCGGACAGGGCGTGATTGATGATTGTCCCCATCAGCAGGCCCGCGGCAATAACTGCGCCAGCAGTAAACAGCATACGGACGATGTGCACGATGGCCGTCCGCCGGCGCGCCTCGCGCAGCGAGGTCGCGCGGTGCGGGCTCCATGTTTCCATGGCGTGATGGCCTGCCAGCGTCGTCATCGACGAATGGGTCTCCGTCCTCGGATGATTGGCGGTACGATCCGCGCCGTCTGTAGATTCCGTAATCCTGTCCGCAAACTAGGACGTGAACGCGGCCAAATGAAGAGCGAATGGCATTGTGCGGGAGACCAATCCGCGCTCCCGGCGCGCCATACGTCCTAGGAATGCGCGAAAATGTCCTCGTCCGGCCATCCAGACAGATCCAGCGCGGCCCGCACCGGCAGGAAATCGAAGCAGGCCTGCGCGAGTTCTGTGCGCTTCTCGCGCGCCAGCATCGCATCCAGCTTCTGCTTGATCGCATGCAGGTGCAGAACATCGCTGGCGGCGTAGGCGAGCTGTGCGTCGGTGAGTTCGGCCGCGCCCCAGTCAGAACTCTGCTGCGCCTTCGACATGTCGACACCGACAGTCTCGCGAGAAAGATCCTTCAGGCCATGTCGATCGGTGTAGGTGCGCGACAGGCGCGAGGCGATCTTGGTGCAGTAGACAGGGAAGCATGGCGCGCCCAGCCAGTGCTGCATCATGGCGATGTCGAAGCGGGCGAAGTGGAAGATCTTGAGGATCTTGGGATTGGAGATCAGCGCCTTGAGGTTGGGACAATCATAGTCCGGACGGTTCAGCTGCACGACATGCGCCTCGCCGTCTCCTGCTGACAGCTGCACGACGCACAGCCCGTCACGGAACGCATTCAGCCCCATCGTCTCCGTATCGACCGCTACCGATCCCTCGAAGGTCACCCCATCCGGCAGGTCGCCCTTGTGGAGATGGATCTTGGCGTCAGACATGCGACTTGCTCCCGGCTCATGATCTAGAGCGTGGCATGCAACGCGATGAGCAAAATGTCGATACGGGGGGAAGATCCGTCGATGGTGCCCAGAAGAGGACTCGAACCTCCACGGCCTTGCGGCCACTGGCACCTGAAGCCAGCGCGTCTACCAATTCCGCCATCTGGGCATTTCGACAGCGTCTCTCGAAGAGAGCGGAGCCTCTTACCGGGCTGAAAAGCAAAGAGCAAGGCCCCATGCCCCACCGGGAACGCCCCAAAGAGAAAGGGCGGACCATCCGGCCCGCCCTTCCCCGATTTCGTCAGTATGCGTCGCCTAGGCGGGCTTCTTGAAGCGCAGCGTGTGGCGGTCGCTTTCGCCGATCGCGTCATACTTCGTGCGGTCGAAGTCCGGATCGGCGTCCTGGCCAAACGGCGAGGTGCGCGCGAATGGCGGCAGGGTCCAGACGCCGAACGGGTGATCCTTGGTGTCCGCCGGGTTGGCGTTGATCTCGGATTCTCCGTCGAGCACTAGGCCGGCCTTCTCGGCCGCCGCGACGATCGAAGCCTTGGCCATGTAGGCGTCGCCAGCCATGCGGCCGCCGACTTCGACTTCTGCACGCGGATCAGCACGGTGATCGGTCACGCCCAGCACGCCGCCCGGCTTCAGGGCCGCAGCGAAATCAGACATCGCCTTGTCCAGCATGCCTTCCTGCCAATACCAGTTGTGGACGTTCCGGAAGGTCAGAACCATGTCGGCGGTGCCGGGTTCAACCAGCGGTCCGGAATCCATGCCGAACTCGACGAAGGTCGGCTCGCCGTAGAGCGCGGCGTCCGCCAGCTTGTCCGGCTTCGAACCCGTACCGACATATACGCCGCCGGTGTCCTTGGCGTACTTCGCGAGGATCTCGGCATAATAGGCGCCGCCGCCGGGATTGATCTCGACAACCGTCATGCCCGGCTGCAGGCCGAAGAATTCCAGCGTCTCGGCCGGGTGGCGATGGACGTCGCGGGCCACGTTGGTGTCCGTGCGGGCCGCGCTTGCGACCGCAGCGTCGAGCGCTGACGGTTCCGCTGCAACTTCCGGAGCGGAAGTCTCGGTAGAGGCGGTTTCGGTGGTCGCTGCATCTTCGGCAGGCGCGCACGCAGCAAAGACCGTCGACGCCAGAAGCGCAGCAATCAGTTTCCGTTTCATTTGAGTTTCCTCTCGCAATTATCCAATTCTCGCCAGGCGCAGGCCTAGCCGGACGCTCGCTGGACAGCAAGCAGATGCGCGCACACATGCCCGCCAGCAACATGAAGTGGCCGTAATGATTTGATCGCTAGCTCAATCCAGTCGCCAGACGAATCGAACGCCGAGTTCGTCCATGCCCTGGTTGCGGCCGGTACCGAGAATCTGTCCGTGGCTGAGGTGTTCGTAGATCACCTGCACCGCCCAAGTGTCCGAAAAGTCCAGCGTCAGGGCCAGCGACGAGCGGAACAGGTCTTTCGAGCCCAGCAGAACATTGTTGTCCGTGAACGCCTGATTGCGGGGATCGCCGGACGGGTATGGCAGGTCGATCGCGCCATCGTGCAGCACGTAGCCGAAGCCCGGCTCAAGATGCCAGCCGTCGGCGAATTCCCAATCCCACTCCAGGCCAACGCCGCCGTACGACGTGTTCCCGTCAGTGTTCACCGACCCCATGATGAACGGCTTGGGTGAGAAGCAAAATAGTAAAATACATTTTTGCTGACATTCGAAAAATTGTCGTCGAAATGTGGGCAA
>JBHIWT010000056.1:0-18649 GCA_041987265.1 Hyphomonadaceae bacterium
GCGAGGAGCAGAAGGTCGCAGCCCTCGTCACCGGCTCCAAGATCGTGCGCCGCCACCTCGACGCGATCATGAAGAACCTCGACCGAAACTGAACCGGGCTTCTTTGCGGCGTCGCCGCCATAACGCTCAACGGCCTCGGCGGCGTTCTTGATTACATTGGTCAGAGCTTGCGCGAGCAACCTTTCGTCGCCCAGCATTTCGATTGGTTCCGAAGGCGCGTTGACGGTAATCGCGACGGACGGGTTCGCCATTCGACGGGCGAATGTAACCGACTTGATGACGTCGCCGATATTGAATTCGCCGAACGTCGGTTTGGGCATGCGGGCGAAGCCGGAGAATTCTTCAACCATCCGACCGATATCGGAAACCTGGCGTGTGATCGTGTCGGTGCATCGCTCGAATGTTTCGCGGTCATGCTCGATCTGCTTTGCGAAGCGCCGACGCAGACGTTCTGCAGATAGCTGGATCGGGGTCAGAGGGTTCCGGATTTCATGGGCGATGCGGCGCGCCACGTCCCGCCAGGCGGCCTGACGTTGTCCCTGAATGAGTCGGGTCGTGTCGTGAAATGTTATGACCGCACCTTCACGCGAAGCTTCGGGCGCGACCCTGACGTGAAAGTGCATTAGGCCGGTGCGATG
The DNA here is from genome assembly GCA_041987265.1 of Hyphomonadaceae bacterium. Lineage (GTDB taxonomy): Bacteria > Pseudomonadota > Alphaproteobacteria > Caulobacterales > Hyphomonadaceae > IH12. The sequence goes on from JBHIWT010000056.1 coordinate 639, forward strand.
TTCTCGTTGAATGCTGGCTTCCGCGGACTGCTCCGTTTCCAGCGCACGGGAAACGATGTTGGCGAATTCAGGCGCGAGCTCGCCGATGTCCATCCCAACGGTATCGTCTTCTGCACGACCCAACAGTTTGATGGCGGAGGCGTTGACGATGGTGACTCGTTTGTCCTGATCGACTCGAATGACGCCAGCTTCTACTGCGGCCAGAACGGTTTCGGTGAATGCGCTGCGGGTTTCGGCTTCAATACGTGAATGATCGAGCGCCTCTGTCTGTCGCGCTATGCGCTCTGTCATCTGGTTGAAAGCGTCGGCCAGATCGTCGATTTCGTCCTTCGCGACTGGTCGACGTATGCGCACTCTGAGATTGCCATCTCGCACCGATCGAGCAGCCGCTGCGAGTTCGCCGATCGGTGTTGCGATCCGCGAAGCTGCGGTCATGCCGAGCCAGGCTGTGCCCAGAAGCATGAGCATCGCGGTTTCAACAAAACTCAGCGTCAGAACGGCGCCAAGTCGCGCTCTCCGCTCTTCGGCTTGGCGGAAACCCCGAAGGTCCTCGTTGGCTTGGGCGAGGCGCGAGCTGAGGATGGCCGGTATCGGACGCGCGACGTAGAGGTAGGCATCGTCATAAGCAGCGAGACGGCGCATCACGACGACATCATTTGCATCGAAGGAAACCGCAACATCGCCCTGGCGGGCAGCCGCCCAGTTCTCTGCCGAAAGTTGACGATACGCAGGGGCGTCCTGCGCTACCACCTCGATCAGGCTTTGCCCGGTGCCGGTCAGGATATGGGTTCGCGCGAATTCCCGAAGCTGGGCCTGGATTTCGAGCAGTTCTCGAAACTCGTCCGGAGATTCTCCAAAGGCTCGGACGTAGTTGGCGCGATTAAGGTCCTCAGCTGTTACGCGCGCGTTGGAGCCGATGTCGTCAATCACGTCGTCTATTGAGGCCTGCGCCGCGGCGCGCGCATTGTCGACGATGTTGTAGACGGGTTCAGAAAACCAGACCTGAACGTTTCGGTTGATCATGACGCCCAGGATCCCTGCGACGATGACGGTCGGGACCGCGGCCGCAAGAGAGAACAGGAGTATAATGCGGAGCCTCAAACGTGCTCCGCCGCCGGTCTGCTGGTTCTCGCGGATCAGGTGGAAGACGCGCGCTGCAAAGACGCTGCCCAGTCCGGCAATGAGCAGGAAGTTGCCGATCAGCAGCCAGAAAAGGCCCGGTTGGCCAGCGGCGCTGGGGCTTGTGTCTGTGATCGAGATGAAGGTGGTCGCGGTCGCGATGATCACTGCCAGCGCGAACAGCGCCTTGAATGACGTAGACGTCGCGCGGCCTATGCGCGAACCGGTCTGACTGGCGATCATGTCCACCAGAACTCACCCGCAACTGGCGTACATGCACGGGTCTGAGCCGGACTGTGTGACGCCTGCAACACCAATATCCGGCGATTTGAGCCTGTTCTCGGGTCGCATCGCCGTGACTGTGGCAAACCAACCACAGTGGTGTGCATTTTGGCAACACAAACTTCTGCAAGAATGCAGCTGTCTAGTCGCTGGAGCTGACGCCCAGGCTGTTGATCTTTGATCGTAGAGTGTTGCGGTTGAGACCCAGTAGCGCCGCCGCGCGAACCTTGTTGCCGTTGGTCGCCGCCAACGCGAGTCGGATCAAGGGGCGTTCAACTTGTTCGATCACTGTCTGGTAGATCTGCCCGCCCTCGCCTTCCTGGCTGGCCGTGTCGTTCAACGCCGCGACGAAATAGCGAGAGAGGAGCGTCTCTATTTCGGATTCAAAATCACGGTCGTCGTTGTCGCGGGTCGTGTTGGCGCGCAGTTCCCGTTCGACTTCGCGCGCGGAAATGACTGGTTCGGGCGAAAGCGCTGACAGGCGCCGAATGACGTTCTCCAATTCGCGGACGTTTCCGGGCCAGTCGTAAGCTACGAGCAGATCGTAAGCGCTCTTGTCGAGCTGCTTTTCTGGCAGGCCTTCCTTTTTGGCGCGGATCAGGAACGCCGCGGCGAGATCCGGGATGTCCTCTTTCCGGTCTCGGAGTGGCGGGAGGCCCAGAGACACGACGTTTAGTCGGTAGTAGAGATCCTCACGGAACAGGCCTTGATCGACCAGTGAGCGCAGGTCGTGCTTTGTCGACGCAAGGATCCGCACATCAAGCGTGTCGCCCGACGCCAGGAAACGACCATCCTGTAGAAACCGGATCAGCCGCGTCTGGGCTTCGATCGGCATGTCGCCCACTTCGTCGAGGAAGAGTGTTCCGCCATCGGCTTCAAGTACGCGTCCGCCTGCGCTTGTTGCGTCGCCATGAACGCCGAACAGTTCTTTTTCGATCTGATCTCGTTCCAGCGCGGCGAGCGAAACGGCGACGAACGGTCCTTTCTTTCGCCGGCCGAGCTGGTGAATGGCGCGCGCCGCCAGGTCTTTGCCGGTTCCGGACTCGCCCTCGATCAGAACGGTCAGGTCATTGTTCATGACCCGGGAAATGACCCGATATACCGACTGCATCGGTTGTGAACGCCCGATCAGCGGAAGCGCCTCGTCGCGCTCCGCGCGCTTGCCGCTGACGTCCACGCCGCGCGCTGGTCGTTTCTGCAACGCGCGTTTCACGGTGTCCGACAGTTTGTCGATGTCGAATGGCTTGGGAAGGTAATCATAAGCGCCATGTTCAGACGCCATGGCCGCGGTGAGCACCGTGCTTTGTGCGCTGATCACAATGATTGGCAGGTCCGGCCTTGCTCGGCGAATCTGCGGAAGCATGTCGAAGATCGACTCGTCGGGCATGTAGACGTCGGTAATGAGCAGATCGCCCTCGCCCGCCTGTATCCACCGCCAGAGTGCTGAAATCGTGTTGGTTGAGCGGACGTGGTAGCCTTCCTGGGCGAGTGTCTGGCTGATCACCAGGCGTACGCTGGCGTCGTCGTCGGCGACGAGAATGGTCGGTCCGCTCATTTCTGCCTGTTACCCTTCTTTCTATTGATCGGAAACAACAGCCGGAAACACGCGCCCGTTGGTCCGGAGTCCAGCAAGGTGAAACCGCCATGCGCATTCATGATTTCGGAAACGACGGCCAAGCCGATCCCGGCTCCACCGGATTTTGTCGTGTAGAACGGTTCGAAGACGCTTGATGCGTTGGCGTCCGGCACTCCCGGGCCGTTGTCGGCGATCGCGATCTCCAACCCGCCGCGCGCGCGGGTGCTGCGGCTCCCACCGAAACGGAAACCAGCGCGGTACCGGGTTGTTACGACAATCCGGGGTGTCTGTGCGTGTGCCGCCGCCGCCTCGATACCGTTCTTGACCAGGTTCAGGCAGGCTTCGTGCAGGTGGTCCGGGTCCACCTCGATCTCTGGCAGTGAGGGATCAAAGCGCAGTTCGAACTCGGCGTTTTCGCCGAAGCCGGCTTTCGAGAGTTCGACGACGCCGTTCAGCACTTCGTGGACGTTCGTGCTTCGTAGCCGTGGATTGAAGAAGGTTTCGAAGGCCGTGAAGCGATCGACAATGCGTTGGATACGTGCACCTTCCTTGCGGATGAGGGTCAGCAACGGTTGTTGATCTTCGGTCGCCTGTCGCGCCAGCAATTGCGCTGCCCCCACGATGCCGGCGAGCGGGTTCTTGACCTCGTGTCCCAGCATTCTGGCAATCTGTGCGAATGCGCCAACCTCGGCGGCAATCTCTTCGCCGGGAAGCCTTGCAGGCAGGAACGTAACGACCAGGCCGCCATCTGTTCCGTCAGGTGACGCGGTGACGTCTGCAGTGACAGGCTGGATGTGCGGGCTGGCGATCCGGACGCCGCGCTTCGAAACCATCCCGCCGTGGCGGCGGGCTTCTGCGACGAAGTCGACGAGTGGCGCATCGTCTTTGAAGATGTCACTCAAGCGCGCTCCGGCGAGCAGGATTGCGCTGCGTCCCAGGAGATCCTCTGCCGCTGCGTTTACGAGCGTCACGCGGTTGACGTTGTCGAGCTGGAGAATTGCGAACGGGATCGCATCAATGGCGACGGACGGGTCGGCGTTGCGGCCTTCCAGCAGTGCGATCTTGTCGGTCATGCTGCTTCGAGGTCCATTTGTTCGAGGGCCTCGATTTCTCGTTCGATCCAGGTGGCGTCCACACTGGTGCAAAGCCGGACCTTGCGTTCGCGGGAGATTTTCAAACCTTCGTCCTCCACAAGCGCGTCCAAGCTTGCAGCGAGATGTTTTCGGAATGTGCGGATGCCAAGCGTCAATCCGTAGAGGTTGCAGGCTTGGGCGAACTGTTTGGTTAGCCCGGCCAGTTTTTGTCGCAAGCTGGGTTGAGCGAACTCCATGCCGTGAAGCTCGGCTGCGATCTGGGCGATCAACCATGGGCGACCAAGCGCGCCCCGCCCGACCATCACGCCGGCGGCATGCGACGAGCGAAGCGCGCATTTGGCGGTATCGGTGGAGATGATGTCGCCGTTCACGATCGTTGGCACCGAAACACCGTGGACGATGCTGGCGACGCGGCTCCAGTCGGCTTTTCCCTTGTAGAGTTGTGCGCGGGTCCGCGCGTGAACAGTGATGAGTTGAGCGCCCTCCTGTTCGGCGATCTGGGCGATTTCAGTCGCGTTGAGGTGATCATCATCCCAACCCAGGCGCATCTTGACGGTCACGGGAACGGACGAACCCGCGATGGTTTCGGCGATCAGCCGCCGCGCCAGGTCTGGTTCCCGCATAAGGGCGCAGCCGGATTGACCGCCGGTTACGCGCCGCGACGGGCACCCCATGTTGATGTCGATAACGTCCGCGCCTTCTGCGGAGATCAGCTGGGCCGCCGTTTTCATCCAGTGCGGATCACGGCCGACAAGTTGTACGATGTGAGGGGCGGCTCCAGTGTGGGATGTGGCGCGCAGGCGGAACATGGCGTGGTCTGCGGCATACTCTTCGCCAGCGACCATTTCGGTGACGACGGCTGGGCCGCCAAATGCTAGGACCTGCGAACGAAACGGTGCGTCCGTCACGCCCGACATGGGCGCGAGGAATACCGGGGATGCAATGTCGATATTGCCGATCTGAAGCATTTGCGGCTCGAAGCGCCCCAAAAAGTGACTAATATTTAGGCGATTTTGCCTGCCTTAACTGCGCACAGGTCGATTACAGCGTCAAGTATGCACAAATATCAGGCGAACCAGCATGGGGGCTCAGTGGCGGCAATTATTGTCGCAGCTGGTTCTGGATCGCGCGCGGGCGGTGAAACTCCTAAGCAATTTCAACGGATTGGCGGCAAAGAGCTGGTCCGCTGGAGCGTCGAGGCCTGTGCCGCCTCGCCGCAGGTCAGCCGTGTGGTCCTGGTGGCGCCTGAGGGGGCTGTGGGGGCTCTGGAGAGTGAGCTTGCGACTTATCCCGAAGTGACGGTCGTGGCGGGTGGAGACGATCGTTCGGGCTCGGTGCGAGCTGGGCTCGCTGTGCTGAGGGATGATCCCCCAGCGATGGTTCTCATCCATGATGGCGCGCGGCCGGGTTTGTCGGCTGAGATTATCGGGGCGCTGGTGGATGCGCTGAGAGACGCGGAGGCCGCTGCCCCTGCCCTGCCGCTGGCCGACGCGGTAAAGCGCCTGTCAGGTGACCGGTTGGGTACAGTCGAGCGTGAGGGCCTTGTTCGGATTCAGACGCCGCAGGCGTTCCACTATGCGCTGATCGCGGCCGCCTACGATGATGAAGCTGTCAGCGGAGTTGACGATTTGTCCCTCGTGGAAGGTGGGGCGCGGGTACAATTGGTGGATGGTGATCCCCGGCTGATGAAGGTTACCTATCCTGGAGATCTGGAGATCGTGGAGAGGATGCTGTTGGAGCAGGATGTTCGCGCTGGCACAGGGTTTGACGTGCATGCTTTCGCGGATGGCGACCATGTCACTCTATGCGGCGTCGAGATCGCGCATGGGCGCGCGCTTGCCGGACATTCGGATGCGGACGTCGGATGGCACGCCTTGACCGACGCTTTGCTGGGTGCGCTGGCTCTGGGTGACATCGGTGATCATTTCCCTCCCGGTGAACCTCAGTGGAAAGGCGCCGCCTCACGCGTGTTTCTGGCGCGGGCCGTTGAGTTGGCAGTGTCGCGCGGGTTCAGGATCAGCAATGTCGATGTGACGCTGATTTGTGAGGAGCCAAAGATCGGGCCGCATCGGCAGGCCATGCGGATTGCTACGGCGGAGGTGCTTGGCATTGGGGTCGAGCGTGTGAGCATCAAGGCGACGACGACTGAGCGGCTGGGCTTCACGGGACGAGGCGAAGGTATCGCCGCGCAAGCCGCAGCGACCCTGATCGGTGGGGCGTGACATGTTTGATGACCACCTTCTGAACCTTGCCCGGCTTACGTTAGACGAAGCACGCAGCCGCCGCTTGAAGATCGCCACGGCGGAAAGCTGCACCGGTGGGCTGATTGCCGGGTTGCTGACGGAAATCGCCGGCTCGTCGGATGTCGTGGAACGTGGATTCATCGTCTACTCAAACCGCGCGAAGGAAGAAGTTCTTGGTGTGCCGGGTGACCTGATTGCCGACATGGGCGCTGTCTCTGAGCCTGTGGCCAGATTGATGGCGGAAGGAGCGCTGGCTGAGTCTCGCGCCAATCTGGCAGTTGCGGTTACGGGTATCGCAGGACCCGGCGGCGGGACGCCGCTGAAGCCGGTCGGGTTGGTTCACCTTGCTGTCGCACGCGAGAACCGGCCGATCCTGCATCAGGCCATGCGGTTCGGGGATGTTGGTCGTAGCGAGGTTCGCAGGCTTACGATCGTCGAAGCGCTGGAGATGGTCCGCAAGATGATGACGTGATTCAGGTGGTCTGGCCGGGCGGTGAGACTTTGTCATACCTCCGGGCCGCTTCTTCCTGAAACGCGTCCATGATGCGGCCGACTGCGAATTCGAGGTTTGCGGCAGCCAGGCTTTGCAGAACGAAGTTCCGGAACTGGAAGTCAATCTCGAAACTGATCAACGTTCCAGCTTCTGTCGGCTCAAACCCCCATCTGTTGCGGAGCCTACGGAATGGTCCTCGCACAAGTGATACGTTGATTTCTCGAGATGGTTTGTCCGCGGTGACGTCGGTTGTGAAGCGCTCTCTAAAGGTCAGGAAACCTACAACGGCTTCTGCGCGCACCGTGAAAGTATCGCTTGCCTCGCTTTCTTCGATCACTCGGAGTGATTGGATCCATCGTATGAAGTCAGGGTAGCGACCGACATCGGCGACCAGTTCGAACAGGTCATCGGCGTGATACGGAAGCTCCAGCGAGCGTTTCAGGACAGTCATCTGCTCGCGTCAGTCAGCGCGCGTTTGTGGCTGCGGCCCGGGCAGCTCGCAACTGCGCGAAGTCGTCTCCAGCATGATAGGAAGAGCGCGTCATCGGGCTCGCCGCGACCATCAGGAAGCCTTTGGAACGTGCAATCGTTTCGAGCGCCGCAAACTCGTCGGGGTGAACATACCGATCGACTGCTGCGTGCTTGCGTGTCGGTTGCAGATACTGGCCAATGGTCAGAAAATCGATGCCGGCGGAGCGCATGTCGTCCATGACCTGCATCACTTCCTGCTTGCTTTCGCCCAGGCCGACCATCAGGCCGGACTTTGTAAATTGCTGGGGGTCGCGCTCCTTTACGCGTTCAAGCAGGCGAAGGGAGTGATAGTAGCGGGAACCAGGTCTGATCGAGAGATAGAGGCGCGGGACTGTTTCCAGGTTGTGATTGAAAACGTCCGGTTTGGCGTCGATGACGATATCTGCTGCGTCGCCCTTGCGGTGAAAGTCTGGCGTGAGAATTTCGATCGTCGCGTTTGGGCTGGCAGCGCGAATCGCGACCACGGTCTGCGCGAAATGTCTTGCGCCGCCGTCCTCCAGATCGTCGCGATCAACGGAAGTGATCACCACGTGCTCAAGCCCCATCGTTGCGACGGCCTCAGCAACGCGTCTGGGTTCGTCGGGATCGAGGGCGGCGGGCAATCCGGTGCGGACGTTGCAGAAGGCGCACGCGCGCGTACACGTATCGCCCATGATCATCATCGTGGCGTGCTTCTTGGTCCAGCATTCGCCGATATTGGGGCAGCCGGCTTCCTCGCACACGGTGTGCAGCCCGGCGTCCTTCACGATCTTGCGTGTTTCCTGGTAGCCCTTGGAGACAGGCGCCTTTACGCGGATCCAGGCAGGTTTGCGAAGCAGTTCCGTGTCCGGACGGTTCTGCTTTTCCGGGTGGCGGGGCCTGCCCTCTCCTGACGAAATATCAATAAGTGTCGCCATTTTTCACCGTTCTACGGGGGAATCCGCCCTGGAACCAGACATGGCGCCCCATGGTTGTGTCTGCAACTGCAGGTGTTGGCGGATTTGATATGCGACAGTATGTTACAGTCCGTTAAAGCGGGGATCCAGACACCGCTGGCGGGGGTGACAGGGAGAGAAACCATGGCCTCACTGCGCTCGGCCTATAATCGCGGGACGACCAATCGGTCAGTTTTCCAGGCGCTGCTCGACGCCCGTCAGCAGTACGGCGGGAAGAAGGTCATCATTCACGACGCGGATGACCGGCAGCTGACTTATGACGAAGTCATTCGCGCCTCGTTCGCGCTCGGGTCGGCTTTGAAAGCCGGGACGAAGCGTAATGAAGCTGTTGGCGTGATGCTGCCGACGGGCGCCGGCGTGGCCATCGCGTTCTTCGCGCTGAATGCTTATGGCCGCGTGCCAGCGATGCTGAATTTTACCGCTGGGCCCAAAGCCCTGAAGAGTGCGATGAAGTCTGCTCAGGTAAAACGGATCGTAACTGCGCATGCCTTCATTGAGAAAGCAGAACTGCAGCCTCTGGTCGATGCGCTCAAGGACGACGCGGAGTTTGTCTACCTTGAAGACGTCAAGGAGCGCCTAGGGACGATGAACAAGCTGGCCGCCGTGGTTGGTCCTGCTGCGCCTGCGGTCGTGGCGGCGCACCCTGGCGCCGATGAGCCTGCGGTCATTCTGTTCACGTCCGGAACGGAAGGCGATCCCAAGGGGGTCGTGCTGTCGCATCGCAACCTCGTTGGTAACGTGCACCAGATTTTGGCGCACGTACCGGATGCGTTGACGGTTGAAGATGTGCTCTACAATCCGTTGCCGACGTTCCACTGTTTTGGCCTGACTGGCGGTGTATTGCTGCCGATGCTGGGGGGCATGAAGGCCGCATTTCATCCCTCCCCTCTTCAGACGAAGATCATCCCGAAACGCGTGGAGGACACGGGCGCAACGATCCTCTTCGCGACCGACACCTTCCTGAACCAGTACATTCGCGCGAGTACTGCGAACGAACTTGGAATGCTCCGTTTCGCGGTCTGTGGCGCTGAGCGCGTGAAGGATGAAACGCGGCAGCTTGTCCGCCGCCGCTTCAATGTCGAGCTACTGGAAGGCTATGGCGCAACCGAGGCTTCGCCCGTCATCGCCGTAAACCAGCCGGAAGCCAACCGGCCGGGGACGGTAGGCCGGACATTGCCTGGTATGGAAATGCGTTTTGAGGAAACGCCGGGGATAACGGAAGGCGGCCGACTGTTTGTGCGTGGTCCGAACGTGATGGCTGGTTACATTTGCGCAGATCAACCTGGCAAGATTATTCCATTGCCGGAGGGGTGGCACGATACCGGTGATGTCGTTTCTGAAGATGACGATGGGTATCTGACCATTCGGGGGCGCCTGAAGCGGTTCGCCAAGATCGGCGGTGAGATGGTGTCGTTGTCGGTAGCCGAAAACTGTGCGGCTACGTTGTGGCGGGAGCACGATCACGCGGCTGCGGTGCTGCCGGATGGACGCAAGGGCGAGCAGATCGTTCTGTTGACCACCAACCCCGACGCGGACCGGTCCAACCTTCAACGCTGGGCGCGCAATCACGGGGTGAAGGAGTTGTCGCTGCCGCGCAAGATTTATCACGTCGAGGAGATCCCGCTGCTCGGCACGGGCAAGATGGATATCGGTAGCGTGCAGCGTCTTGCGACCGAGATGTCGGAGTTGGCGCGGCCGCCTGCGGCTGCGGAATAGGACCCGTCTCTATCCCTCGGCATGATCGGAGACGTTGCGCTTTGTCCGGTTGCTAGTCGAATAGCGCGAGCGCTGCGTCGTCCCAGCCATGGCCATGGATGGCCCACTCGCCAGGCGCCGGTGGCGGCGACCCAGAGCGGCAGTATCCGCGCTTGGCTGAAAAATCGAACACGGCGTGGAGTTGGTCACTTATGACCAGGGCGGCTTTGAGGCCGTCTTCTGACCAGCATATCTGCGCGCGGTTTGGGGCTCCGCGGTCGTTCACGTCTGCGACGTTGTAGATGCCGAGAGCGTCGACGATGGGATTGCCGTCCTGGTTCTTGTCCTGAGCGTAGAAGTAGCCTGTCTCGCCGTCGTCTTCGAACACGGCGGAAAACTGAGGATGCTTGGGCGAGGCGCCGCCAAAGACAAGTTCCTGGCCGATGATGAGTTGGCTCTCGGCAACCAGTATCGCCGCCATGAGGCATGCTCCCGAAGTGGCTTAGATGTGGAGGGGCCGATCGTAAGCTGCGAGAACAGCTTCGTGCATCATCTCGGACAGGGTCGGGTGCGGGAAGATCGTTTCCATCAACTCCGCTTCGGTCAGTTCTCCCTGTCTTGCAATCGCATAACCCTGGATGAGTTCCGTGACTTCCGCCCCGATCATATGAGCGCCGAGCAATTCGCCGGTCGCGGCGTCGAAGATGGTCTTGACCATGCCTTCGGGTTCTCCAAGTGCGATCGCCTTGCCGTTTCCGATGAAGGGGAAACGCCCGATTTTGAGTTTCTTGCCGGTCGCTTTGGCGGCTTCTTCGGTCAGGCCGACCGATGCGATTTGGGGGTTGGAATAGGTGCATCCGGGCACGTTCCATGGATCAAAGGCGTGACCTTCGCCCTTGCCAGCGATCGCTTCGATGCAGAGCACTCCTTCATGCATCGCCTTGTGCGCCAACCAGGGCGGGCCGCAGACATCGCCGATTGCATAAAGACCGTTCACCCCGGTGCGCCCAAACGCGTCGACCTTGATGTGGGTTTTCTCGATTTTGACGCCTAGCTCTTCAAGGCCGATGTTCTCGACGTTGCCGACAATGCCGATCGCGAGGATGACCTTGTCCGCTTCGTGTGTTTCGGTCTTGCCGCCGGATTCGACCTCCGCAGTGGCCTTTCCCTTCGCAACTTTCAGCGACTTCACGGAGGCGCCGGTTATGAGTTTCATGCCCTGCTTGGTGAACTGCTTCGCGGCGAACGCCGAAATCTCCGCATCTTCTACCGGCAGGATGCGGTCGAGCGCCTCGACTACGGTCACTTCTGCGCCGAGCGTCCGATAGAAGCTCGCAAACTCGATTCCGATCGCGCCCGAGCCGATGACCAGCAGCTTCTTCGGAATTTCCTCGGGAACCATCGCGTCGCGATACGTCCAGATTGTTTCGCCATCGGCCTTGAGACCGGCAGAAGGGATTTCGCGAGCGCGCGCGCCTGTGGCCAGAAGCACATGTTTGGGCGTGTAGGCGCCCTGCCCCTTGCCTTTTTCGACAATTACCTTGGGCGCTGTGGCGCCTTTTTCCAGCCTGGCGGTTCCTTCCAGCACATCGATCTTGTGCTTCTTCATCAGGAAGGCCACGCCATTTGAAAGTTGTTTCGCCACGCCGCGCGAACGCTCGACGATCTTGGCAGTAAGCGCCTTGGGATTTTCGACTGACAGCCCGTAATCCTTGGCGTGTGAGATGAGGTGAAAGATCTCGCTGGATCGCAGGAGCGCCTTCGTCGGGATACAACCCCAGTTGAGGCAGATGCCGCCCAGAGATTCACGCTCGACGATGGCGACTTTCATGCCGAGCTGTGCTGCGCGGATGGCGGCGACATAGCCGCCTGGTCCGGAGCCGATGACGATGAGGTCGTATGACTTCGCTTCAGCCATTGAAATCCATCTTTAGAGAAGCATTGCTTCGGGTGTTTCCACGAACTGGCGGAAGTGTTCCAGCCAGCGAGCGCCTGTCGCGCCGTCCACCACGCGATGATCGCAGGTCAGAGTCACTGACATGACTGTCGCGACCGCCAGCTCGCCGTTGCGCACGACCGGGCGTTGTGTTCCCGCGCCAACCGACAGGATCATGCCTTCGGGCGGATTGATGATTGATGCGAAGGACTTGATCCCGAACATGCCCAGATTGGAAATGGAGAAGGTTCCGCCCATGTATTCCTGTGGCTTCAGTTTTCGCTCTCGTGCGCGCGTGGCGAGATCCTTCATTTCCGCTGCGATCTGCGCGAGGCCCTTCTTGTGAGCGTCGCGAACGACTGGCGTGATCAGTCCGCCTTCGATGGCGACGGCGACGGATACATGGGCGCCCTTATGGCGGGCGATGCCATTGTCGGTGAAGCTTGCGTTGGCATCCGGCTCTTCCATGAGAGCGAGCGCGCACGCCTTGATCAGCATGTCGTTGACGGAGACTTTTACCCGGCCCTCTGTGCTTTCGTTCATCGCCTTGCGGGCAGACAACAGCCTGTCGATTTCAAGATCGATGGTCAGTGGGAAGTGCGGCACCTGCATGAAGGATTGCGTTAGTCGACGAGCGGTCACCTTCTGGACGCCGTCCAATGGTGTGAGGTCGTAACTGTCTGGCGAATAGACCCGATCATCGAGCGTGGCTGGTTCGATCAGGCTGGTAATACCTGCGCCAGTCGCCGGGCTCGCCGACGTTCCGGATTTCGCTGCTTTTTCCACGTCGGCGCGGATGATGCGGCCGTGTGGGCCGGAACCCGTGAGCGCCTTGAGGTCTACGCCTTGCTGGCTGGCGATCCTGCGCGCGAGCGGGCTGGCCTTGATGCGCTTGCCGTTGGTGCTGACGGGTATTGGGGTGGCGCGCGCTCCGCTTGTCGATGCTGATCCGCCTGGCGTTTTATCGGTGGCGCGTTCTGGTTTGGCGGCAGGGGGCTTTGCGTCTGCCTTTTTGGCCTCCGTTTCGGGGGGCGGCTTTTTGTTGCTGGTCAGATCGTCTTCACCGTCGAGTTCCGCGATGGGCGCGTTGACCTTGACCCCTTCGGCGCCTTCGGCGACGAGCAGTTTGGCGATGACGCCTGGATCGACGGCCTCGACTTCCATCGTAGCCTTGTCGGTTTCGATCTCGGCGATCACGTCGCCGGGCTCAACCTTGTCACCTACCTTGACGTGCCACTTTGTTAGCGTGCCCTCCTCCATGGTGGGCGACAGGGCTGGCATGGTGATCGGCGTTGTCATGGTCTAGTCGGTCTCCTGCACGCGCAGATGCGCTGCTTTTCGCCAGCCGTTCCAGAATGTCAGGACCGCGAGCGCCAGGTAGAAGCCGCCGCTGGCGACGAGGAAGGTGTTACGGATGTGCTGATCGATTCCGCTGTCGGCGTTGGCCAGCGCCGCCTGACCCGCGGGTGACAATGCCTTGTCACTGCTACTGTCGATTTCCCGCAAGACCTCGACCAGTCCGGACTGGAAGTTCGCCGCTCCGAAGAACAGCGCCCCGAGGAAGAAGAGAGATACGGTGAGGAAGAGAAAGGCGAAAAACTTCAACAAGAAGCCTGCCTCATCGAGGAAGGCGTACAGGCCGACCACGTAGGCGGAAATGATCGTGAAGTAGACCGTCACGCCTGTCAGCAAGACGTTCTGAAACTCGACGAGCTGCTCGATGACTTCCGGCTCAGTCAACGTAGCAAACCTTTCTTGCGGCTTGGACGATATCGGCAGTTCCCGGAAGTGAGAGTTTCTCCAGATTGGCGGCGTAAGGTAACGGCACATCGGCCTGGTGGACACGCATTGGCGGCGCATCGAGATAATCGAATGCTTCCTGCGTGACGGTTGCCGCGATCTCAGCGCCGACGCCGAAATAGCGCCAGCCTTCTTCGCAGCACACAATGCGGTTGGTCTTCTTCACGCTTTCGATGACCGTTGCGGTGTCGAGTGGACGAATTGTGCGAAGGTCGATGACCTCCGCTTCTATCCCATCGGCAGCGAGTTGTTCGGCGGCTTCCAGCGCGAACTTCACCATGCGCGAGTGGGCAACCAACGTCACGCCATCGCCTTCCCGCCTGATGCGGGCCTTTCCGATTGGCAGGATGAAGTCATCGACATCCGGCACGTCAAACGCTTCTCCGTACATCAGTTCGTGCTCGAGGAAGACGACCGGATTGGGATCACGGATTGCAGCCTTGAGGAGTCCCTTGGCGTCCGCGGCGTCGTAAGGCGCAATCACTTTCATGCCCGGGACATGTCCGTACCATGCGGAATAGTCCTGCGAGTGTTGGGCGCCGACCCGGCTGGCTGCACCGTTGGGGCCTCGAAACACGATGGGGCAACCCATCTGGCCGCCGGACATGTAGAGTGTCTTTGCGGCCGAGTTCACGATGTGGTCGATGGCCTGCATTGCAAAGTTGAACGTCATGAACTCAACGATCGGTTTGAGCCCGCCAAAAGCGGCCCCTACGCCCAGTCCGGCAAAACCGTATTCGGTTATCGGCGTGTCGACGACACGACGGTCGCCGAATTCCTCGAGTAGGCCGCGGGAAACCTTGTAGGCGCCTTGGTAGTTGGCGACCTCTTCGCCGATCAGGAATACGGCTTCATCGCGCCGCATCTCTTCCGCCATTGCGTCGCGCAGCGCATCGCGGACGGCGGTTTCAGTATAGGTTGTTCCTTCCGGAAGGTCGGGATCGCGCAGTGAAGCTGGCTGGGGCGCCGGTGGCGCAGTGCCCTCGTCGTTGCGGTGGAGCCGGTGGCCGTCGTCGCGCGCGGCCTTGGGTTCTGTCCTGGCTTCAGCTTCGGGCTTTGCGGATGCGGACGCATCGTCGCCGTTGGCGATCCGTGCAATTGGCGCATTGACCTTGACGCCTTCGGAGCCTTCCGGAACGAGGATTTCGGAGATGACGCCCGGATCGACGGCTTCGACCTCCATCGTGGCCTTGTCGGTCTCAATCTCGGCGATGACGTCTCCGGGATTGATCTCGTCGCCTTCCTTGACCAGCCATTTGGTAAGTTTGCCCTCTTCCATAGTGGGTGAAAGGGCGGGCATCAGGATGTCGGTCATCAGCCGGCCTCCCCTACCAGGACATCTGTCCAGAGTGCGGATGGGTCGGGCTCCGGGCTTGTCTGGGCGAACTCAGCGCTGGCGGTAACGCGTGTGCGGATATCCTTCTCGATCGCCTTGAGATCGTCCTCGCTGGCGTGTCCTGCTTCGATCAGGAGCTTCTTGAATAGCTCTATGGGGTCGCGGTGCTCGCGTACGTCCTTGACCTCTTCCCGGGTGCGGTACTTGGCAGGGTCGGACATCGAGTGGCCGCGATAGCGGTAGGTTTCCATCTCGAGGATGTAGGGTCCTTCGCCATTGCGTGCATGGCTCGTCGCCTTGTGGGCGGCTTCGCGTACGGCGAGGACGTCCATTCCATCAACTTCCGCCCCGGGGATCCTGAAGGCGATGCCGCGCTTGTAGAATTCTGTTTCTGCCGACGCGCGCTCCGCCGATGTGCCCATCGCGTAGCGATTGTTCTCAATGACGAACACGACCGGGAGTTTCCAGAGCGACGCCATGTTGAAGGCTTCGTAGACCTGGCCCTGGTTGGATGCGCCCTCACCGAAGTAGGAAATGCAGACCGCTTTCTTGTCCTGATACTTGTTGGCGAAAGCCAATCCTGCGCCCAGGGGCGCGGGTGCGCCAACGATGCCGTGTCCGCCGAAGAAGTTTTTCTCGCGGCTGAACATGTGCATCGATCCGCCCTTGCCGCGGGAATAGCCGCCTTCGCGTCCGGTGAGCTCCGCCATCACGCCGTCGGGGTCCATGCCGCACGCCAGCATGTGGCCGTGGTCGCGATAGCCTGTGATGACCTGGTCATCCTGTTCGAGCACTGACTGTACGCCGACGACAACGGCTTCCTGACCGATGTAGAGGTGGCAGAAACCGGCGATGAGACCCATCCCGTAGAGTTGGCCCGCTTTTTCCTCAAAGCGGCGGATCAACAGCATGTCGGTGAATAGCTGGACCTGTTCTTTGGGCGTCAGGGATTTGAGTTTCCCCGTTGCTCGAGTGGATGTCTTTCTGGCGGCCTGGGCCATGCGTGACTCACCTGCTGTTGCTCAAGGGCAACATAGACGTTCGCCAGCGGCGCGAAAGGCGATTTCAACGAAAAACGTAGAAAACAGAGGCGATCAGCGAACGCTGACGATCAGTTCGTCTGACCGGACATAGGACAGTTTCGTACGTGCCACTTCCTCGAGATAGTCGTTATCGAGCGTCTCGTCCCGTAGTCGGGCGAGATCCGCATTCTTGAGGTCCCGTTCGCGTACAAGCGCCACGAGTTCCTGCTCGAGCTGGCGCTCGTCTCCCTGCAACTGAGTCCAGCTCGCGAGGCCCTGTTCTCCCGCCAGCGCGTGGTAGGAGAAATAGAGGATCACAGCGCCTAGCGCGGCGGGCGCAAAAATGGCTTTGAGCGTTCTCAACGACGCCTCTCATCCGACTCGTTACCTACACAGAGGGCCCGAGCGCAGTTAAGGGCGGGTAAAGCTGTGCGCGTTCGATCCTAGCCTATCAAATATGCAATGCGCGTCGGCCGAGATAGACGGCCTGGTCGCCAAGATCGCCCTCAATCCGGAGGAGCTGGTTGTACTTGGCGAGGCGGTCTGAGCGAGCCAGCGAGCCGGTCTTGATCTGTCCGCAATTTGTGGCGACTGCGAGGTCTGCGATCGTGGAGTCTTCGGTTTCGCCAGAGCGGTGGGACATAACGGCGCCAAAACGGTTGCTCATCGCCATCGAGACAGAATCGAGGGTCTCAGTCAGCGAACCAATCTGATTGACCTTGACCAGAATGGCGTTGCCAGCGTTCCGTTCGATGCCCTGAGACAGCCGCGCAACGTTGGTTACGAAAAGGTCGTCGCCGACGAGCTGGCACTTGTCGCCGATGGCCTGGGTGACGGCAATCCAGCCGTCCCAATCGTCTTCGGCCATGCCGTCCTCAATCGACACGATCGGGTACCGCGTGACGAGGTCTTCGAGGTATTTGGCGAACTCCTGTGAGTCGAGGCTCTTTCCCTCGCCCGCGAGTTCGTATTTGCCGCCCTTGTAGAATTCGGTCGAGGCCGCATCGAGCGCCAGGACGACATCATCTCCAGGCTTGTAGCCGGCGGTTTCGATGGATTTAAGGATGAATTCGATGGCTTCGGCGGTGGAGCCGATGTTCGGCGCGAAACCACCCTCGTCGCCGACATTGGTATTGTGACCGGCGGCGGAGAGGTTCTTCTTCAGCGCGTGAAACACCTCTGCTCCGCACCGCAAGGCATCGGAGAAACTCGATGCGCCCACCGGCATGATCATGAATTCCTGAACGTCGATGGGATTATCGGCGTGCTCGCCGCCATTGATGATGTTCATCATCGGCGTCGGCAGGATGTGGGCGTTGGCACCGCCGACATAGCGGTAAAGTGGAAGCGCCGCTGCGTCTGCTGCAGCGCGTGCGACGGCAAGCGATACGCCGAGGATTGCGTTGGCGCCGAGGCGGGCCTTGTTCGGCGTGCCGTCGAGATTGATCATGGTCTGGTCGATATGGCGCTGATCTTCAGCTTCCAGTCCCAGCAGCGCTGCTGCGATCTCGCCGTTGACGGCGTTCACAGCATTGAGGACGCCTTTTCCGCCGTAGCGAGAGGCGTCGCCGTCGCGCAGCTCGCAGGCCTCGTGTGCGCCAGTGGAAGCTCCGGAGGGAACGGCAGCCCTGCCTGCAGAGCCGTCTTCCAGGACGACCTCGGCCTCAACAGTCGGGTTGCCTCGGCTGTCCAGAATTTCGCGCGCGAAGACGTCAACAATCTCTGTCACCTGGGACCCCTTTGCTCGGATTCTCAGGCTGAAAACAGCAAGTCGGGCGCGGGATCAAGTCCCGCGCCCGACTGAATTGGCGCTAATTCTGAAAAACCCGAAGTTTAGTCGTCTTTGGGTTCAAGGATCTGCTTGCCGCGGTACATGCCTGACTTGAGGTCGATGTGGTGCGGGCGGCGCAGTTCGCCTGATTCCTGGTCTTCGATGTAGGTCGCACTTT
>JBHIWT010000057.1:0-18308 GCA_041987265.1 Hyphomonadaceae bacterium
GGTGCCGACCGGCACGGTCGACTTGGTGACGACGACGGTGAAGCCGGACATGTGTTCGGCGATCTCTTTTGCCGCCTCGTAGACATAGGTGAGGTCGGCGTGGCCGTCGCCGCGGCGCGAGGGCGTGCCCACCGCGATGAAGACGGCGTCGGCCTCGGCGATGGCGGCCTTGGCGTCGAGCGAGAACTTCAGACGGCCTTCGGCGACGTTGGTGGCGACCAGCTTGTCGAGACCCGGCTCGAAGATCGGGATCTCACCCTTCTCGAGCATGTCGATCTTCTTCGGGTCCTTGTCGACGCAGGTCACCACATGACCAAAATCGGCAAAGCAGGCCCCCGACACCAAGCCTACATAGCCAGCGCCTATCATCGTTACCTGCACGCGCGAAAACCCCTTACAATTCGTACAAACATGAACGCCCCCAACCCGCAAAACCGATCGTAACTGACCGGGTCTACCCGGCGCCTGCATCCCTGAATCGCCTCATCCTGACGCGGGTGTGCGCAGGTCGGCTGATTAGGCGTTCCGTGTAGGGATCGCAACTGCCGAATGCCACATTTGGGCGAATCTGAGGGTGTGGGTTCGTCTGACTGGCGCGGTCGAGCCGAATGCGAGATTATCGGTGCATCGGCGGCCATGATCGCGTCGGCGAGCGCCGGGCGGCCAATACTGATGACGGGAAGATCACAGACTGCCAAAATTCAGGCGGAACCGACAAATTGGGCGGATGATCTATAGCTTTTGCACTCGATTTCCTTGTGGCATGTCGTAGGTGATGGGGTGCGGCAGTCTGGAGCTAGCGGGTGGGGTGAGCCTGCGGCTTCCAACGGCTTGAACTGGCGTCAGAGGGACGTGCTCAAGCGGGACGCCTCGTTCCGTGTGCGTGGTGGCGAATAAGGGGTCGAACTGAGATGGAGCAGGTGGGGCCAGCCAACGGCGCCGGGCGCTCATTGTCCGACGACGGTGTACGCGGAGCGATTGATGGCATCCAGGAGGGCGCGCTTTACGGATGGGCGGCGTCTGACGACGGCCCGCTCAGACTGGCGGTGCTGGTTGACGGCGTTGAACTTGCCGTTTCGGATGCTGACATCGCTCGTCCGGATCTCGCCGAGGCAGGCATCGGCGATTGCGGATATCGCATTCCGTTGCCAGCAGATGTGCTCGATGGCGAACTGCACTTGTTCGAGTTGCGAATTGCAGGCACGTCGGACTCAGTGCTCGGAGGCGCGTTTCACATGACGACGCCAAAGGCAGACCGTTCAGCGGCGAATGGCGGTGATGCTGATCTCGGTGAGGGCGCTGATGCTGTAGTGAGCGACCCTGCCTCGTCGGCCAAACTTCGAGCGGCCTTCGATGAAGAGTTTTACCTGGCGGAATACCCGGATGTGGCGCAATCGGGCGTGGACCCGTTCGGTCACTTTGTAACCCAGGGGTGGCGCGAAGAGCGACGGCCATCGCCGGACTATGATGAGGAATTGTATCTCAGCGATTTCCCCGAGGCGGGTGCGGGCCCGGCTCCCGCCGTATTTCACTGGGCGCTGAACGGGGCGCCAAAGGTGCGTCGCCCCGCGCCCAAGGAATCGCAGAAGCGCCATGCGACGGAGGCGGCGTCAGACGATGATGATGAAGTGCTGGGCGTCAACTGGGCGGACCGAGACCCATCGCCGATCCGATTGAAACCATCAGACTTTGACGAGGTGTTCGACGAAGGCGTTTACCGAAGGCTGTACGACGACGCAGACAGCCACCCGGATGGCGCGCTCGCCCACTACCTGACTGTCGGTATCTACCAGGGCTATTTTCCAGCCGAAGAAGACCTGTCGCGTGGGGCCAACGAGCGCGATGCAGAGGAGCGTTTTCGCGCCGCTGTCCTGGAATTCCTCGACGCCGATTTCTATCTCGCCGAATACTCAGATGTTCGGAAGTCGGGCGTCGATCCAGTCGAGCATTTCCTTCGCAGTGGCTGCCTCGAGAAGCGGTACGTCAACGCGCTCGCCAAGGCCTATGACACAGGAGCTGGTCTTGATCAGGTGAGAGGGTTGCGGGCGCGGGGATCGAAAGTCCGTTTGTTCGATGAGGAGTACTACCTTCGAACCTATGCTGATGTGCGTACGTCCGGCGTCGATGCGCTTGAGCATTTTCTCGAGCATGGTTCCGGCGAAGGCAGAGCGCCGAACGCCTGGTTTGACCCGGACTGGTACGCTGCGGCGAACAGCCTTGATCCAAACGCGACGGACTTGTTCGGGCACTATCTTTCGTTCGGGCTGGGTTACGATTCTGTTCCGATGTCTGAGTATTCCCTGTTGGCGAGCAGGAATGGCGACTCGACTTTCAGCGAGTCCGAGTTCCTGATGTTGCTGGACGCAACGCACCAACTGAAAGTGCGCTTCCAGTTCAAGCTCGCGGATACACAGCTGTTCTGCCGGGTGTTTGATCCGACCTATTATCGGTTCGTGAACGGGATGCCAGGGGCAACGTCGGCTGCTGAATTGGTTCATCACTATCTGACGGTGGGCGTACTCGAAGGCCAGCCGTTGTCACAGGCGTTTGACCACCAGAGCTATTTTGTTCGAGCGGGGTTGAAGCTTCCGTCAGATCCGGTTCGGCAGGTATTTGGCGCGCTGCGCCACTGGTACGAGGTGGGCAGGCGGGAAGGCGTATCGCCCGCGTCGGTGCTGGATCAAACATTCTACGCGCAGGAAAACTCCGATCTTGATGCCGATAGCGTGAATCTCGTCGAGCATTTTGTGCTGCATGGGAATTTTGAAGGTCGAAGGGTCAGTACTTATCCGCCGGTCACGGTGTCAGTTTGGCGGGAAGCGTCGCGGACGTTCGACGGGTTGCACTTGCTGCCTCGGCCATTCCGGCGTCCTCAAGACGGGGTGCAGGGCGAACTGTCTCGCGTGAGCTCGATCCTGTTTTCACGTGAACTAGAGGACAGCATATCTGCAGCGCAGAAGATCGAACCGGCCATCCAGTCGCTCGCCGAAACGGAACGGGTTCTGACATCGCCAAGCCACGGTTCGTATTCGGTCGTGCTGCGCGAAGTGTTGCCCGAATTGAAGCGTGACAGCTACGATTATGTTGTCTGCGTTCCGTGGATCCGTATGGGAGGCGCCGACTACATCGCCTCCATCCTTGCCGGTACTCTAAAGCGGCTCAGCAAAGATGGTTCGGTGTTGGTAATTCAGACTGACGCGACGCAGGCGGAACGCAAAGGGTGGTATGATAGCGATATCGAGATACTCGATATCTCGAAATACATGGGTTCAAACCTGGGTTCGGATGCTGCTGGGCACTTGCTGTTCAGCCTCCTACGACGGATCTGTCGCACCGCGGTCTTCAATGCAAACAGCAAGGCGCTGTTTGAGGTGTACGCCCGTTACGGCAAAAGACTCACCGCCGTCTGTGAGACATACTCATATTACTTCTGCTGGGATCAGACTGACGAGGGTCGCCGGGTCGGCTATCCGTCCGACTATTTTCCGGTTGTGGCATCTCAGACGACCGGGACGATCACCGATTCCGGCTTTTTGCGAGACGAGTTAATCAGGCTCTATCGAATCCCCGAATCCCAGCAGTCGAAAATCCAGGTGCTGAGGACACCGCACATTCCCGAGGCCGAGGGTGAGCCTGCCGCCAAGAAAGTTGACCGTAAGCGTCTGGTAATGGGCCGCGGCGCGCGTCCGCTGTTCTTATGGGCGGGGCGTTTCGATCGCCAGAAGCGATTTGACCTGCTGGTCGAGGTCGCGCGCGCGATGCCGGATGTCGACTTCTGGGTTTGGGGGCAGTTCCTGCTGGACGAGGGCCGGAAACTTCCTGACCTGCCGATCAATATGGTCGTGCGAAAACCATACACCTCGTTCGATGAACTGCCGCTCGATGAAGCGACGGGCTGGCTCTACACCTCCGGGTGGGACGGAATCCCGACGATCCTGATCGAACTGGCGGCAAGGTCTGTTCCGATTGTCGCAAGCAAGGTTGGAGGCGTCGGTGAGTTGATCGACAAAACGACGGGTTGGCCCATCGATCCGGATGCTGACGTAGCGGACTACATTGCTGCGATTACCGAGCTTGCATCTTCTCCGGAACTGGCCCTGAAGAAGGCCAAGGCTCTACAGCGCCGCGCGTCGAAGCTTCACTCCACTCAGGAATATGAGTCCGCGCTTCGGAGTTTCCTCAACAATGGCTGACGCTGACATCTCCGTCGTTCTGACGACCCATCGTGAGGGGTACCTGTTGGGTCCGACGATCGACAGTTGCATTGCCGCGATCGAAGCGGCCTCCGGCCAGGGAAAGTCGATAGAAGTAGTCGTCGTTCAGGACCGTTGTGACGAACTGACCCGGAACATGGCGCCGCAACATAAAGCGAAGTCGCTTTTCGGCGTGCCGACGAAGGTCATGGAGACCGATCTTGGCGATCCTGGTCTGGCGCGGAACCACGGAGTTGAAGCAAGTTCTGGCCGCTCGGTAACGTTCCTGGATGGCGACGATCTTTGGGGCGCCAACTGGTTGGTCCGCTGCTCGGAGTTGAGCGAAGGCGTGACCATTCCCATGATCTTTCATTCAGAAGTGAATATCGTCTTCGGGAAAACCAAGCTGGTGTGGGTGCACCCGTCTTCGCTGGATCTGCAGCTCAGTCTGGACGAACTTATCTTGTTCAATTACTGGGACGCGATGGTCTTCAGCCGTAGAGAAACCCTGCTTAAGGCGCCATTCGTGGAGAACGACTTGAAGGCGGGTTATGGTCATGAAGATTGGCATTGGGCCTGTCAGACTCTGTCTGAAGGAATCCACCATGTTCCGGTGCCTGGAACTGTCCACTTCAAGCGATCGCGCAAAGGCTCGCAGATGTCCCTCTGCGATGATGCCGACGTCGTGGTTCGCGAGAATGGACTCATAACAAGGCAGGGGATCGAGGGGGCGCAAAAGAAGCTAAAAGAACAAAAGGGCAAGCTCGATGGATCACTCCTGGGAAGACTTTGTTTCAATCAACAGCCAGGCTGAATTCGAGCCACGCTCGTTAGGAAGTGTAAGTGACTACCTGTCTCTGGATGACGGTACCGTCACGTGGGATGAGAACCTCGTGCCGCGTGCACCGGCCATCCAGGCTGACACATCGCCCCTGCCATACGCCGAGGACCGTGAGGGCTATTACGGCGAGAACCATTTCAACTACTGGGCCAGCGGTGCGCGTGATATCGCGCAGATCCTGGCTTATGCGAACAAGCGTGACGTTCAGCTCGACTCGGTCCTGGATTTCGGTTGTGCGAGTGGTCGTCTATTGCGGCACTTCCATCACTCGGACCGGTTCTCTCGAGTGTTGGGCTGCGACATCAATCGATTGCATGTTGACTGGTGCGCCCACTACCTTCCCAAGGAGATCGTTGCATTTCAGGGAACATCGATTCCGACGCTGCCGCTGGAGGACAACTCGATCTCGCTGATCACAGCGTTTTCGGTGCTGACCCACATTGAAGCGTTTGAAGACAACTGGTTGATGGAGTTCCGGCGCATCCTCAAGCCCGGCGGGATCGCCTGGTTGACCATGCATACGGATCGGACCTGGCGAGAGATCGATGAAACCTGGCCGCTCTATCAGGCGATCAAGGATTTCCCCAGCTTCGCTGAGCGTACCGAGACTTCTCGTGTCCCGAAGGACAGGATCGTCTATCGGTGGCACAACGACGCGTCGTATTCGTCCAACGTCTTCTATTCCGACGCGTACATCAAGAAGCGGTTCGGCCAGATTCTGGATGTCGTCGACATGTTTCCGGCAGAGCCGCGGTTCCAAGAGATGGTGGTGTTTCAAAAGCCGAAATAGCGGCGCTGAAACTGGCCGCTTATGGATTTCGTACGGCTGAATTGGGCAGGAGGTCGGACTTGGACGCGCACGACTATGTGTCGGAAGGTCTCGAGATGGTTCAGCTGGACCATGCGTTTCCGAACATGATTGCGGCCGATACCGAGGTGAACTCATGGCCCTATCTTCGCCGAGACATCGGCCATAACTGGTATGTGGACCGCCGAACTCCAACCGTTGGTTTTGTCAGTCGCGACGAAGCAAGTATTCTCTACAACTCCGCCCGATTGTTTCGAGGAAAGCCATGTGTCGAGATTGGATGCTGGAGAGGCTGGTCGTCAGCGCATGTCGCCAACGGCTCAGACACATTGGTTGTGTTCGATCCGATTCTTGCGGACCAAACATTTCGTTCCGGAGTTGAAGACAGTCTGAGAGCTGCTGGTGTTCTGGACAAGGTGCGTCTGGTTGGGCTGGCGAGCCCGGACGGTGTTGAGCTGCTTGAGCAACAATCGCGCACGCGTTGGGGGCTGATTTTCATCGATGGGGATCATGAAGGATTGGCGCCGCTACGAGACGCCATTCACCTCGCGCGTCTCGCCGCAGATGACGCAATGATCCTCTTTCATGATCTGATGTCGCCGGATGTAACGCGCGCGTTGCTGTACCTGCGCAGTATTGGCTGGAACGTTCGCGTTTACATGACCGCACAGATCATGGCTGTCGCCTGGCGAGGGGATGTGAAGCCGATCCCTCACGTGCCGGACCCGAGGCAGCCGTGGTGGGCGCCGGCGCATCTTGCCGGACTGGATGTGTCGGGCGTGGCTGCAGGCGCTATTCCATTCAGGCGTCTTGTGGATGGCGACTGGGTTGACTGCTCGGTCGCTGAAGCAGAGCTGATCAATGCTGAGTTGTGTCGGGAGACCGACCGGGCTGTGTCGGAAGTCATCCGAGGCCTCAGCGCTGAGGCGGAAAATAGTAAGGCGGGGGCTGAAGCGCCGCTTGATGGCGGCGCCAACACGGAACGCGAGCACCAGTCTCTGTTGGTATTTGTTGAACGTGTGCGACAGGCGGTCGATACGGCGGTATCACAAGCCGGTTCTGAAGGACGTGAGCCAGAGTTGTTGCAGCAATTGCAGCGCGCCCTGCAAGCCCTGGAACACGGCCGTTAGCCAGGGCGACAGTTGGATGTCGGTTGCAGCGCCAAATCTCGAATGGCGGTCGTTGCGGTCCGAGATGCAGTCCCGATTTGCGGATTTGAGTGAGCGCGACGAGCGCACGACCGCAGAGCTAGTCCAGCAGCGCTTCAGTCCAGGATGGTGCCCGGTCTGTTCGCGCGACGTTTCCTTTCGCGTTACCGATGAGGAAACGGAGGGGGACTGGCGGAATCTGCTTGAGGGGATGATCTGTCCCGGATGCGGGACCAACGGCCGGTTACGTCTGAGTTTGCTTGCCTGGCGTGCGCTGCGCGCGGAGCGGGGATTTCAGCGATCCTTGTTGCTTGAGCAGCTTTCTCCGCTTTTCCGGTTGATGCGGCGCGAGGACGCCGGATTGGCGGGCTGTGAGTTCCTTGGTCCTGATCGAACGCCCGGGAAAACCTACTGGCATGAATGGCGGCGGGTTCGCCATGAATCCATGCTTGGCTTTTCTATGCCGGATGCTTCGCTGGATCTGTTGATGCATTTTGACGTGCTGGAGCATGTGCCGGGGCATCGTGAAGGGTTGGCTGAGTGCGCCCGGGTGTTGCGGCCTGGCGGGTCGATGCTGTTTACGCTGCCGTTCTTTGCGGCGCTGGAGGAACATCGGGTACGGGCGCGGCCGGACGGACGCGGCGGGATCGAGCACCTGATGCCGGAGGCGTATCACGGCAATCCAGTGGGGGACGGCGCGCTTGTCTTCATCGAGCCGGGTTGGGAATTGCTGTCGGATCTGGATGCGGCAGGGTTCGATACGCAGATCGGCCTCCTCTACGATCCCCGGATCGGGGTCGTTTCAAACGGCTGTCCGTTTCCCGACGGGCATATGTGGCCGGTGATCTTCCACGCGATCCGCCGCGGCTGATCGCGAACAGCTCACGCCTACATGAAGCCGACGTCGCCCGCCAACGCGATCTGGCGGCCGTGGGCTTCGGTGAAGCCATAGCGCGGCGGAGGCTCTTCACGGCCGGCATGGTCGAAGAATGACGGGTGCTGGTGCACCTGCACTGAACTGGGCGCGCAGTGGAAAACACATGACCAGCGGCTGAGGTTGGGATCGTTGGCCGGCGAGCCGCCGTGTGGCGTCATCGGGTGCCAGATGGCGACATCGCCACGCTTCATTTCAGCAACACGATAAGCGCCTTCGTTCGGCGCGCGGTCGATGACCATGCCGTTGTAGATATCGAGTGCGTGATTGTAGGCCTGTTCCGGCGACAGATCCGACCGCGTCTCCAGCGTTTCGCGCCAGATCCTGGCGACATCGATCGAGAAGCGGTGTGCGCCTTCGTAATAGAAGAGCGGCCCGGCGTCGGGCGAGATGTCCTCAAGCGCGGTCCATACGCCGAAGAAGTAGCCGTTGGGCCAGGTTGCAAAGTGCGGCGTGTCGCGGTGCACGGGCTGGCCGGTGCCGTACTTGAATGTCAGCGACGTGTAGACGCTGGTTTCCGAGCCGAACAGGAAGTCGAGAAGGTTCATGACCTCTGGATTGGCGCCCAGCCGCATCGCAGCGTCGGAATAGTGGTGGAAGTTCACAAGCCGCTTTTCGCGGCCGGCGGCGTCGAGGTTCGCGTCCACGTAGGCGCGGTTCTGTTCGGAATAGGTGTGATAGTCGGCGATGGTCTGGCTGCAGAGTTCGCCGTCCTGTGCGCCGCGCAGGATCGTGAAGCCCCGCAGGATCAGATCCATCGCGGCCTGGCGGTAGGATTCCGGTACATTGGCGGCCGAAACGCGCTGGGCGGCGTCGGGAGCGTCCAGCCACAAAGGCGGCCGTGGCGAAGCCTGCGGCTGGCGTGACAGTTGAGCCGATTGGCGGTTGAACATGTTCAACTCCCTTTGCAACCAGACTGCTGTATGCCAACTCTCCGGGGTTGTATATTGGACGATAACACCTGTGCGAGGCGAGTCAGTTGCGAAGCGGTAATGATGCAGGCCTCGTATCCGTCCGTCAGGGAAATCCCCAGAAACTGGCCCAGCCCGGTTCCGGCACGATTGTCAGGTCTCGTGCGCCGTTAAGGCTTGGTTTTGCGGGCGGCGGGACGGATGTCGCGCCTTTCTGTGACGACCATGGCGGATGCGTGCTCAATGCCACGATCACGCTTTATGCGCGGGTCGACATTCGGGTGCGAGATGACAACAGGATCCGCTTTGTCGCCGACGACGTGGATCAGACCTTTGAAGCGGAGGCCGCCGCGCATTTCGAACCGACTGGCGAGGCCGTCTTGCACAAGGGCGTCTACAACCGGTTCGTCTCGGAGTTCAACGGCGGCCAGCCCTTACCGGTGTCTGTGCGGTCCAGTGTCGAGGCGCCTGCGGGGTCGGGGCTTGGCTCTTCCTCGGCGCTGGTTGTCGCGCTGGTCGAGGCCTATCGCGAATTGCTGCGCATTCCGATGAGCGAAGAAGATGTCGCGAAACTAGCATTCGATATCGAGCGGCGTGATCTGGGGCTTGCAGGGGGACGTCAGGATCAGTTCGCAGCGGCGTTTGGCGGATTCAACTTCATCGAGTTTCGCGCCGATGACCTGACGATCGTCAACCCGCTGCGGATCCGGCGGGACATCCTGCTCGAGATCGAAGCTTCGATGGTGCTCTATTATCTGGGGCAGGCGCGCAATTCGGCGGATATCATCAAGCAGCAACAGAAGAACATGAGCGCCCGCGACAAGACCGCAACCGAGGCGCTGTTTGAAATGAAGCGCGAGGCCGGAGATATCAAGGAAGCGCTGCTGCGGTGCGATCTGCGCGCATTCGCCGACACGATGAACCGGGGATGGGCTGCGAAGAAGCGCACCGCGCCTGGCGTTTCGAACGCATACATCGACACGATCATCAAGGAAGCGATCGATTGCGGCGCCTTTGCAGCCAAGCTTACTGGCGCGGGCGGCGGCGGTTTCCTGCTGCTGATGGCGGAGCCTTCGCGCCGGTCGGGGTTGATCCGTTACCTGCAGGGATTGGGCAGGGGCATGGTTCTGCCCTGCCACTTTGCGCTTAGTGGTGCGGAGTCCTGGCGGATGACCGCTGAGGCCTGAGAGGGCCCGCGTCGTCTCAGATTTCGCTGTCGTCCTGGAAGGGCGGTTCCTTGCCCGCGAATGATTTCAGCGCCTGCTGGTCGGCGCGGTACTGGTTCCAGTATGGGCGCATCGCAGGCTGCGGCTGGGTCTTTGGCGGCAGGCGGCCGCCGGCTTCGAGCTCGTCGCTGGTGCGCTTGCGGATGACGAACTCGATCCCGCATTCGCCGACAGGGGTCAGCGTCTGGTCGAAGCGCGGGGCTTCGAAACGGTATGACTGATCCAGTAATTCGATCTTCCTGATGTCGGCTTCCGGGCCGAGGCCGCCCAGCAGGGCGAGCAGGTTGATCGAAGCGGGGCTCCAGCTATTCGCCTTCATCAGCGTGAAGGTGTGTTTGTGGTCGCGGTTGTGCGTGCTGGGCCAGACGCCCTGCTCGTAGAGATCCTCGTCGGGTACGGCGACGACAAGATGGCCGCCGGGTTTGAGGATCCGCATCCAGTTGGCGAGAGCTTCGGCAGGTTCGCGGATGTGCTCCAGGCAGTGACTGGAGAACACGAAATCGAATGTCTCGTCCTGGACGCCGGCCATGAACTGGGCGTCGCCGTCGTTGAGGTCCCAGATGCGGGCCGACGTCATCCGGGGGAACAATTCCTGATACATCGCCAGGGGATCGGGCGCGCCGCCAATATCGACGCCGTCACCTACGAAGTAGCGGCGGACATAGTTCGAGTCGCCGAGGCGACGCATGATCGACTTGCTGCATTCCTTCATGCCGGTTCTTTTCGTCCGATCCGTTTGTTGATGGCTTCGAGGCGGTCGAGATAGCGCAGGCCGACCGCCCTTGGCGAGAAGTCCCGGGCGATATCCATTGCAGCCTGTGCGGCGCGCGCTCGGGATGCTGCTGGATTGGTGACGATTTCTTCCATCAGGTCGACGGCGTGTCCAACATCAGGGTCGGCCCATTCCTGTCCCTCGGCCTCGGGGTATTCGTCCTTTCCGAGCGGGATCAGGGTGTGATCGACAAGCCAGGAATTGTCCGCGTTCATGAAATCGAGATTGCCGGAATAGCCGGTGCCGATGGTTGGTATGCCCAGCGCCATCGATTCAGCAAGGCCGCGGCCAAAGCCTTCCGAACGGTGCAACGAGACAAAGCAATTGGCGTTGCGGACAAGGTTCTTGACCCCGTTATCGCTGAGCGGCTGGTCGATGATGGTCGTGTGGTCGCTGATGCGTTTGACGACCTTGGCGAATTCCCGCCGGGCCGGCGTGTCTTCATCGCCGCCCTTGTGTTTGATCACGAGATGGATAGGCGCATCCGGCATGCGCTCGATCAATTGCTCGAAGGCTTCGAGCACGGCGAACGGGTTCTTCCGCGACATGTAAGACGAAAAATCAAAGAAAAACAGGAAGATGAACTGCTCTTCCGGGAGGTCCATTTCGCGCCGGGTCAAAAAGCGCGACATCTTCACGTCCACCGCCAGGGGCATGTGGTGGACATTCTTCAGGCCGGCCGACCGGATCGATTGTGCGATGAAATCGGAAGGCGCCCAGACCTCGTCAAAACGATTTAGATAAGGGGTCCAGACATCCGGGTAGCGCGACAGCTCCCAGGCTGGATAGATGATGTTGTAGGCGCGATCGAACGCCGGGTCCCGGAGGTGCGGCAGCGCCTGAGCCACCTCGTCGCCGTTGATGTGGAAGATGTTCACCTTCTTCGAGAGCGCGCGCACTTCGAGCGAAGCGAACTCGCGTTCGATATCCGGATCGTTCCGGTCGCACAGTCCGTAAATGTCGCGGATGCCGGGGCGGAGGCCGGCGGCGGCGAAGGCGCGCCAGGACGACCTGACGTGTTCACCCATGCCGATTGGCGCGAACGGGTGGCCAACCAGCACGACATCATCTGTGGGATCGAGCGCAGACGCCATCTGATCTAGCCTTGCTGGGGCGCAAATGAGAGTTGCTGGTCGGCCTCGAGCGCATTGCGGACAGCCTCGAGCCAGCCGCGGCCGAAGCGTTCGTCGGGTTCAAGGTGAGCGCCTTCGCCCCACTCGTTCCAGGCATTGACGAAGACCAGCCGCTCGCCGGGAGAGTTCTGTTCTCGGGTCTGCTTGATGACGGCTTCAAGCCATGCCTGAAGGGCGCCGGGCGAGGCGTGGTGGAAGCAGGTCGAGATGTCCTGCCGGCGGGGGGTGTTGTCCCAGCTGGGCATGACGGCGCGGAAGCGCGGATGGGCCGGGATCGGCTCTTTCATGTAACGTTGGACGACGCGGCGATAGTCGTTCACGACCCCGGTGAATTTGGGATTCAGGATTTTCGACGGCGCGATCGGCTCGGTCATGCCGGCGGGCGGGAATTCGATCGTGAAGTCGAAGCCGTACTCCTTGGGGTCGGGATAGGTCAGCGCGTTCTCGAAGGTCTCGACGAACGCCAGGCAGATTTCGCCGATACCCGCCTTGCGGCAGGCCTTGCGCCAGGTCTCCATCGTGCGCTTCGGGTTGGGCAGAAGCTGGGGCCGGTAGACGACCAGAAGCGGTCGCCCGTTCACCCGGATGTAGTTGGGCGATTCAAGATAGCGGATGATGTCTTCGATGATCACCTGATCGTCGCGTTCGCGATATTCCTGCTTGAGCAGGACGTCCTTCTCGCGCCCGTCCCATGTGCGCGTCCAGTTCTCGTTCGCCCAGCAGATGCAGAACGGCATGTCCGGCTTGCCCGAGGTGAGCATGGTCTCGATCGGCTTCTCAAGAATCCGGCGTCCTGAGAATGAGTAATAGTAGTAGCAGAACCCGTGTATTCCGTGGGCCTGGGCCAGTTCGGCCTGGCGTTCGAGGCCTTCAGGATCGGAGAGGTCGTAGTAGCCGAGCTCGGCGGGCCGGTGCGGTTGGTAGTGGCCGTCGAAGTTCGGCTTGGCCTTGGAGGCGTTGGTCCATTCAGTGAAGCCCTTGCCCCACCATTTGTCATTCTCAGGGATGGCGTGGAATTGCGGAAGATGCAGCGCGATGACCTGCACTTCGTTGAGCTTGTTGATCAAGGGCTGCCAGCGCTCGATAAGCTTCTGCTGGTTACGTGTCGCCTGCCGTTGCTTGTAGTCGCCGGGTTGTGCGTTCGATGTCACTGACAGGTGGTGGTAGAGCGTCGACTTCGGTTCGAAGCGGATCGTCTTGCCCAGATCTCGAACGCGCAGGCAGAGGTCGGCGTCTTCGCAGTAGGCTGGCGCATAGCGCTGGTCGAATCCGTCGAGGCTTTCGAAGAGGTCGCGGCGCATTGCGATACACGCGCCGGAAACATAATCGACGTCTCTGGCGCGGTTGTAGCGCGGTAGCTGCGGATCGTCGAACAGGCCGACGAGGTTGGCTGTTCCGTTGCGGAGGATCTGTGCGCCGGCTTCCTGCAGGCGGCCGTTCGGGAATACGAACTTGGGTCCGGCGATGCCGACGTCTTCGTCCTGCAGCGCATCGATCAATGGATCGAGCCAGCCCGGCGCCATCTGGACGTCGTTGTTGAGGATGATCAGGTACTTGCCGCGCGCCTCGCGGACGGCTGCGTTCACGTTCTTCAGGAAGCCCTGATTGGTTTCCGCCTGCAGATGGCGCACGCCCTTGATGCGCGACAGGATCTGCGCGGTGTTATCGGGCGAGGCGTCGTCCGCGACGATCACTTCGAAGGATCTCTTGGTCCGCGTTCTGGCGAGGCTGGCGAGGCATTCGACCGTGTATTTCACGTGGCCGTAGACCGGGATGACGATCGATACTTCCGGCTTTTCCGGTTGTGCGAAGGATAGCTTGGCGGCTCGCGTGGCCAGTTCCCGGGCGTTGAAGTCGAGCAATGGCGGCAACGGGAGCGTCAGCCCTTCGATGCGCTTGCGTTCATTATCAGCGATGGACCTCGACAGTGCGAGGTAGGTTCGCCAACCGTACGCGCCGGGCTCCTCCTGCTCCTCGATTTCGGTCGGATCGGTTGTGTTTATAGCGGCAGGAACCAGCGATTGCGGGGTCTGCTGGCGGTTCTTGGGAGCAACAGGCTGCGGACGGCCCATCTCGATCCAGGCCTGCAGCGGTGTCTTGTTCGTCGCGGCCTGCGGATAGGCGCTGAGGAAGGCCTCGAGGTCGAGGTGTGGCGCGACGCGGCGATTTTCCCAGGCGCCAGCGGTCAGATAATGGGTGAGCGGATCAGAGCCGCCGTTGGCTGAAACGTCCGGGTTTGAGCGCAGGTAATATTGGGGATCGAAATAGGGTGACGGCTTACGCCCCTCCCGCCAGCCGTTGTTGATGTAGTGCTCGATCGGATCGATCCCGAGATTCGCAACGTCCGGGTTTGAAGTCAGGTAGAAGCGGGTCGAGAGCAGCGGGTGCGGATCATAGCCTTTCGACCGGCCGATCGTCGCGAAGTGGAGCAGCGGCGCCACGTCTGCGGCTTTCGCATCCGGATAGCGTTCGAGGTACCACTGGCCGTCGAACAGAGGGTGTGTCGGCGTTCCCTCCCGCCAGCCGATTGAGAGATAGTGCCAGAGCGGGTTCTGCCCGGTTCGGAAGACAGACGGCGAGTTGGCCACGTAATAGTATGGATCGAAGAGCGGGTGCGGGTTGAGCCGCTCGCGGGCGCCGCGCATCAGGAAGTGCTCAAGCGTGGTCAGCGGCCAGCTTTCCAGCAGGTCTCCGTATCGTTCGCGGTACCAGCGCGGGGAGAAGAGCGGGTGCGGGCTGCGCCCTTCGCCATCGCCGACCAGCAGATAGTGGATCGCCGGCAGCATGCTTGAGGATGCGACGTCGGGCGAATTGTTGAGGTACCAGGCCTGGTCGAACAAGGGGTGTGGCGCAGGCGCGTCCGTTTTCCTGCTTGCGTAGGCGACGATGGCCCGGCCGCCGGGACCATCCTGCACGGTGCGCATGCCCGAGAACAGCAACAGCGCCGCACGTGTCGGCATCGAATGCTGGAAGGCGCGTCCGATCCGGGCGTTGCGCAGGCGAACGACCACTCGGTGACCGGTTGCGGATCTTTCCAGCCATTGCTGCCAGCGTTGTTCGCCGATCATCGCCCGCGTGTGGTGCTTGGTTTGCTGGGCCGCAAGAAGCGCTATGGCTCCGAGCCGGCGCGCTTCGCTGTCGGCGCCAGTCGTTTCTTCAAGTCGCGCGATGCGCGCATCCAGTGACGCCAGTTCGCCTTGGTGAGGAAGCGCGGCTTCAATCTCGGGCAGCGCGGCGCTGGCCTGTTCCAGCTCGTACAGGCGACGCTTCAGGGCTTCGATTTCACGCGCGGCTGGCCTGGAGGCCGTACTTGCCTTTGCGGCGGTCGCGGTTTGTTTGCGCGATGTCGTACGCGCGCTGTCTTTCGTTGCGCCATTGGCGGTTGTCTTGGCCGCGCGTTTGTCGGTGCGCGCTGGCTTGCTGGCGGCCTTTGCCGTCGCGCGGCGCGCGGTCTTGGCGGTCGCGCGTTTGGCGCCAGCTGATCCAGATTTACGAGTGGCGGCGGATTTAGAAGACTTGGAAGTCTTGGCGACCGGAGCGCCAGTTTGGTCATTGTCCATTCAGAACGTCTCGCCGGTTACTCTGCCGAGTTTCCTTAGACCAACTGGTCAGGGCCGTCGACTTGTTGGTCGGTACTATTCGTTGCTGGACGCAGGATTAGAGGGCGAACACGATCCGTCGGCCGGCGAAGCCGGAGATGATCATTGCAGCGATCCACAGAACCAGCGTCCAGACCGCCACGGTGTAGACCTCGGTCATGTTCCAGTAGGCGTTGTCGATCAGCGGGGTGCGGAACATATCGATCAACGGGACCATTGGGTTGATGAATTTCAGGAACCAGAGTTCCGGTTTGGCGAGCATCTCGCGCGGGAACATTACCGGCGAAAGGAAGAACAGTCCCTGAACCAGAATGCCTGAAATGTGTTTCAGGTCACGAAACTGGGTTCCCAGCACCGACATGATGATGGCGAGCGGGATGCTGAACACCAGGAAGACAGCGAAAAAGGCCGGGACGAGCAACAAGTGGAGTCCGGGTTCCGGTAGATCGCCTAGCGCCGCCAGCATGATCAAGAGGCCCAGAAGGCCGCAGGAGAGGATGACGAGCCCGGTGAGCGGGAGGCGGGTCTGGAATACGATAAAGGGAATGCGCGTCTGGCGAAGGTGTCCCTCGGCGTTGAGCAGCGCGTCCTGTGACAGGTTCACGACGTTGGCGAAGTACTCCCACAGGATCCAGCCGGAGAAGACGTAGACAGCGAACGACCAGTAGTCCTCTGCGCCCATCAGGCCGCCCCAAACGGTAGCGATGATCAACGAGAAGGCGAGCGGCTGGATCACCGCCCAGACAATGCCAAGCCGGCTTCTGCGGAAACGGGCCCGGAGGTCGGAGCCGACCAGGCTCCAGGCCAGGTGGCGGTACATCAAGAGATCGCGCACGTATCTGAGCACGAACGGATAGTCGCGATCCTGAATGTTGATGTAGCTCATGTTACTTACTCAAAGCTGATTGCGCGGTGGGCAACCTACTCGCTGGCGAAAGCTTCCAGCATTTCCTGTGCGACATCGGTGGGCGGACCGTCGCGGCGGACGACGCCCCGGTCAAGCCAGATGGCTCTGGTGCAGAGCGACTGGACAAGGCCGAGGTCGTGGGTGGCGATGACGCAGATGCCGGCCCGGTCGACGATGTTGTTCATGCGGTCGATGGCGCGCCGGGAGAAGGCCGCGTCGCCCGCGCCGAAGACCTCGTCGATCAACAGGATTTCCGGTGCGAATTGCGTCGAGATCGCGAATCCGAGGCGGACGAACATCCCCGCCGAGTAGGTGCGCATCGGAAGATCGATGAACTCGCCGATGTCTGCGAAGCGGACGATGTCTTCCTCGACTTCCCGCAGTTGTTTGCGGGAATAGCCGAGCGTCATTCCGCGATAGTAGATGTTTTCGCGGCCGGTAGATTCCTGTTCGAAGCCGAGGCCGATTTCCAGCAGGGTTCCGATGCGGCCGGTCACGGTGACGGTTCCGTCCGAGATCGGGTAGATACCGGCCATGGTCCGCAGGAGCGTGGATTTGCCAGACCCGTTGTGGCCGATCAACGCGACGCGTTCGCCGCGGGATATGTCCATGTTCACATTGCGCAGCGCGGTGACGTATTCGGCCTTCGGCGTGCGGTCGCGACCGCCAGCCAGCGACATGATGGCCGATTTCATGCTGCCGCGCCGGGTGGCGCCGACCGGGTAGGACAGCGACACGTGATCCACGCGGATTGCGAGTTCCCGGGGCGGGGGCGCGAGGACCGGATTTGGCGCCGGCTCGTAGTCTTCGACCAGATGGAGGTCGCTCTGCCGCGCGCGTGAGTCAAATAGCGCCATCTCACACTCCAGAACTTCCAGAAAGCTTCATTCCCACAGACGTTTCAACGCGTTGGCTGAACCGTCACGAATCCACCGCTGGCCCGCACTCTCGGGACGCACGTTCTTGCACGTCCGCCAGAAACGTCAATGCGGGATGGCAGGGGGAGTAGCGCGGCGGGCAGGGCTGGTGTTTCGCCATCAATGTTGTCTCTAGCGCTCAAATTTGCAGCGCTCGCATGATTTGTTTTGATTTGGCGGGTGCACTCCCAAGCGTGATCGCAATTGAATCATGCGTCGATTTGGCCAATTAGACCGCCGGGCTGTCGCAGGCGAAGGCGCGATGCAATGTTCGAAATGCTGGGCCGGTTTGTTGAAGGCCTGATCGGGCGCGTCCTGCCGCTCTACCGTTCAACTGATTTCGCCTACGAGATTGCCGGCGCGATGACGCTGGCCGCTGTTCTGCTGGTCATCGTGGCTGTCGTTCGCCATGCAGTCATGGCGAGTGCGTTGGCGAGCCGGAAACGGGCGATTGCCGGCTACATCTCATTTGCACCTTCCGGGGGCGGCAAACCGGTCGCCAACCCACGTGAGGCGCAATTCGTTGCGCGGTTCGACGAGATCGATCATGCGATGAAAAGGGGTGGGGTATCGGGGAAGTCCCTAGGCACGGCGTGGGACCGATTCGCAAGGACGTTGATCTTTGACGGAGCGCCGCCTGTGCGGACCTCGCAACATCCAAGCACGTATATCTATGACGCCGCGCCGCCTCCAAGTTGGCTTGGTTTCGCGGCGGGCTTGTTCGTCGCTGTTGGATTGTTGGCCACCTTTCTCGGGCTGGTCGCCGCCTTGACGTTTGCGACCGACGGTCTGACGTCGAACGAGCCAGCGGTCACACAGAAGGCGTTGGTTGATCTGCTGGCGTCCGCCGCGTCCAAGTTCATCACTTCCGTCGCCGGGGTGGGGCTGTCGATCGCCTTGC
Source organism: Hyphomonadaceae bacterium (assembly GCA_041987265.1). Classification (GTDB taxonomy): domain Bacteria; phylum Pseudomonadota; class Alphaproteobacteria; order Caulobacterales; family Hyphomonadaceae; genus IH12. The sequence goes on from JBHIWT010000057.1 coordinate 18,291, forward strand.
GGCTGGCGGAGCGACTTC
>JBHIWT010000058.1:0-18286 GCA_041987265.1 Hyphomonadaceae bacterium
CCCCAGTTGCGCAGCCTGACTGTGGCCCACGACGATTGCGATGCGTTCTACGCCTCGATCGAAAAGCGGGACAATCCGGAGCTAGCGGCCAAGCCGGTGATTGTCGGCGGCGGCAAACGGGGGGTGGTGTCGACCTGCTGCTACATCGCGCGGACATACGGCGTGCGCTCGGCCATGCCGATGTTCAAGGCGCTGAAGGCGTGTCCCGACGCCGTCGTCGTGCCGGGGCGGATGTCGGTTTATGTGGCCGAGGGCAAGCGCATCCGCGAGATGATGGAGGCGCTGACGCCGATGGTGGAGCCGGTGTCGATCGATGAGGCCTATCTCGACCTGTCAGGCACGCAGACGCTGCACGGCTATGCGCCGGTAATTGCACTGATGAAACTGCAGCGGCGGGTGGAGAAGGAACTCGGGCTGACGATCTCGGTGGGCCTGTCGGTGAACAAGTTTCTGGCGAAGACCGCATCAGAGATGGACAAGCCGCGCGGGTTCTTCGCCATCTCCGCTGAGGAGGCCCCTGCTCTGCTAGCGCCGATGTCGGTGCGAGTGATTGGCGGCGTCGGGCCCGCGCTGGAAAAGAAGCTGAATGCTGCCGGCATTCGCAACGTTGGCGATATCCAGCGGCTGGATGCATCCGAAATGGCCAAGCGGTTCGGTGAGACCGGGTTGTGGCTGCACAATTGCGCCTTCGGACGTCATTCAAGGAAGGTGACGACGGGCGGCGAGCGCAAGACGGTTTCGACCGAAACGACGCTGTTCGAGGATGTGTCCGATCCCGGCGCGCTGGAAGACCTGTTGTGGAAGCTGAGCCAGCGGACGGCGGACCGCGCCAAGAAGGCGGGCGTCGACGGCTGGGTGGTGAATCTCAAGCTCAAGACGGCGAGCTTCAAGACGATCTCGCGACAGGTCTCTCTGTCTGCCCCGACACAGCTGGCGCAAACGATTTTCCGCGCCGCGCGGCCGCTGCTGGCGAAGGAGGCGACGGGGGTGAAGTATCGCCTGATCGGGGTCGGGCTGTCGGATCTCACTTCGGCTGGGGCGGATGTGGCCGACCTCGCCGATCCGAAGGCGATCAAGCGCGCCGGGGCCGAACGTGCTGCCGACCTCGCGCGGGAGAAGTTCGGTTCTGATGCGGTGAAAACCGGGCGTGCGGCCAAAGCCAGGAAGCCGGCTGGCGATTGAGGCCGAAGCGGCTGGTTGGCATTGGCCGGGTTGGCGTCCAGTGTTGGGACGCTGAGGTGCAGCGGGCGGCAGGGAGCGACTACCAAGATGACAGACAAGACGTTCGATATCGTCGTTTACGGAGCGACGAGCTTCGTGGGTCAGATCATGACCCGGTACATGCACGAACAGTTCGCCGATGGATCCATCCGCTGGGCCATCGCGGGGCGGTCGAAGGACAAGCTGGACAAGCTGAGTGCGGAGACCGGTCTTGAAGGCATCGAGATAATCGTTGCCGACGCAGGCGACGAAGCGGCCCTGCAGGCCATGTGCGCTCGCACCAAGGTTGTCGTCTCCACCGTCGGGCCCTACGCGCTTTACGGCGACACGCTGGTGAAGGTGTGCGCTACGTCGGGGACGCATTACTGCGACCTGACCGGCGAACCGCAGTGGATTCGCAGGATGCAGGAGCGGCATTCCGACGATGCGAAGAAGAGCGGCGCATGGATTGTGCATTGCTGCGGGTTCGATTCTATTCCGTCGGACCTTGGGGTGCATTACCTGCAGCGTCACGCGGCGCAGACGTTTGGCGGGACGTGCAACCGGATCGATATGCGGGTCGCGAAACTGAAGGGCGGGGCTTCCGGCGGCACAATCGCCAGCATGATCAACATGGTGAAGGAAGCCTCAAGCGACCCGGCGCTGCGCCGGCAGCTTCAGGACCCCTACAGCCTGTGTCCCCCTGACCATGGATTCACGGTGCGCCAGCGTAATGTGAAGATGTCGTATGACGAGGCGTACCAGAGCTGGATCGCTCCGTTCATCATGGCGGCGATCAATTCGCGGGTGGTGCACCGTTCGAATGCGCTGAGCGGCAAGAGTTATGGCGCGGACTTCCTCTATGAGGAGGCGATGGCTACGGGCAGAGGCGGCGGCGGCAAGCGCGCAGCCCGAGCCGTCAGCTTCGGCATGAGCGCGCTCATGGTTGCGCTCGCGCTGGCGCCCCTGCGCTGGCTGCTGCAGAGTTTTGTGCTGCCGAAACCTGGCGAGGGGCCGAGCGAACAACAACAGCTCCACGGCGGGTATGACCTGGTGTTCCTGGGTACGACGCCGGAGGGCGACAAGGCTCGCTGTCGCGTAACCGGTGATCGCGACCCCGGTTATGGCTCGACCGCCAAGATGCTGGCGCAGGCGGCGGCATGTCTCGCCAAGGACGTGCCGGACAGCACGCCCGGTGGGTTCTGGACGCCGGCGACGCTGATGGGCGACCAACTGATCGAGCGGCTGCGCGCTCACGCGGGATTGACGTTTGAGGTTGAGGAAGCCTGAGACCGGCTGAGTCATAGGCTGCATGGTTGACGCGGATCGCCGCGAAGTCATTGTGCCGCTGCGATCTGGAGGAGAAGCGCGATGTCGATTGCCGAGAAGCTGGCAGAATTGGGGATCGAGTTGCCGGAGCCGGTGGCGCCGGTTGCGAATTACGTTCCCTACGTGATCAGCGGGAACCTGTTGTTCATTTCTGGGCAGGTCTCGCTTGGCCCGGACGGGCTGTTGCGCGGGCGGCTGGGCGAGGACATGGACCTGGCGGCTGGGCAGGCGGCGGCGCGGCTGTGCGCGATCAACATTCTGGCGCAGGCGCAGGCGGCGCTGGGCGCGCTGGATCGGATTACGCGGGTGGTGAAACTGGGCGGGTTCGTCAATGCGGCGGGCGGTTTCACGGACATTCCCAAGGTGATCAACGGCTGTTCGGACGTCATGGTGGAAGTGCTGGGGGATGCGGGTCGCCATGCCCGTTCTGCGGTCGCCTGCCCGGTTCTCCCGCTGGGTTCGGCGGTCGAGGTTGACGCTGTCATCGAGTTTGCGTGAGGGTTTGAGCAGGCGGATGGCGCGCCCATATCTGATCGTGGCGACCATCTGAAGCTGTGAGGGCGACTCATTTGCCGGCTGACGACAGCGGACATGCGGATCTGAGCCTGTCGATCGAGGACGCGATGGCGCGCTTCTCGAAGGCGGAGTGGAATGCGCTGGTGGCCGATGCGCATCCGTTCATGGACTGGAATTTTCTTGAAGCGCTGGAGGCGACGGGGTGCGCTGCGCCGGAAACGGGGTGGACGCCACAGCATGTTGCGCTGCGTGATGGGGACGGTGCGCTGGTCGGCGCCGCGCCGCTCTACGTGAAGGATCACTCGCGTGGCGAGTTCGTGTTCGACTGGGGCTGGGCCGATGCGCTGGAGCGGGCTGGCGGGCGGTATTATCCGAAACTGTTATGCGCCGCGCCGTTCACGCCGGTGACGGGGCCACGCCTTCTGGCGGCGGATAACGAACGACGGGTCGGGATCGTGCGTCTGCTGGCCGGCGCGATCGCCCGCGCGACTGAATCCTCCGGGTTCTCATCGGCGCATGTGAACTTCCTGCGCGAGGATGACTGGGCTGTGTTGGGTGCGGACGGCTGGCTGCAGCGCATCGACCAGCAATATCACTGGTTCAATCATGGCTATGACAGTTTCGACAGGTTTCTGAGCGCCCTCGCCTCGCGCAAGCGCAAAATGATCCGGAAGGAACGCGCAGCGGCGCAGGACGGTCTGGAGATCGTGCGGCTTTCCGGCGACGACCTGAAGTCCGCTCACTGGGACGCGTTCTTCCAGTTCTACATGGACACTGGCGATCGCAAGTGGGGTTCGCCTTATCTGAACCGCGCGTTCTTCGAGCTGCTGCATGACCGGATGCGCGACAAGGTTGTGCTGGTTCTGGCCCATGAGGACGGGCTGCCGATCGCTGGCGCCTTGAACATTGCCGGACGGGATGCGCTCTACGGGCGGTATTGGGGGCGGCGGGTGGAACGGCCGTTCCTGCATTTCGAGGTCTGCTATTATCAGGCGATCGAACATACGATCGAGGCGCGACTGGCGCGGGTGGAGGCCGGCGCGCAGGGCGATCACAAGCTGGCGCGGGGCTATGAGCCTGTCACCACACGCTCGGCGCACTGGATCGCGCATCCCGGATTGCGCTCGGCGCTGGAGGATTACCTCGACCGCGAACGGCGTGCGGTCGCCGATGGCCTTGAGCAGCTGGTCGAGTATACGCCTTTCCGGAAGGGCGAACGCACGGATGCGGATTTTCGCGAGGAGGAATTCTGATGAGTCTTGAAGGCGCGTACGAGAGCGACAACATCTTCGCGAAAATCCTGAGGGGCGACCTGCCCTCGGTGAAGGTGTTTGAAGACGCTGATACGATCGTCTTCATGGACGTGTTCCCGCAGAGCGAGGGCCATTGCCTGGTGGTTCCCAAAAATGTCGAGGCGCGCAACCTGGTGGACCTGCCAGCGGAGCGTCTGGGCGGGCTGTTCGAACGCGTTCAGAAGACAGCTCGCGCGGTGATCGCAGGGCTGGCGCCGGATGGGGTGCGCGTGGTGCAGTTCAACGGCGCGCCTGCCGGGCAGACGGTGTTTCACCTCCACGTGCACGTGATCCCCGTGTGGGAAGGCAAGACGGTGCGGCCGCATGCGGAGGGCGGGCCCGTGCCGGCCGATGTGCTGGCGCCGGTGGCTGAGAAGATTGCGGCGGCGATGGAGGCTTAGAGGCATCCGCTTCCGGCCGCTCATTCCCGCGCAGGCGGGAATCCAGCCAACAAAGTGGTCGAGCTTCGCCCGGCTTTGTTCGTCTGATCTGGATCCCCGCTTTCGCGGGGATGAGCGGTTCATGAACAGGGCTAAGTCAGGCGGGGACCTTGAGCTTGCCGCGGACGAGGTTGTCGTAATCGCCAGCGAGTTCCTCGGTGATGATCGAGGGCTTGTAAGTCTGGCCCGCGATTTCCGCGACCGGGGTGATCTCCGCCGCCGTGCCGGTGATGAAGCATTCCGAGAAGGTCGGCAGTTCATCGGGCATGATGTGGCGTTCGATGACTTCGTATCCCCGCGCCTTGGCCAGATCGATGGCGGTGTGGCGAGTGATGCCGTCGAGAAAGCAATCCGGGGTCGGCGTGTGGATGGCGCCGTCGCGGATGAAGAAGATGTTGGCGCCGGTGAGTTCGGCCACGTAGCCGCGATAATCCAGCATCAGCGCGTCGGCATAGCCCTGGCTCTCGGCCTTGTGCTTGGCCATGGTGCAGATCATGTAGAGGCCCGACGCCTTGGCGGCCGACGGGATGGTTTTCGGCGAGGGGCGCTGCCAGTCGGACATCGTGACCTTGATGCCCTTCATCTTGTCTTCGAAGTAATTGCCCCACTCCCAGACGGCGACGGCGGTGTGAATCTCCGCCTTCTGGGCGGAAACACCCATCATTTCGGCGCCGCGCCAGGAAAAGGCGCGCACATAGCAATCGGAAAACCCGTTGCGGTTCATCAGCTCCCGTTTGACCTGATTGATCTCCGCGCCGGGCACAGGGATCTTGTAGCCGACCAGTTCTGCCGAACGGTGCAGGCGATCGGTGTGCTGCTCGCTCTTGAAGACTTCGCCATTATAGGCGCGCTCGCCCTCGAAAACGCAGGCGCCATAGTGCAGCGAATGGGTCAGGACGTGTATCTTCGCGTCGCGCCAGTCGACAAACTGGCCGTCCAACCATATCCAGCCATCTCTGTCGTCGTAAGGTAGGAGGGACATGCGATACTTCCTTCTTAACGATCCGCACACGCCGTCTGCAGCTTGAGTTTCACGCTCGCCTCTCTCATTGTCGTTTGGTGACCATGACTGTCAACCGACCTCAGCCGACAGAGCCCTCCGAGGACCCCACGGTTCCCCGGTTGTACCTGCGCGACCAGGAGCTGGACCAGAGCGCGGCCCTGATCCGGGCGGCGGCCCGGCGGCTGGCGGAACTGGTGCAGGAGCCGGGTACGCCGGGCGCCCTGTCCCTGCCCGAGCTTGAGATTCTTCAGGAAATCTATGACCGGGGCGTGCTGGATGTCGGCGAATTGCGCCAGAGGCTGTCTGCGCCCAAGCAGTCGCTGGCCCGGCACCTCAACGACCTGGAAACCGCTGGACTGATTGCGCGGCGGATTGACGGCGGTGACCGGCGGCGGCGGATTGTCTCGCTGACCGAGGCGGGGACCGAATTGACGAAACGGTCGACCGAACGGCGTCGGCAGGCCCTGCGCGAGGCGTTTCTCGACGCTGGCCCTGAGGCCGTGGCCGGGGCGCGCCGGGTGCTTCAGGACCTGGTGGCGTCGAAGGACAAGTCTTGAGCGCGCAGCCGGCGCACATTCTGGTTGTCGACGATGACGACCGGCTGAGAGACCTGCTGAAACGGTATCTCAGGAAATCCGGCTTTAGCGTCAGCGCGGCGCGGGACGCGCAGGTGGCGCGCAAGTTCCTCGAGAAGATCACGTTCGATCTTCTGATCCTGGACGTGATGATGCCGGGAGAAGACGGATTCAGCCTGCTCTCGGGATTGCGCGAACGCCTCGATACGCCGGCGATCATGCTGACGGCGCGGACGGATTCCGATGACCGGATCAACGGGCTGAGGCGGGGGGCCGACGATTACCTGGCCAAACCATTCGAGCCGGAAGAGCTGGAGTTGAGGATCAACGCCATCCTGCGGCGCAGCGGCGCGGATGAAGTCAGCGATTTCGTCGAGATGTCCGGGCTGGTGTTTCACATTGAAAAGGCCGAGTTGCGGCGTAACGGGAAGCCGGTGCGCCTGACGGAGTCTGAAGCGCTGTTGCTGCGGATCCTTGCCGGGCGCGCGGGCGAGCCGGTGACGCGTCACGAACTGGCGCAGCTGACCTCGGCGGGCGTGGAGCGGACGGTGGATGTGCAGGTGACGCGCCTGCGCCGCAAGATCGAGCCCGACCCGCGCGAGCCTGTGCACCTGCAGACGGTGCGGGGCGTCGGCTACCGGCTGGCCGGGGACTGACGATGCGGCTGAGAGACTATACGCCTCGTGGGTATAAATCCCGCCACATCCTGATCCTGATCGTTCCGATGATCATCTTCGTCGTGACGATGACACTGTACTTCTTCTCCAACCATGTGCGGGACGTGAACGCGAAGCTGTCGCGCAGCGTGGCGCGGGAGATTTCATTTGTTCTAGAGCAGCGCCAGAGCAATCCGGAAGGCTGGGAGGAACTGGTGGCGGGGATGCGCGCTGCGGAGCTGATGGACGTGCGTTTCCTTGAGGGCGAAACGGAACTTGTCCCTCCCCCGGGGCGGAAATGCTGTTCGGCGCTGACGCAGGAGATGCGCAATCAGGTGGGCGGCGAATTCGCGTTCGCGGGGCGTGCAGACGGGATGATGACGATCCGCGTGCTGGCGGAAGATGGCGTGATCGAGGCGGTGCTGGACCGCAAGCGCGTGGTGATCATTACCGCGCATATTTTCATTGTCTGGACGCTGGTGTTCTGCGCATTCCTGCTGGCGACCTCGTATGCGTTCCTGCGAAACCAGGTGCGGTCGATCATGCAACTGGCGCGCGCGGCGGATGCTTTCGGGCGCGGCGAAGATGCGCCGGAATTCCGGCCGTCAGGCGCGCGGGAGATCCGGCAGGCGGCGCGTTCGATCATCCGCATGCGCAATCGCATCCTTCGCTATACAGACCAGCGCGCCGCGATGCTGGCGGGGGTGTCGCATGATCTGCGTACGCCGCTTACCCGGCTGAAACTCGAACTGTCGATGGCGCCCAAGGAGTACGACCTGTCTGCCGCAAAGACCGACATCAAGGAGATGGAGGAAATGCTGGAAGGGTATCTGGCGTTTGCGCGCGGCGATGAGGCCGAGGCGTCGACCGAGACCGATTTGTCGAAGATTGCGGAACAAGCCAGCGTGGCGGCGCGCGAGCGCGCGGACGTGACGGTGCATGCGCCCCAGCCCGTGGTTCTGCGCATTCGCCCGATGGCGGTGAAGCGCGCCGTGACCAACCTGGTCAACAATGCAGCGGATCACGGGGACAAGGTGCGCGTGACCGCCGGGCGGGACGGTCAGTTCGCGCTTGTGGAAGTCGAAGACGACGGCCCCGGCATTGCACCGGAGCACCGGGAGGATGCTTTCCGGCCTTTCAGCCGGCTGGATGCAGCGCGCAATCAGAACCTTTCTGGTGTTGGCCTGGGTCTGACGATCGCGCGCGATGCGGCGCGGGCGCATGGCGGTGATGTGGTGCTGGGCGAGTCCGACCTTGGCGGGCTGAAGGCGACGCTGCGCATCCCGATGGACCCGGACAGCCAGAAGCGTCGCGAAGAGGACTAACCCGTTACTGTTTTCCGAGGGCGCGCGCGCGTTCGACCGCCGCCTCGATCGCCTTGCGGAACATTTCCGACATGGCGCCGGGGGCCATCAGGACATCAAGGGCGGCTGCTGTGGTGCCGCCGGGAGACGTGACGGCGCGGCGGAGTTCTGCGGGGTCCTCGCCCTGTTCGAGCATGGCTGCTGCGCCGATGATGGTTTTTCTGACGAGGATCGCGGCTGTCGCGGCATCGAGACCCTGTGCGCGGGCCGCAGCCTCCATGGTTTCCGACAGCAGCGACACGTAGGCGGGTCCGCCGCCGGATACGGCGGTGACCGCGTCGAGCAGGTTTTCGTCCATCGGGCCCACGACCTCGCCCAATGGCGCCAGCAGGGCTTCGGCCTGTCTGGCGGCTTCAGCATCGCAAGATTTCGAGGCGGCAAAGGCGGTAACGCCCTGACCGATGGAACCGGGAAGGTTCGGCATGGTCCGGATGACGCGGCTGGCGCCGGTGGTTTTTGCGATGGCGGTGATCGGGATGCCGGCCATCACCGAGACGATCAGCGATTGAGGGGTCAGCCATGGCTGCAGCGTCGGTGCGCTGGTCTGGAAGCCCTGCGGTTTGACGGCGATGACGATGACGTCGGCCGGGCGCGGTCTGGCGTTGAGACGGATCCTGCGATCTTCGGCGAGATCGATCATCGCCTGCGATGGCGCCGGATCGATGATGTCCAGGCTTTTCAGGCCGGCGGCCCGCATGTTGGCGCGCCAGCCCTTTGCAAGCGCGCCGCCCATACGGCCGGCGCCGAATAGAAGCGCCCGGAGCGAGGCGGCAGGCTTCGCACCGGACGTCACTGGAACTAGGCCTCGCCGGCTGTCTCGAAGAGAACGCCAGCCAGAGCTTCATCAGGCGATTGTCCCGCCCAGACAACAAAGTTGAACGCCGGCAGGAATTGCTCCGCGCCGTCGAGAGCGGCGGCGAGAATGGCGGCGATCTCGCCCTGTTCGGGCGCGGCGCGGTCGAGCATCGGGATGGTGTGGCGGAAGACGCCGACGCCGTCTTCCGGCCAGTAATCGAAATGGCCGAGCCAGAGTCGTTCATTCATCTTGCGAAGGAGTTCGGAGACCGCCCGCTCGCGCGCCGGCGATCCCTTGAGATCGAGCGACAAGGAGAAGTGGATCGATGCGGGTTCGTCACGCCAGACGAACATGCCGCCGCATTCACCCCAGCGTGTGGAGGTGGCGCAGTGGATGACGCCTTCTTCGGACCGTTCACAGACCCAGTTGGCGGCAAGGAGCGTCTGTTCGACGACATCCAGCGCATCATCCTGATCTTCGTACTGTGCGTGTTCGAGCGTATTCATGCCTAACTCCCGAAACCCTGGGCTGACCGCCCAGTCCTTTCGACGCTTAAGGAGCGTCGCCCGACCCATCAACGGGTCAGTTAACGCTCCCGCGATTCGTATGAATCAGACCTTTCCGCCGCTAGCGCCCGGTTTCTTGGAGGACTTTTCCAGCGCCGCGACCTGTTTCTCGAGCGAATCGATGCGCGCAAGCGCCGCAGCGAGCGATTCCTTGAGGGCGGAGACCTCTTCCCGGCTGGCCAGATCCATCTCGGCGACGATCCGATCGGCGCCTGAGCGGAAGATGGTCTTGGCCTCTTCGCCAGCCGCCTGGGCCGCGCCTGCCGCTCCGGCAGCGAGTTTGGACAGGTCGTCTATAATCGGGTTTCGGGTCTGCATATGCGCCTCTGAGGTAGACCCCGCCGTAGGAGCCGATATCTATATGCGCCTTCGCAGGGACGAAATCAAAGGCGGTCGCGCGTAGAGATGTTTGTAGAGATCCCGTTTCCGCAGATTGATCCTGCGGCGTTCACACTGCCGATCCCGCGCATGTCACTCGGGCCGCTGGAGCTGGGACCGTTTCCGATCCGCTGGTATGCGCTGGGCTATATCGGCGGGGTGGTGCTGGGTTGGCTGTATTGCAACAAGATCGTCCAGCGCGACCGGCTATGGTCGGAAAGCGGTCCCTCGCCCATCAAGAAGGATGACATCGACGATTTCGCCTTCTGGGTGATGCTGGGCATCCTGTTGGGCGGACGGCTGGGCTATGTGCTGTTCTACACCCTTCCCTATGAGCCAGAGCGGATCTTCGAGGATCCCGGCTATATCCTGCGGATGTGGGAAGGCGGGATGGCGTTCCACGGCGGACTGATCGGCGCGGCGCTGGCGGCGGTCTATACCGCATGGTCGCGCAAGATCTCGCTATTCAGGCTGGCTGACGTGGCCTGCGCGGCGGCGCCGATCGGGATTTTCCTGGTGCGCATCGCCAACTTCATCAATGGCGAATTGTACGGTCGCGAGACCAGCGTGCCGTGGGCGATGAAGTTCCCGACCTATGACTGGAACGCCCGCGACTGGGTCTACAGCGGGAATGAAGCGCTGGTTCATCCCAGCCAGCTGTATGAAGCCGGGCTGGAGGGATTGTTGTTGTTCGCCATTCTGGCGGTCGCGGTCTGGCGGTTCGGCGCGTTGCGCTGGCCGGGGCTGGTGTCGGGTATCTTCCTGGTAGGCTATGCGTGTGCGCGGATATTCGTTGAGAACTTCCGCGAACCGGACAGTTTCGTTGAAGGCCTGCCCGGCTTCCTGACGATGGGCATGTTGCTGTCCCTGCCGATGCTGATCGGCGGCGGCTGGCTGATCTATCGCTCGCGTTCGCAGGCGCGCCCGGCGTGAGCGATCTGACGGAGCGGCTGCAACGCACGATCCGCCATGACGGACCGATGTCGGTGGCCGCCTTCATGGCGATGTGCCTGCACGATACGCAGGACGGATACTACGCGACCCGGCCCGGGCTTGGACGCGACTTCACCACCGCGCCGGAGATCAGCCAGGTATTCGGCGAGTTGCTGGGCCTGTGGGTGGTTCATGAATGGCGCGGGCTTGGGGCGCCCGATCCGTTTCATCTGATCGAGTTGGGGCCCGGGCGCGGCGCAATGATGGATGACATGCTGCGGGCGGCGTCCGGGTCTGAGGATTTCATCGCGGCGATGCGGCTGTGTCTGGTTGAAGCCAGTCCGGCGCTGCAGCAGGAACAGGCAAGCAGGCTGGCTGCGCACAATCCGGCGCACTACGCCAGCCTCGAGGACTGTCCGGAAGGTCCGTCGATCATCGTTGCGAACGAGTTTCTGGACTGCCTTCCCGTGCGCCAGTTCGTTGTCGATGGCGGAAAATGGCGCGAACGACAGATCGGGCTGAATGACGATGGGGAGCTGGTGTTTGGCGTTGGCCCGGCAATCGATCCGCAGTTCGATATTGGCGATGCGGATTCTGTCGAGATCGCCGTGGGCGCAGACGCGCTGGTCGAAACGCTCGCCAATCGCTTCAAGGCCCATCCGGGGCGCGCGCTGTTCATCGATTACGGGCCGCTGGACAGCCACCCTTCCGATACGCTGCGCGCGTTCAAGGAAGGTCAGCAATTGCATCCGTTGGCGGAGCCCGGCCTTTGCGACCTGACGGCAGATGTCGACTTCCAGCAGCTGACGGCTGTCGCGAAGGCGGCGGAGCTGGAAGTGGCCGGGCCGGTTACGCAGGGCGCGTTCCTGATGTCGCTCGGCGTGGCGCAACGCGTGGAGCAACTGGCGCGGACCAATCCGGAACGCAGCGCCGAAGTCGTCGGCGCGGTCGAGAAGCTGGTGGCGCCGGACGAGATGGGCGAGCGGTTCAAGCTGGTCTGCCTTTCGTCAGGTGGATTTGGCGAACCGGTCGGGTTCGTTCAGGGCGGCGGCGTATGACGAACGGGCCTTCCGCTCCTGCGCCTGTACTGTCGCCGATGCTGGAGAAGCTGAGCCTGAGCGTGCGGCATGGCTTCTTCGGACGCGATGGCGGGGTATCGACGGCCCCGCACGCGTCGCTCAATTGCGGCATGGGCCTCGGCGACAAGATTGAAGACGTGCGGACCAATCGCGAGCGGGCGTGCCGCGCGATTGGCGGCGATGCGAGACTGCTGGCGTTGCCGGTTCAGGTCCATTCAGCTGAAGCCGTCATTTGCGATGCGCCGTATGGCGCTGACAAGGCCCCGAAGGTGGACGCGCTGGTGACGGCGAAGCCCGGACTTTGCATCGGCGTTGTTACGGCTGACTGCGCGCCGATCCTGATGTGCGATCCGCATGCGGGCGAAACCGGTGTGTGTGCCGCGGTGCATGCAGGGTGGCGCGGCGCGGTCAGCGGGGTGATCGACAGCGCCGTTGCGCGCATGGAGGAGCTTGGCGCGGAGCCGGCGCGGATCTGCGCTGCTGTGGGACCGTGCCTGAAGCAAGAGTCGTTTGAGGTCGGCCCCGATCTCGTTGACGCAGTTGGTGAAGCGTCGCCATGGGCTGATGACCTGTTTGCGCCGGGTGAAGGCGATCGCAGTCTGTTTGATTTCGACGGCTATCTGGTGGGGCGGCTGACGCGTCTTGGCGTCGGGCGTGTGGAGGTGCTGGGCGAAGATACGCTGACCCAGCCGCGACGGTTCTTCAGCCACCGTTATGCGGTGCAGCGCGGCAGCGGCGTCACCGGCAGAAATCTCTCTGTCATCAGCCTTCTTCCCTGATCACGCGAACCGGCGCAGGGGCGACTGAGGCATTTGTGCACTCATGGGAAATTGCTTGGGGGAAAGTGTCGGTTTGGCTGGTTCGGGCGTTGCTCCGGCACGCGATTTGCGACAAAAGCGTGACGCGTAACGAGGCCTGATGGCCGGACAAGACAGAGCCCGGATCTCATGAAACTGATCTCGTGCAACGCCAACCGGCAGCTTGCCAGCGACATCGCCGCCTATCTCGACATCCGATTGACCAACGCCGATGTGCGGACCTTCAAGGACCGCGAAGTGTTCGTGCAGGTCAACGAGAATGTGCGCGGCAAGGATGTCTACGTCATCCAGTCGACCTCTGCGCCGGCCAACGACCACCTGATGGAATTGCTGATCACGATGGACGCGCTGCGGCGCGCCAGCGCGCGGCGGATCACGGCGGTGATCCCCTATTTCGGCTATTCGCGGCAGGACCGGAAAACCGATGGTCGCACGCCGATTTCCGCCAAGCTTGTCGCCAACCTGATCACCACGGCGGGCGCCGACCGCGTTGTGACGGTCGACCTGCACGCAGCGCAGATTCAGGGCTTCTTTGACCGCCCGACGGACAACCTGTTCGCCGGTCCGGTGATGGCTGACGATATCAAGGCTCGCTACGGTTCGAAGAACCTGATGGTGATTTCGCCCGACGTTGGCGGCGTGGTGCGCGCACGGGCGCTGGCCAAGCGCCTGAACGCGGATCTGGCCATTGTCGACAAGCGCCGCGAAAAGGCGGGCGAGTCCGAGGTGATGAACATCATCGGCGAAGTCGACGGCCGCAAATGCATCCTGATCGACGATATGACTGACAGTGGCGGCACGCTGATCAATGCTGCGGAAGCCTTGCTGAAGGACGGCGCCAAGGAAGTCGCCGCTTATGTGACGCACGGCGTTTTATCGAATGGCGCCTCAGCGAACATCGACAAGTCGAAGCTGACCGAGCTGGTGATTACCGACACGATTCAGGCTTCAGGCCCGGTGGAGAAAGCGAAGAAGATCCGCACGCTGACGCTGGCGCCGCTGATCGGCGAGGCGCTGCGGCGCATCGCCAATGATGAGAGCATCTCGAAGATGTTCGACTGACCGACCGTCAGGTCCGGTATCCACAAAAAGCGCCCATCTATCAGGCGCCCGGCGGGCGTCTAAGCCCCTGATCTGGCTTGCCTCGCCTTTATTCCTGCCATCTAGTGCCCGGCAATCAGGCAGAACCGCGCTCAGCGGTCGATCGGGAGGCGATGATGAAGCTTGCAGGTTTGGGCGCGCGCGCGGTCATGCTCGGCGCGGGATTACTGGCGACAGCGCCGGCGGCGTTTGCGGCGACTGATACTGGCGATACCGCCTGGATTCTGACCGCGACGGGGCTGGTCCTGTTGATGACCCTGCCCGGCCTCGCCCTGTTCTATGGCGGACTGGTTCAATCAAAGAACGTGTTGTCGGTGCTGGCGCAGTGCGTCGCGATCGCATGCCTGGTCTCGATCATCTGGCTGATCGCGGGTTACTCGATCGCGTTTGGCGATGGTGGCGGGGCCGGAATGTGGGGCGGTCTTGGCAAGGCCTTTCTTGGCGGCGTCGCCGCCGACAGCGAGAGCGGGACGATACCGGAAACCGTCTTCTTCATGTTCCAGATGACGTTCGCGATCATCACGCCCGCCCTGATCGTGGGGGCCTTTCCGGAGCGGACCGGTTTTGCCGGCATCCTGTTGTTCAGCGGTCTGTGGGTGTTGCTGGTCTATGCGCCGGTCTGCCACTGGGTCTGGGGCGGCGGCTGGCTTGGCGCGGTGACGATCGGCGAGGAAACGGTGGCGGTACGTGATTTCGCCGGCGGGCTGGTGGTGCATGCGACCGCGGGATCTTCAGCGCTGTTGTTCGCCTGGCTGGTCGGACGCCGTGATCACTTCCCGCACGACATGCGCCCGCCGCACAGCCCGGTGCTGGTGATGATTGGCGCAGCGCTGCTGTGGGTCGGCTGGTATGGGTTCAATGCGGGTTCGGCGCTGGGCGCCGGGCCGGACGCGGGCCGGGCGATGCTGGTGACCCATCTGTCAGCGTCGACGGCCGCGCTGGTGTGGATGGCGATCGAATGGATCAAGTTCGGTCGCCCCGGACTGGTCGGCGGCGTTACCGGGATCATCGCCGGTCTGGCGACAATCACGCCGGCTGCTGGCTCGGTTGGGCCTGTCGGCGCGCTGATCATCGGCGCGGCCTCGGCGATTGTCTGCTTCTACGCGGTGACGCTGGTGCGGGGCAAAGCCAAGGTCGACGACAGCCTCGACGTCTTTGCGGTTCACGGCGTGGGCGGGATCCTCGGCACGCTGCTGATCCCCTTCCTCGCCGCCCTCGGGCCGCTGGCGCCCGGACTGGACGGCGTTTCCATCGGCGCGCAGTTCCAGGTGCAGGCGCTGGGCGTTCTTACGGTTGTAGCCTGGTCGCTGGTGGGAACATTCGTCATTTATCAGGCGGTTAACCTTGTCGCCAAGATGCGGGTGGTGCCCGAGCACGAGACGGAAGGCCTCGATCCCTCTACGCACGGCGAACGCGGCTACCACTACAGCTAGGGGCTCTGGATTAGGTGGGGCCAGCGGCTTGCGGGCTGGAATGGCTTCGCCTATAAGCCGCGCTTCCCGAAAGGCGGCGGTGTTCGTCGCCTGTGTAGTCAGGCTGTCACCTCAAGCGGCATCGAGGCTGTTGAGGCGGACTTCAGGGCGAAACGGAGCGAAAACTCATGGCTGATATCCTGTTGAACGTGGACGTGCGCGAGCGCACCGGCAAAGGCGGCGCGCGTGAAGCGCGGCGTCAGGGCAAAATCCCTGGCGTGCTTTATGGCGGCGAGCTGAAACCCGTGGCCATCAACCTTGACCGCAAGGAAGTGACCAAGGCGCTGCACTCCGGCAAGTTTCTCTCGCACACGCTGAAAATCAGCCACAAGGGCGAGGAGCAGATGGTGTTTGCGCAGGATGTGCAATTCCACCCTGTCACCGATGAACCGACGCACCTCGACCTCTATCGCGTTGAAGCCAACCAGCAGATCCGCGTGAACGTCTCGGTCCGCTTCGTCGGCGACGAAGTCTGCCCGGGCATCAAGAAAGGCGGCACGCTGAACGTTGTGCGTCACGATGTCGAACTGTTCTGCCCGGCGGGCGCGATCCCGGAAGAGCTGGTGTTCGATATCTCCACGCTGGAGATTGGCGACACGGTCAAGATTTCAGCCACCCAGTTGCCCGAGAACGTGACGCCGACGATTACCGATCGCGACTTCACGGTCGCCACGATCGCTGGCCGCGCCGCCAAGGTCGAGGACGACGCTGCTGGCGCCGAAGCCGGCGAAGGCGATGAAGCCAAGGCTGACGGCGATGACGCCAAGGCCGATGGCGACAAGGAAGAGAAGAAGGACTAGTCCGCCGATTTGCGGATCTGCGGATCGGCTGCAGTCCCTGAGGTTGTGACAAGATGCTCCTGATCGCCGGACTCGGAAATCCGGGGCCCGGCTATGCGGGCAACCGGCACAATATCGGCTTCAAACTGGTTGAGGCGATTGCGGACGCTTACGACTTTTCGCCGTGGCGGATGCAGTCGAAGTTCGATGCAATGGTCTGCGAAGGCCAACTGAAGACGCCTGAAGGCCGGTCGACCAAGGCGATGCTGGCGCAGCCGCAGACGTACATGAACGAAAGCGGGCGTTCGGTCGCTGCGATCATGCGCAAGCATTACCTGCAGCCGTCGGATATCGTGATCTTCCACGACGAGATCGACATGGCGCTGGGCCGATTTCGGATGGCGACCGGTCGCAGTGCGGCGGGGCATAACGGCATCAAGTCGATCTATGCGCTGGCCTCAACCGAAGTGCGCCGCGGCCGCATGGGTGTGGGGCATCCCGGAGAGAAAGGCGCGGTGAAGGCGTCAGTTCTGGCGGACTTTCACCCCGACGAACGCCCGGCGGTGGATGCGTTGATCGATGCATGCGTCAAGGCTCTGCCCTATCTCGTCTCAGGGGATGACGACCAACGCTACCAGACCGAAGTGATGCGGCTGGCGCCGGCGCCGAAGAGCGACCCGCGCAAGAGCGGCAATCCGGAAGGATCGAAATAATGGGTTTCAAGTGCGGAATTGTCGGTCTGCCGAACGTTGGCAAGTCGACCCTGTTCAACGCATTGACGCGTACGGCCGCGGCGCAGGCGGAGAACTATCCGTTCTGCACGATCGAACCGAATGTCGGCGAAGTGGCGATGCCTGAGCCGCGCCTGCAGAAGCTGGCGGAGATCGCGGGCTCGAAAGAAGTGATCCCCGCGCGGATGAACTTTGTCGACATTGCGGGTCTGGTGAAGGGCGCCTCGCAGGGCGAAGGGCTGGGCAACCAGTTCCTGGCCACGATCCGCGAGGTTGACGCCGTCGCCTATGTGTTGCGCTGTTTCATTGACGAGGACATCACGCACGTCGCCGGAACGATTGATCCGATGTCCGACCTTGCGACGGTCGAAACTGAATTGATGCTTGCGGATATCGAGAGCCTGGAGAAGCGGCGCGTCAATCTGGAGAAGAAGGCGCGGTCGGGCGAGAAGGAAGCCAAGGCCGCGGTGGCGCTGATCGATCTGGCGCTGGAGCAACTGAACGCGGGAAAGCCCGCGCGTTATGCGGTTGTGCCCGAAGAGGACAAGAAGGCGTGGCGGATGTTGCAGCTGCTGACGTCGAAGCCCGTGCTCTATATCTGCAATGTCGATGAGGCGTCGGCTGCGGATGGGAATGAGCTGTCGGCAAAGGTGTTCGAACACGCCAAGGCGGAAGGCGCCGAAGCTGTCGTAGTTTCCGCCAAGATCGAGAGCGAAGTTGCTGTCCTCGCCGACGACGAACAGGCGGAGTTCCTGGAGTCGATGGGGCTTTCCGAGCCCGGACTCGACCGGGTGATCCGCGCCGGATACGCGCTTCTGGGTCTGCAGACCTATTTTACCGCCGGACCAAAGGAAGCGCGGGCCTGGACCATTCGCAAGGGCGCGACCGCGCCGCAGGCGGCGGGCGTGATCCATGGCGATTTCGAGAAGGGCTTCATCCGCGCCGAGACCATCGCGTTCGACGACTATATCGCCTGCAATGGCGAAGCCGGCGCGCGCGACGCCGGCAAAGTGCGCCAGGAAGGCAAGGATTATGTGGTGCAGGACGGCGACGTTATGCACTTCAAATTCAACGTCTAGGCGATCCAGACCGGAAATCTCGGCCTGCGGCCTATCGTGGAGCCGCAAAGCTCCCTAAATGGAAACTGATCCCAATCGACGCCTGCCGGGTCGACTGCGCGGGGCTGTCCCGGCGCCGGTACACGCGCTCCTGCAGGATTTCGTTTAACGCGCGGAGCCGTCACTCGTGGCTGAGTCCA
>JBHIWT010000059.1:0-18220 GCA_041987265.1 Hyphomonadaceae bacterium
ATTTGTGGCCCCGATCCCGAGCGAGAGCTGGAGATAGATCGGCAGGTAGATGATCGTGCCCATGAAAGCCATGGCGATGATGAAGGAAGCGATCATCGTGGTGGTGAAGGCGCGCTCGGAAAACAGGCCAAGCGGCAGCATGGGTTCGGACGCCCGTCGCTCGACCGCGATGAAGGCGAGGCAGGTGACAATCGCAAGAGCGAACATCGACAGCACAAGCGCAGACGTCCAACCATCGGTCGGCCCCCAGGTGAGGCCCAGCATCAGCGTTCCGAGCGAGGCGACGATCAACGCGCCGCCGGCATAGTCGATCCTTCCGCCGGTGCGGTGACCGATGTCCGGCATCTTCGTGAGGACCATCCAGAAGACCGGGATTGCGGTCGGCAGGTTGACGTAGAACACCCATCGCCAACCGGCGATATAGAGGCCGCCGATGTCCATCGACCCATGGTCGGTGAAGTAACCGCCGATGATCGGACCGATGACGCTGGCGACGGCGAAGACGCCGCCGAACAGGCCCGCATACTTTGCGCGCTCGCGCGGGGGGAAGAGATCGGCGATGGTGGCGAAGGCGGTGGTGAACAGGGCGCCGCCGCCGATCCCCTGCACGGCGCGGAAGACAATCAGCTGCATCATGCCGTCGCCGATCAGCGGCATGTCGCCGAACTCGCCGGCGATGCCGCACAGCCACGACCCGAAGACGAAGATGCACACGCCAATGAGCAGGATGCGCTTGCGGCCGTACATGTCGCCAAGCTTGCCCCAGACCGGGACCATGACTGTCGACGCCAGCAGGTAGGACGTTGTGACCCATGCGTAGACGTCGAGACCCTGCAGGTCGGCAACGATGCGCGGCATGGCGGTGGCGACGATGGTCTGGTCGAGGGCCGACAGGAAGAAGACGACCATCACGGCGATGATGGTGATACGTTTTTCGCCAGTTGTCGGCTCGCGCTGAGGCGCATCGCCGTGCCCCTGACCGGGTTGTCGGGAGGTGGAATCCATCGCCGGGCGCCTTTTGATCGAGTTCCATTCGCGCCATTCGGCTTGACGGAAACTGTAGCGTTTCCGACACTACTTACAAGCCGGAAGTATTGATGGCGAGCGCCGAAACAGAGCCAGTTCGTCGCAATCACTCTAAGGCGAGCGGCGTTGTGTGCGGCGCTGGATACGCATAGGACAGTATTCGCTTGTCCGCTGCGTCAACTCGTGGCGGCAATACTTGGAGGATTACGCTCGTGAAACATCGCCTAAACCTGCGCTCAGGGCTGGTCGCCCTCGGCGCCGTGCTCAGCATCGCCGCGCCGGTGGGCCTGTCGGCTATCGCGCAGGAAGCTGCGGACGGCCCGGCGCCGCGCACGCCGTGGGGCGAGCCGGCTATTGGCGGAACGTGGACCAACGTCACGCTGACGCCGTTCGTCCGCCGCTCCGAATACGGCGAACGTCTGGTGCACACGCCGGAAGAAGTGGCCGAACTGGAAGGCAATGCGCAGATCGAGATCTACGAAGCCAACCAGCGTACCGATCCGGATGCGGACGCCGAGTTCGAGCATGAGACGACCGTTCCGGAGCGTCCGGAATTCACAGCCGGCGGCGGCGCTGTTGGCGGGTACAACCGTTTCTGGCTGGACCCCGGCAACCACCTGATGCGGGTGAACGGCGAAGCGCGCACGTCGATCCTGACCACGGTCAGCGGCCGCCCGCCGTCACCGAAGGCGGACCGGCCAACCTATCCGCGTCCGGACCGCTCGCGCGGGGATACGGACAGCTATGAAGTTCGTTCGATGGGCGACCGGTGCATCATCGGCTTTGGCCGCAATGGCGGACCGCCGATGCTGCCGAACGGGTTCTACAACAACAATTACGAGATCGTGCAGACGCCGGACACGATCATGATCGAGATCGAGATGAACCATGACGCGCGGATCATCCGTCTGAACTCCGAACACCGCGATGACGATGTGCGTCCGTGGTTCGGCGATTCGATCGGCTGGTGGGAAGGCGACACGCTGGTCGTTGAAACCACCAACATTCCGCAGGTCCAGCAATTCATGGGCTCGTGGGAAGACCTGAAGGTCACCGAGCGCTTCACGCGGGTGAGTGAGAACCGCCTGCATTATGTGTTCGAGGTCGAGGACCCGGCCTTCTGGGATGAGAAGTGGGGTGGCGAATACGAGTTCTCGCCGTTGGATGGCAAGATCTACGAATACGCCTGCCACGAAGGCAATTACGCCCTGCCGGGCATCCTGCGCGGCGGCCGGATCGCGGACGCTGAAGAAGCCGCGAAGTAAGCGATCCACGTTGATTTACTGGGAAAGGCCGGGCCGGTTGGTCCGGCCTTTTTCTTTGGCGAGCGGGCTTGACCAGGTCCTGATCAGGCGACGCCGAGTTTGCCACGCGGCAAGCCGTCGTGCGGACCTTCGCCTGCGATGAAGTGGGACGCAGACGCCCCCTCCTCCGTTTCCGTGATGCGGAAGACGACATCGTTGGTCTGGCGAATGTCGAGCACATCCTGCTGGCTGAGGTCGAGCAGGCAGGCGGCGACATTGCGCAGGATGAAGCCGTGGGCGAACAGCGCCACAGTTGTCGCGGGGTGGTTGCGGGCGTCGGCAATGAAGCTGGATGCGCGCGCGGCGAGGTCGTGGAAGTTCTCGCCGCCGGGCGGGCGGACATTGTAGCGATCGTCGTCCCACGCTTTCCATTCATCGGCGCGATGCTTCTGGATGTCGGCGTAGAGTTCGCCCGACCAGTCGCCGGACGACCATTCCTTGAGGCGGTTGTCCCAGACAGGTTCAATCGCGAAGTGCTTGTTGACGATGGCGACGGTTTCGCGGACGCGGCCCAGCGGCGAGGCCCACGCGTGTTCGATGCCAAGCGTCGCCAGCCAGCGGCCATTGTCGTCGGCGTGTCGCCTGCCCAGTTCGGAGAGCCTGGAATCCCACTGCCCCTGCATGCGCTTTTCTGCGTTCCACTCGGTCTGGCCGTGGCGGACGAGATACCAGGTTCTGTGGGTCATGAATTATCTTCGCGATGCGAGCGCGGCGGCGATCGTGCCGTCGTCGAGATGGTCGAGTTCGCCGCCGACCGGAACGCCGTGGGCGAGATGGGTCACCTTGACATCAAGATGTGACAGGCGGTCGGTGATGTAGTGTGCGGTGGTCTGTCCGTCGACCGTAGCGTTGAGTGCGAGGATAACTTCGCTGACATGCTCTTCGGCTGCGCGATCGATCAAACGGCCAATATTGAGGTCTTCCGGGCCGACGCCGTCGAGCGCGGACAGTGCGCCGCCAACGACGTGATAGCGGCCGCGAAAGACGCCGGAACGTTCCATCGCCCAGAGATCGCCGACTTCCTCGACCGCGCAGATGATCGAGTCGTCTCGTCCAGGTGCGGCGCAGATAGCGCACGGATCAATGGTGTCGAAACTGCCGCAGGTCGAACACTGACGCACCTTGTCGGCGGCGTCGGCAAGCGCAGCCGCGAGCGGGGCCAGCAATTGATCGGGCTTCTTGAGCAGGTGGAGCGCAGCGCGCCGAGCCGAGCGCGGACCGAAGCCGGGCAGCTTCGACAGGAAGTCGATCATGCGGAGAATTTCCGGCCCTGCAGAGTGTCGGCTCATGGCGTTCAGTATCTATGGGGTTTGCTGCGCGATCCAGTGCGCATAATCGCCTGAGTCGATCAGCTGTGCATCTTCGAGCGGCGCGTCATACACATAAACCCATGCTGACAGACTGTCGCCGCCGACAGTGAGCACCTGCATTTCCTCGCGATGGTAGTCTTCGCCTTCGTACTGATCGAGCTGGTGGAGGAGCGTTGCGGGTTCGCGCAGCCGCCAGACTTCGCCAACGACGCGCGCGGCGGAATCCGGCGCCAGAGCCGGATACCAGCTCACGGCGTAAAGACGGCCTGACACGCTGGCCGGACCAATGCGTGTGGCGGCGGTCTCCAGGGCATGCGCGGCGGTGCGAGCCTCAAACGGAAGCACGGCGGGCGCAATCGTCGAACGAAGCGAGCCGTAGACGAACAGAAGATCGTTCATGGGTTACAGCGCCGAATAGCTGGAGTGGGGTCAACTATTCATGGAGGCGCTGGAACTGGCCTGATTGTCAAGAAACTGCCCGCCGCATAGATCAGGCCGCATGTCCGCGCCGGCTCTTACCCGCTCCAGGGTCCTGTCTCTGGCATTTCCCGTCATGCTGGCGCAAGCGGCGACAGCGTCGACCGGGGTGATCGATACCGCCGTGATGGGCCTTTACGGCACCAAGTTCGACCTTGGCGCGGTCGGCGTCGCTGCGGTGGTGGTGAACTTCCTGTATTGGGCGTTCGGCTTCCTGCGGATGTCGACAACGGGACTGACCGCGCAGGCTGCAGGAGCTGGCGATCAGGCAGAGGTCCGCTCCGTGTTGCAGCGGACTCTGCTGTTGGGCGGCGCGCTGGGTGTTGTGATCCTTGTTCTGTCGCCATTGCTGCGGCTGGTCGTCTTTCTTCCGTTCGCTGCGGGCGACGAGGTGAAGTCGCTGGCGGGAGAGTATTTTGACGCGCGAGTGTGGGGGGCGCCCGCCGTTCTGATGGGATATGGCATCACCGGCTGGCTGATCGGCGCCGGGAGGACCGGACAGCTGCTCGCATTCCAGATCGTTCTGAATGGCGTCAATGCCGCGCTCGACATCTGGTTTGTCGCTGGGCTCGACTGGGGACCGATGGGGATTGGGGCCGGAACTGCGATCTCCGAATGGACCGCCCTGGCGTTTGGTCTGTTCCTGGTGCGCGGCGGGCTTGGAAACGCGAAGGCGTTGTTCGATCGTGCGCGGCTCGCCGCTTTGCTCGGCGCCAATCGCGATATCCTGATCCGCACGCTCGCCCTGTTGTTCTGCTTTGCGTGGTTCGTGAATTCCGGCGCCGGGCTTGGAGCGGCGACGCTCGCAGGAAATGAAGTGCTGTTGCAGTTCGTCGCCGTATCAGCGTTCGTGCTTGATGGCTGCGCCTTCGTCGCAGAGAAGGAGATCGGCGAGGCGTATGGCGCAAAGAATCGTCCTGGCCTGATAAGGGCGATGCGCCTGACGAGCGAGATCGCGCTGATCTTCGCCGCGCTGATCTCGCTGGCCTACTTCCTCGCCGGCTCGTGGATCATCGAGGCGTTCGTTTCCGATCTGGAGGCGCGCGCCGTCGCTCTCGCCTATCTGCCCTATTGCGCGGCGGTCCCGCTGATCGGCCTGGCCTGCTGGCAACTTGACGGTTTTTTTCTGGGCGCAACCCAGGGCCGGGCGCTGCGAAACGCCGGCGTCATCTCGTGCGTTCTTTATGTTGCAACGGACGCCGCACTGAAGGCCGGCATGGGAAACACTGGCGTGTGGATCGCGTTCCTGATGATGTACATCTGGCGAGCAGGCGCGCTTGGTTTCTACCTGCCGTCGATGATCTCGAAGCCTGGCGAAACTTCGGGCGCGCCATCTGCGCGGCAGGCGTAGCTCAGTCGTCGCGGACTGTGCGTTCCATGCGTTCGTGGCGTTCCTGCGCTTCGACGCACAAGGTGGCGGTGGGCCGCGCCTCGAGCCGCTTGAGACCGATTGGTTCGCCGGTCTCGTCGCAATAGCCGTACTCGCCGTCATCGATACGGCGGATGGCGGCGTCGATCTTGGAGATGTGCTTGCGCTGGCGATCACGGGTGCGCAGTTCCAGCGCCCGATCGGCTTCTGAAGACGCCCGGTCGACGATGTCGGGGATCGGGGCGACGTTTTCCTGCATTTCCATGAGCGTCTCGCGGTTCATGTGGAGGATGTCCTCCTTCATCGCGATCAGCTTCTCCTTGAAGTACTTGAGCTGCTTCTTGCCCATGTAGGGTTCTTTGTCGCTCGGCCGGTAATTCTTGCTGAGCGCCGGGGAGCTGTTGGTCGTCTTCGCAGCTGACTTGGCGCGCGATTTCGCAGCGGTCTTTGCGGCAGGTTTCGAGGCAGTCTTGGCCGCTGACTTGGCGGCAGTCTTTGCCGGCGTCTTCGCCCGGGACTTCGCAGGCGCTTTTGCGGCTGACTTCGTTGCGGTTTTTGTTGCTGAACGTGTACCAGACTTCGCCGTGGAACGGCTGGATGTCCGCGACGTCGTCCGGGCCTTCGCCTTGGTCGTCGTCATTCAGATCCCTCCAATATGCGGCGCGGGGCCATACACCCCCCGCCTTGCGCGCGGGCTATATAACGGAGTGGGAGATAGGCGTCCATGATTGCCATGCCATCCACTCGCACCTGTTTTTTTTGCAAAAATTGGTCCCAGTGGCCGGAATCGCAATGAAATCACGGGAGAATGAGGGAACTCATTCGTGATGCTGCGGCGCAGCAATGTGCGTAGGGTCAAGCAGCCTTGCCGGCCCGCTCCAGTTTGGCGGCTTCAACAGCCACCCGGACTTCGGCCCAGTCGAGCACTTCATCGAGGCCGGAATCGCCCGACGGGAGCCGTTCCTCGGCAAGCGCCCGGCGCAACAGCGCAAGGTGGCCGGAAGTCGGCCCCTCCCCCAGAAGCGCGACCTGGAGGCGATCAAGGGCGTCCAGCAGGCGCCGGCCCTTGCGCAGGGCGCGCGGGCGCGCTTCAGCGCTGGTTGCATCCTGCAGGGCCAGAATGGCGCCGACAGCGGTGACCCCCGCCGCCCCTGTCGCGGCGGCCGCCCGAGCGGTCTCGCCGCCAGCGGCGGGCGCATCAATGCGGAAGCCGGGCGCCGCCTTGCCGGGGCCGCCGGACTTGCGGGTTCCGCTTGCTGAAGAGGACGATCCGACCTTCATTGGGGCGCAATTCTCCTGAGGTCCCAGCGTTTGCCGCACCGGTTAACGCCGCATTAAGCCGTCGCGCCCGGCAGGAGCGCTGCAGCCCCGGGTTAAGCGTTTGTTTCGGATTGGGGCGGCAAGCTGGGATTCGAATGCCGTGCGGCCAGAATGGTCGACTTCACCCTTTTGCTCGCCGGATTCCCATGCGCGTTACGCGACTTCTCTGCAGTGTTGTTCTAGGGGCGGCCGTCGCCTTCCTGCCGGCGTCGGCTGCGACGCGGTTGAAGGACATCGTCGACATCGAAGGCGTGCGGGAAAACCAGCTGCTGGGCTATGGCCTGGTGGTCGGCGTCAACGGCACGGGCGACAGCCTGCGGAACTGCGCGTTCACGCGGCAGAGCCTTGAGGCGATGATGGAACGCCTCGGCGTCAATACACGCAACGCCAATCTCAACACCGCCAACGCGGCGGCCGTGATGGTCACCGCAAACCTGCCGCCGTTCTCAACCAATGGCAGCCGGATCGACGTCACCGTGTCCGCGCTTTGCGACAGCGACAGCCTGGAGGGCGGCGTGCTGGTAGCGACGCCGCTGATGGGCGCAGACGGTCAGGTGTACGCCGTGGCGCAGGGATCGGTAGCGGTTGGCGCGTTCACCGCCGGCGGCGCGAGCGGCACGTCGCTGACACGCAATATTCCGACATCGGGCAGAATCCCCAACGGCGCGCTGATCGAGCGCGAGCTGGGCTTTGATCTCGCGGCGCAGAACGAGGTGCGGCTGGCGCTGCGCAATCCGGACTTCACGACGGCGCGGCGGATCGCCGGCGCCATCAACTCCTTTATCGGTCTGCAGATCGCGTTCGCTTCCGACCCGGCGACGGTGCGTCTCAACCGGCCGGAAGCGTTTCAGGACATGTCCTCGCTGATCTCGGAAGTCGAACTGTTGCAGATCGAACCGGACCAGCCGGCGCGCATCGTGATCAATGAAACCACCGGCGTGGTGGTGATGGGCGACAATGTCCGCGTCTCCACGGTGGCGATTGCACAGGGCAACCTGACGATCCAGGTGCAGGAGACGCCGGCGGTGAGCCAGCCGAATGCGTTTGGCGGCGGCGACACGGTGGTTGTGCCGCAGACTGATATCGGCGTGGCGGAAGATACCGCCGACCTTGCGATCATCGGCGGCGGCGGGGTGCCGCTGAGCGAATTGGTGACCGGGCTCAATGCGCTCGGCGTCAGTCCGCGTGATCTGATTTCGATCCTGCAGGCGTTGAAGGCTGCGGGCGCATTGCAGGCTGAAATCGAGCTGATGTGATGACCGACCTTTCGATCCCCCTGCCCCCGATCAACCCGCATGCGAACCGGACCGATGAGATGTCGGCGCGCGTCGCGGGCGTGAACTCGCGCGCCGAGGCTGAGCGCATCGCGCAGGAATTCGAGAAGATGTTTCTCGCCGAGATGCTGCAGCCGATGTTCGCCGGGATCGAAACCGACGGGCCGTTCGGCGGCGGCAACGCCGAGGAAGTGTTCCGGCCGATGTTGCTGGAGCGCTATGCGGAATCGATTTCTGCATCCGGCGGCGTAGGGATCGCCGATGCGGTGTTGTCTGAAATCTTGCGCCTTCAGGGACTGGAAAAATGATAGACGCGGCTAATCCCAACGAACTCGCCCGGCAGATGATCGACATGGCGCGCCGGATCTCGAACCTGGTGGATGCTGAGATCGCCGCCATGAAAGCCAACCGCCTGGACGGCGCGAACGCCGATGCGCAGGAGAAGGAGCGGCTGGTGCATAGCTGGCGGCTGGAAGTGGAGCGCGTTCGCGCTCACCCGGATCTGCTGTCTGGCGCGGACCGGACGGCGAAGGAAGAGCTCGGCAAGATTTCGGGGGAGCTGGCGGAGAAACTGGAGACGCATGCAGCGTCGCTGGCGGCGCGACGGAGCGTGACAGAGGGGCTGGTCCAGTCGATCGCGGCCGAGGTCGCAAGGGTGCGCAAAGCGCCTGACGGCTATGGCGCATCCGGATCCGCGCGGTCCGGCGGACCGGCTCGCGCTGGCGGCGTTGCAGTCGACGCGAAGGCCTGAACCGGCATTTTTGCTGCGTTTCGTGGCCGGCAGGGGCTTCATTACGGAAAAAACACAGGCGGACCTGCGCGATTTGCGCCGGTGACGGCAACTTCCACTTGATCTTGGCTGCGCGGCGCCGAACAAGTCGGGTGGGGGGCGAGTAACGACGCCATACGACCAGATAGATGACTGGCTCGGGCCGGAACAACATGACGGGCGCCTGCTGAATGTATCGCCGACCAAAGCGGAGAGCCCCGTTCGCCGCGTACGCTGCGCTGGCGTTCAACGTGCTCATCTGCATTTCGCCATTTGTCGCCGCGCGGACATTGCTGACCGCGTATGGCGACGAGCATCTGCAGGCGAACGCATCTGAAGAGTCGGTAGCAGCAACCCGGGCGGCGATCGATTCCCGTTTCGAGCGGATGGCCCGGCGCGCAGGCGGACAGAACCGTGATGTGTGGGCGCAGTTTGTCGGGGCCGAACTTGAGGCCGGCGACATGACGGCTGTGCGCGGACTGCTGCTGGCTGCGCCGCAGATGTTGTCGGCCGAGGAGGCTCAATCACTTGAGGCGCGGATCGCGGTGGCCGACGGCGGCGGGCCGAGCGTGGCGGTCAACGCCGCCCTCTCCTATCTGCCGGACGATCTGCAAACTGCATACAATCGAAAATCCGCACCGCTGATCGCTCAGTTTGAAGAGGCGGAACTGCCTGCCGACGAAGAGGCCTCCGCCACGGACGAGGGTTTCGTCTTCGCCCCCGATGTCGCCATGTCGGGCGAGTCGCGCTTTTCAGTGCTCGGAGATCTTCGGGACCTGTCGCTGCAGGCGGCAAGGTGGACGCGCAATGGGCGCATAGACGAGTTTGCGTTTGTTCTGTCGGGCGTTGGACTGATCCTCGCTGACGACGCAGCGCGCGACGGGGCGTCGATCGCGCTTTCCGCCAACCGCGCGCAGAGCCTTGATCCGGAGTTTGTCGAATACCTGCAACGCAAACTGTATCTGGCGGCGCCGCCGCAGCGCCTTAAGCGGATGCTTGGCGCGCAGTTGCAACACGAATTCGGCTACGTCACGGACGGGCCGGGCATTCTGGAAGATGTGTTCCGGTCCAGCGCTGATCCCGAGGCGCTGGAAGTCCTGTTCTCCGACCTGCGGCTGATCCACGACATCTCTCGTGAGACATCACCAATGTCTGCCGTCACCATTCTTTCACTGGTGCAGAATTCTTCCGACCTGCGGCGGGCGCGGCTGGTCAGCCGGGCGGGCGGGGATAAGGCGGTGGCGCTAGCGGTGAACGAACCTTCGCGGCTGCTGGATTCGGCTCGCACCGTAATCGAATGGACGCCAGCCCTGATGGCGCAGGCTGCTGTTCTGGCGTTGTGCATGCTGTTGCTGGTTCTGACAGCCGGCAATGTGCTGTTCAAGTCCATCCGTCGCGCATCGCCACAGCGCCGAAGCGCCGTCTACCAACTGGAAGAAATGGTATCGGCCTGATCGCGCGCGGCGCGGTCAGCCGAGATTCCAAGCCAGAGAAGACGTATCAGGAGCGGAACAGCGCCAGCAGGGATTGCGGTGCGTTGTTGGCGATGTTGAGCGCCTCGGTCGTCAGCGCCTGTTTGACCTGAAGAGCCTGGATCAGCGCACTTTCCTTGGCGAGGTCGGCGTCGACCAGGCGCCCCACCCCGGCGGCGAGCGCGTCTGCAAGTTTCGAGACAAAGCTGACCTGCGCGCGGATGCGCCGGTTTTCTGCGACCATGTCGGCGAGTTCCTCACCGACATTGGTGATCGATTGTTCGATCGCGGCGATCGCCTGTTGCGCCGATCCGACCGTATCGAACGTGATATCGTCGGCGAGCATGTTGATACCGCCGCCGGGGAGGAAGTTGCGGCCCTTCAGCGTGAGCTGCTGGGAGGCTTCTGCATCGGCGAGGAAGGTCACGCCGTTCGGCTTGGACCCGTCGAGCGTGTTGGAATCATCGAACGAGGCCGAGCGTATGAAGGTGACCAGCTGTTCCTTGTTCTGTTCGAACAGGTCGGCATAGGCCGCGCGCTGGTCTTCGGTCAGATCGCCGGATGAAGCGGCGACGGCGTTCGCCTTCATCTCGATCAGCAGTTTCGAGACCTGCTCAGCGGCCGCGATCGCGGTATCGGAGATTGCCTCGGCGCGACCGAGCGACATGGTGACGGCCCGCAAGGCGCCCATGTCGTTCGTCATCGTCGCGGCGGTCTTGTAGTCTGCGGCGCCGTCGCGCGCCTGGCGGATACGCAGGCCGGAAGCTGTGCGGGTTTCGGATTCGGAAAGGCTGGCGCTGGCGCTTTGCAGCTGCCTCAGCGCGCTGAGCACACCGGTCGCATTGTTGATGCCGTCGACCATTCCCGTCTCCGCAGACGTCCGCGCGACATACGCGAATCGTCCAATCTCACGGGTTCAGTCTTCTTTATGGTTAGTTAACGGAAGGTTTCGCCGGCTGGCGAGGGTCGGCGGCCCGTCCTGTCCCGGGCCGCCCAACTCTACGCTACTGGAACAGCGACAGGAGAACTTGCGGCGACTGGTTGGCGATCGAGAGCGCCTGGGCGCCAAGCTGCTGCTTGATCTGCAGCGACTGGAGCTTGGCGCTTTCCTTCGCGAGATCCGCATCGACGAGGTTGCCGATACCCTTCTCGACCGTATCGGACAGCGAGATGAGGAAGTTGTGCTGGATGTCGAGCGCCTTGGCCTGCGAACCCATGCTGGCCATCTGGACGTTGAGCGTGATGATCGCCGCTTCCAGATCGCCCGCAACCGTCAGCGCCGAACCGGCCGTCGACAGCAGGTTGGCGGCGCCGGAAACCGTGGACAGCGCGCCCGCTCCACCGACCGTGAAGTCGAGGTCGGCGATGGTGGTGGTGACCGAAGAGCCGGTAACGGCCGCGGCGGCGACGCCATGGCCGAGCCATGCGCGCGTGGTGCCCGGCGTCGTGACAGTCAGTTCGTTGGTGCCGACGACCGCTTCCGGGGCGACGTAGGTGAACGTGCCGGTCGACTGGTCGTAGGACGCGGTGACCCGACCGCCCGTGGCCGTGCTCACCTCGTCGATGTATTGTTGCACCGTCATGGTGGCGGTGACGTCGACCGTACCGATGGCGACGCCGTTCAGGTTGAACGTCGTGTCGTCAGCAGCCGTAACGCCTGAAGTCGCGTCAACGATGTAGCTCGACAGGCCCGGCGCGTAGCCGGTGATCGCCGTAGCGGTGACCGAGCGGCCGACCGTGCCGGTCGACAGGTCGGACATCAGGACCGGAAGGCTCGAACCGCCGGCGGCGACGAGGTTCAGGCCGTTGAACTGGGCCGAGTTGGCGATCTGGTCGATCTGGGCGCGCAGGGCGTCATAGTCGGCCTGAATGGCCTGGCGTTGTTCGGTGGTCAGGTCGTCGGCCTGAGCGGAAACCGCCTTGGCTTTCATGTCCTGCAGGATCTTGCCGATCGATTCACCGGCTGAGAGCGCAACGTCGATCGCCGAGGTGGCCCGGTTGAGACCGTCGGTGACCGAGGCCAAGGCGTTCAATCTCGCCCGCTGCCCTTCGGCGATCGCGAAGACCGCGCCGTTATCCTTGGCTGAACCAACCTTGAAGCCGGTATTGATGCGGTTCTGGACGCTCTCCAGCTCCGAGTTGGTCATGTTGAGGTTCTGCAGCGCGACCATTGCGCTGTAATTGGTGTTTACGCTCAGCATCGGATCAACTCCGCTTCTCTCATCAAGTCTGCGCGCCCAATGCGGGCGTAGGGTTGCAGACGCTGTTTCAAGCGGCGTGCCAGTTTGAAACAGTTAAGAGAAACGGAAAAACGCCCTGAAATATGGGCTTATCTGGTTAACGGACGCCAGAACGCATCGCGCCGCGCCCGGCAAAACCTGCTCGGCGCGGCAATTCCTGCCCGGTCATAATGTACTGCCGCCCAGTTGAGACGGGCTCGGGGCGGACCTTCAAGATCCACCCCGCGTCCCACCAGCCCCCCAGCCTGAACGCGCGCATACTGCGCACGTTCCGGGAAGGGATTAGACAGGAGAGCCGGACGCCGAAGCGCCCGGCCCAGCCTGGATTAGCGGAAGAAGGAGAGAACCAGCTGCGGCGCCTGATTCGCGATCGAAAGGGCCTGCGCGCCCAGCTGCTGCTTGATCTGCAGCGACTGGAGACGGGCCGATTCCTTCGCGAGGTCGGCGTCGACGAGGTTCGAAATCCCCTGTTCGACAACGTCGTTGAGTTTCGCCATGAACTCGGCCTGGACGTCCAGGGCCTTGGCTTGCGAACCCATCGTGGCGAGCTGGCTGTTGAGAGCCGTGATCGCCGTGTCGATGTTGCCTGCCGTGGTCAGTGCCGAACCGGACGTCGCCAGCAAGCTGGCCGCACCCGAAACGGTCGCCAGAGCGCCAGCGCCGCCAACCGTGAAGTCGCGGTTGGTGATCGTGGTGGTCGTCGCAGCGCCTGTAACGGCGGCAGCGGCGACACCCTGACCGAGCCAGGCGCGGTTGGTGCCCGGGGTCGTGACCGTCAGTTCGTTCGTGCCGACGACAGCTTCTTCAGCAACGTAGGTGAAGGTACCCGTCGACTGGTCGTAAGAAGCGGTCACGCGGCCGCCCGTCGCCGTGCTCACCTCGTCGAGGTATTGCTGGACGGTCATCGTCGCGGTGACGTCGACCGTACCGATGGCGACGCCGTTCAGGTTGAACGTCGTGTCGTCAGCAGCCGTAACGCCCGAAGTCGCGTCAACGATGTAGCTCGACAGGCCAGGAACATAACCGGTGATCGCGGTCGAGGTGACCTGACGACCCGTCGTGCCGCTGGCGATGTCCGACATCAGAACCGAAAGGTTGGCGCCGCCGGCGGCAACCAGGTTCAGACCGTTGAACTGGGCGGAGTTGGCGATTTGGTCGATCTGCGAACGCAGGGCGTCGAAGTCAGCCTGGATCGCGTTGCGTTGATCCGTGGTCAGGTCGTCGGCCTGAGCGGAAACCGCCTTGGCTTTCATGTCCTGCAGGATCTTGCCGATGGACTCACCAGCAGCCAGAGCGACATCGATCGCCGAATTGGCGCGCGAAATGCCGTCGGTGACCGAAGAAATGGCGACCGTACGCGCACGCTGGCCTTCGGCGATGGCGAAAACAGCGCCGTTGTCACGGGCTGAAGCCACCTTGAAGCCGGTGTTGATGCGGTTCTGGACTGTGTTGAGTTCTTTGTTGGTGGCGTTGAGGGATTGCAGGGCAATCGAAGCGCCATAGTTCGAGTTCACGCTAAGCATGATCGGGTCGTCTCCATTCTGGTTTACCTGCCGATCATTTTGATCGGCGACGGCGCATTCAGCGCCGCGTGGGCGGACCATGCCGGAGCGCGGTTAACATATCGTGCAGTTTTGTAATATTTTCGCGCGACGGGAACACACGACCCATCGCCGGTGCGTCCCCCCTCTCATCCCCCGTTTTCGCCCGTCGTTCGGGCGTTAGCCCGCCGCGACCTGGGCGTTGCCGGTGAGACCTTCCATGATCGTCCGGTTAATCTCGATCAGCACATCAAAGGATTCATCTTCGCGAATGACCGCGCGCGATTGCCGGTCGACGAACAGGGAAAGCGAGATGATCTGGGCGCGCAGAGCCTGCGGCAGGTTGTTGCCTTCCGCGGCGCAATCGGATGCCAGCAGCGTCCACAGTCGTCGGTTTCTGGAAAGGGCTTCGGCGCGCTGGCCGATCTCGGTTTTCGGCAGCTGGGCCGCCGCGATCAGATCGCGTGTCGCCTGAGCGAAAGCGCGTAGCTCGGTCTGGCGGGGGGATTCAGTCTTCTGAGCCGCCTTCTGGTAAGCCGTCACCGACATTTGCGAGCAGTCCCTCTTCGTAGGTCAGCAGTTTCCGGCAGCGGGTGAGAGCCTTGTAGTAGTCCGCCGCCATGACATCGCGAGAGATAGCCACGCACTCCTTAAGAATGTCCGGAGATTGGATAACATTCATGAATTCGCTCATGCGCAGGACAAATTCATCGTAATGCCCGCCTGCGGCATGCGGTTCGAGGTACATCATCTGAATCGGAAAATAGATGTGTTTTCCGGGGGTATCGACGTTTTCAGGCTGGATGATGTCCTTCTCGCGCAGGATCGACGCCTTGTTCTGCAGCAGCAGGACCGAGCGCCGGTCGCCGTTCTGGAGGACTGCGCCGTTGATGACGAATCGCTCTGACGGTTTGAGTGAGAGTTTCAGCGGCATGGCGGGTCTCGCATCGCCGGACGGAACGACCGCACCGGCCTTCGCCCGCCTTGATCGGGCGGTTTGCGACGTGACGCAACCCTAGCTGCTGCGGCCATAGCGCCGGTGCGGGTTTCCCTTCACGTTCGAAATCTGCTTTACCGGGTCGTCAGGCCATCTGCCGGCCACAGAGCCTAACCTGCGGGGAGTCGTCTATATGAGTGATGTGAAGCGTTTCGAGGGCACCAAGGATTATGTCGCGACCGACGACCTGCGTGTGGCGGTGAATGCGGCGATCGCCCTTGAGCGTCCGTTGCTCGTGAAGGGCGAGCCCGGCACCGGCAAGACCATGCTGGCGCTGGAAGTCGCGCGGGCGCTCGATATGGAGATCATCGAGTGGCACATCAAATCGACGACCAAGGCGCACCAGGGTCTTTATGAGTACGACGCGGTGGCGCGGCTGCGCGACGGGCAGCTCGGTGAAGAGCGCGCGCGCGATATCTCGAACTACATCAAGAAGGGCAAGCTCTGGGAAGCGTTCGAAGCGAACAAGCGTCCGGTGCTGCTGATCGACGAGATCGACAAGGCGGATATCGAGTTCCCGAACGACCTTCTGCAGGAACTCGATCGGATGGAATTCTTCGTCTACGAGACAGGCCAGACGATCAAGGCCGAGCAGCGCCCGGTCGTGATCATCACTTCGAACAATGAAAAGGAATTGCCGGACGCCTTCCTGCGCCGTTGCTTCTTCCACTACATCAAGTTCCCGGATGACGAGACGATGAGCTCGATCGTCGACGTGCACTTCCCCGGCATCAAGAAGCGACTGGTCTCCGAAGCGCTGAAGACTTTTTACCAGATGCGGGATGTGCCGGGCCTGAAGAAGAAGCCGTCGACGTCCGAATTGCTGGACTGGCTGAAACTGTTGATGTCCGAAGACATCGATCCGACCGCACTGCGCGAGCAGAACCCGAACAAGCTGGTCCCTCCCCTGCACGGCGCATTGTTGAAGAACGAGCAGGACGTACAGCTGTTCGAACGTCTGGCGTTCCTGTCGCGGCGCGAGAACGGTTAGGCGGCGCCAAGACCCCTTTCGGGTCGGTCTGACAAACGACGGATCACGCGATGCTGACCTTCGTTCCCGGAACCATGTGCGATCGCCGGGTGTGGCGGCGTGTGTGGGAGGAGATGGGACTGGCCTCGCCCGGCTACATTCCGGTCGAGTTGCAACGCACACAATCTGATATCCGCGTCGCCTTCGACGAAGCGGCCGCCACGGGTCCGCTGGACCTCATCGGATTCTCAATGGGCGGATATGCGGCGCTGTCCTATACGCTGGACTATCCGGAGCGTGTCCGCTCACTGATCGTGATCTGCTCGTCAGCCTATGGCCTCTCCGAAACGGAAAAAGCGGACCGCAGGAAAGTCATCGCCTTCCTCGAGACGCATGAATACCGCGGGATTTCGACCGCACGCATCAACCAGTTCGTTCACCCGTCGCACCAGAATGATCCTGCCGTCGTCGACGTCATACGCGCGATGGATCGCGACCTTGGACAGGAGGTATTGCTGGCCCAGATGCGCGAGACGAGCGAGCGCGCATCACTGATGGGACGGCTGCGTGAGATCTCATGCCCGCTGCTGCTGGTGGCTGCGGACGGCGACCGGCTTGTGAGGCGTGCCGAGATCGAAGAGATGCACGACCTGATACCGGGAAGCGATCTCGCGGTGGCGCAGGATGCGGGACACATGCTGCCGCTGGAACAGCCGCAATGGCTGGCGGAAAAGCTTCTCGCCTTCCAGCGATCGCACGCGGCCTAGGCGCAAACTGCGCGCGACCGTCTTTCTCGACAGACGCTAGCTGACAGGCGGGCCGTACTGGTTGGTTTCCGGCTTGCCCGGCATCAGCCCGACGACGATCGCCCAGACGAAACCGAGATAGGGGATGACCATCAGCGCGGCGAGCCAGCCGGTCTGACCCGCGTCGTGCAGCCGGCGGGATGCGACGGAGATCGACGGGGCGAGCAGGATCAGGCCGACGACGAGTGTGATCACGGGAATGACTTCGCCGGTCCAGCCGTCAGTGAAGAGCATGGCGTCGAGGAAGCCGGCGCAGAGGCCGATGATGACCGAGAAGAGGACGAACCACCAGAATTCCGCCTTGCCCGCCCTTCCCTTGCCGTCGACGTATTTGGACAGACATTTCTTCACCGCGTCCATGAAGGACAATGATCCGGAGGCTGCAGCGCCGCCGGGCTGGGCCGCGAAAGTTTGACCCGCGTTCCATTGCGACTGCTGTGGGGGCGGTTGTTGTGACTGGAACCCGGCTGCAGGCTGGGGCTCGGCTGGCTGCGGCGCGGTCGCCTGGGGCGTGGCCTGCGGCGAGATCGCCGCGCCGGCTTCGGCGCCTTGGCCGGTGAGTTGTTCGATCGCGCCGAGCAGGCGTTTCCAGTCGGCGTGATCGGCCTCGCCCTGCCAGGTCGTCAGGTTTGCGGCCTGGACCTCGCCGAAGCCGAAGGGCGGCGAGGCGTTGTCGAGCAGGACCGGAATCAGCTTGCCGGCGTCGCGCCCGACGCGTGCTTCTTCACGCACCCATTGCGAGCCAACCGACTGGTTGGACCACAGGACCAGCATCGCCTTGCATTGGCGCAGCTTGCCTTCGAGGTAGTCCGCCCAGGATTTGCCGGGCGGGATTTCGGAATCCCAGAACACATCATAGCCGAGTCCGGAGAGCGCTTTGGCCAGCGCCTCGGCGCGCGGCTTGTCTTCCCGAGCATAGGAAATGAACAGATCGGCCATGGATGTCCCCTTGATTGCACGCATTGCGAGCGCGCCGTGAACCGGATTCGCGTCGGCGACTATACGGGCGGCGGTGGGGATGCTCAAATGTCAAAGGTTTATGGGCGGCGGGAGGCTTGTGGACATGACGAATCGCCTTTGGAGAGCATCCGTACTGGCCGCTATGGCGCTGGCGGCATGTGGCGGCCCTTCCACGGTCGAAACTCCGAAGGCGACTTTGGCGGTTGATCCGCCTGCGATGGGGACGTTCGACGCCGGATCAGCCGCCGCGGTGCGCTATTATCTGGACCGGATCGCTGCGGTGGATGACGCCGGGCCCGAGCTGAACGCAGTGCTGGCGCTCAATCCGGATGCGCTGAGCGAGGCCGAAGCCATCGACGCTGCGCGCGCGGCGGGAGAGCCAGTT
>JBHIWT010000060.1:0-17935 GCA_041987265.1 Hyphomonadaceae bacterium
GACGCAACGCCCACGATTTTCGCATCGAGATCATGCCGCTGATCGACGTGATCTTCCTGCTGCTGACGTTCTTCATCTACGCGATGGTGCTCATGGTCCGCGCGGAGCTATTGCCGATGAACCTACAGTCCTACGCTGCGGGGCAGGTCGCGGAGCCCGCCCCCGCCGTGACCATCAGCATCCGACTCGACGGCACGATCTACTTCAATCGCGAAGTCATCGCCCTCGATCAACTCCTGCCGCGCATCGAAGCCGACGGCCTTGCGCTGGAAACCGTCAATGTCGACGCCGTGCGCGTGAAGATCAGCCGCGTCACCGACCGATCGCTGGCGTTCAAGTCGATCACCAGCGGTTTCTCCGCACCCGCCGGCGGTTATGGCTACATGGAATGGGGCTCGGATCCCTCCGAACTGCTCGAACCCGTTTTTGAAGCAGAGATGGATACGCCCGGTTCGCCGAATGCGGCGACGACCACCGTCTTCCCGATCGCCGAGGCCATCCCGCGCCTGCAACCGGGCGCGTATTTCGTGGAACTGAACCAGCTGGACGCTTCCGGCGACATTCCCGACAACGATGCGCGCGCCAAGCGCTGGCTGGTGATCACCGACCTGGCGCTGACGACCTATACCGGCGCCGACGGCCTGTCCGCCACGGTCCGCTCGCTTCAGTCGGCCAAGCCTGTGCGCAATGTTCGTCTCGAGCTGATCGCCGCCAACAACGAGATCCTCGCTCGCGGTGAAAGCACCGCAAACGGCCAGGTGAGGTTCCCCGCCGCCGCGCTTCGCGGCGAGGGCCCGATGCGCCCGCGTCTCGTGTTCGCTTACGGCCCCAACGGCGATTTCGCCGTGCTCGATCTCAACCGGTCACCTGTCGACCTGTCCGAGCGCGATATCGGCGGTCGCTCGCCCGCCGGCGAGGCCGACGCCTACGTCTATCTCGACCGCGACATCTTCCGCCCCGGCGAAACCGTACACGCGACAGCCCTGATCCGAGACGCGAAAGCGCGCGCAATCGAGAACCGTTCCGGCGCGCTCGTTCTCTATGGCCCCAACGGGATCGAGGTCGAGCGCCTGCGTTTTGATGACGCCCCCAATGCCGGTTCGGTTCGTCACGACATTTCGCTGTCGAAATCCGCCGCGCGTGGCGACTGGCGGCTGACGGCCGAAGTCGACGGCATCGGCGTGGTCGGCTCGACGCGCTTCTCGGTCGAGGACTTCGTCCCGCAACGCATCGCTCTTGAACTGGAAGCCGACGACCAAACGCCGCTCGGACGCAACCAGCAGCGCGCCATCGCCACCGATGTACGCTTCCTGTATGGCGCGCCCGGCGCAGGCCTGCCGGTCGAAGGCGAGGTCCGCGTGGAAACCGCGCCCAACCCCTTCCCGGCCCATGCAGGTTACCAGTTCGGGCGTCACGACGAGAGCTTCCGCGAACAGACCTGGCTGCTGGATGAAGCGACCACGGACGGCTCCGGCGCAGCCAATCTGA
Organism: Hyphomonadaceae bacterium; assembly: GCA_041987265.1. Lineage (GTDB taxonomy): Bacteria > Pseudomonadota > Alphaproteobacteria > Caulobacterales > Hyphomonadaceae > IH12. The sequence continues at coordinate 1,489 of JBHIWT010000060.1, forward strand.
TGCTGGATACGCGCGAGGTATCGCAGTTATCCTCCAAACCGCTGCGCATCCGTACCGTCGTCAGCGCGATCGAGCCAGGCGGGCGCGCGGTGCGCGACGATGTTCGCATCCCCTATCGGCCAAACGATCGCTACCTCGCGGTTAAACCCGCATTCGAGGACTCCGCCGCAGAAGGCCAGTCCGCCCGCTTCGATGTGATCACAGTCGACCGCAACGGCCAGACGCTGGCCGGCACGGTCAACTGGCGCCTCGTGCGCATCGACTGGAAGTACGACTGGTACCGCTCCGGCGGCGGCGACTGGCAATGGCGCCGCTCGCGCGAAGTGATCGAGGTCGATGAAGGCTCGGCCCGAATGACGGCTGCGGAACCCGCCGCCATCGCCACGCGCGAACTCGACTGGGGCGACTATGAACTCATCCTCACCGAAGCCTCGACGGGTGCGGAAGCCTCCTACGGCTTCTGGGCCGGCTGGGGCGGCGCGCCACAGGATGGCGTCGAAGCGCCCGACCGCGTTCGCCTGACCATGCCCGACACGCTTCCCGCACCCGGCTCGAACATCCAGATCGGCATCATGCCGCCCTATGACGGCGAAGCGGAAATCGTCGTCGCCGCAGAGAACGTCATCGAAACCCGCATTGTCTCGGTGAAAGCCGAAGGCTCGCGCATCTCGCTGCCGGTGACGCGTGACTGGGGCGCCGGCGTCTATGTCATGGCCAGCGTCTACACGCCGCGCGATCCGGTTGACCGCCCCGTGCCGCGCCGCGCTGTCGGCGTCGCCCACGTCGCCGTCGACATGGCACCGCGCACGTTCGAAATGTCGCTCGGCCTGCCCGAAGTGCAGCGCCCGCGCGGACCGATGGAGATCACCATCGACGCCTCGTCCGGCCCGGTGCGCGAAGACACGTTCGTCACAGTAGCCGCGGTCGATGAAGGCATCCTGATGCTGACCGGCTATGACAGCCCGGATCCAGTCGACTATTTCTTCGGCAAGCGTCGCCTCGGCGTCGCGCTGCGCGACGATTACGGCCGCCTGCTCGACCCCAACCAGGGCGCCGCGTCCGCGCTGCGCACCGGCGGCGACCAGATCGGCGGCGCGGGCCTGTCGGTCGTACCGACCAAATCCGTCGCGCTGTTCTCCGAGCCCGTCCAGCTCGACCGTAACGGCCACGCCACCGTCACGCTCGACGTTCCCGACTTCAACGGCGAGTTGCGCGTGATGGCGGTCGCCTTCTCCGAAAGCGGCTTGGGCTCTGCGTCAGAACCCGTCACGGTGCGCGATCAGGTGACGGCGGAAATGATCCTGCCGCGTTTCCTGTCGCCGGGCGACACCGCCCAGGCCACCGTGACTATGGACAATGTCGAAGGTCAGGCCGGCCAGTACCGGGTCAACTTCGACGCATCCGGTCCCGTCGCTGCTCCGGCGCAGAACCTCTCCGCTACCTTGGCGCAGGGCCAGCGGCGCGATCTCACGGCGCAGGTCTCGGCCTCCTCGACCGGGGTTTCCGAGCTCGAACTTGCCGTGAGCGGTCCTGGCGCCTTCGCCGTCACCCGCTCCTATCCGATCGAGACGCGATCGGCATGGCTGCCCGCCAGCTATGTCGAACGCCGCACGCTGGCCCCGGGCGCAACCTACACGCCTGCGTCAGACATGCTGGCCTCGTTCGTTCCCGGCTCCGGAGATGTGCAGGTCTCGTTCTCGCCGATCCCGATGGACGCCGCAGCGCTGTTCGACTCGCTCGACCGCTATCCTTATGGCTGCACCGAGCAGATCACGTCCCGCGCCATGCCGCTGTTATACGCCAACCAGATGGCGATGCTGGCCGGGCGCCAGACCGATGCTGAAATCCGCACCAATGTGCAGGAAGCCGTCTCCACCATCCTCAACCGGCAGGGCGGTGACGGCGCCATCGGCCTCTGGCGCACGGGCGACCGCAACGCCACGCCGTGGCTCGGGGCCTACGCAACCGACTTCCTCGCGCGCGCGAAAGCCGCTGGCTATGTCGTTCCAGACGCTGCAATGGACCGCGCCTATGATGCGCTGGAAACCTTCGCCATCCGCGAAAGCCGCTATGGCACGGGCTACAATTTCGACGTCTGGGAATCGCGCTGGAACACCGATACCGAACAGCGCCTGATGGACCGTTCGATCGCCTATGCAGCCTATGTGCTGGCCCGCGCCGGTCGTATGGACCGCGCGCGGCTGCGCTACCTGCACGACGAGCGCATGTCGCGTATCCCGGACCCGCTCGCGCGCGCCCATATCGGCGCCGCGCTGCACATGATCGGCGATAACGCCCGGTCGAAGTCCAGTTTCGATCAGGCTGAAAACGCGCTCGGCTACGACAACCGCGGCGATTACTACCAGACAACCCGCCGCGATCTGGCCGGCGTGCTCGCGCTCGCCGCCGAGGTTGACGACACAGCACGCGTGGAGCGGCTCGCCCAGCGCGTCTCGCGCGACCTGCCCGAACCCGATCGACTGACGACACAGGAAAAGGGCTTCATGCTGCTTGCCGCAAACGCGCTGTCTGACGGGGCGACTGCGGCCAATGTCCGCGTCGAGGGACCGGCCCGTACGATCTCGCAGGGCGGCGTGTTCGGCCTCGCGGACGCCGAGTTGCGCGCTCAGCCGACCTTCACCAATGCCGGCGGCGGCCAACTTTGGGTCACGCGTATCGCTCGCGGCGCTCCCGCCAGCGCGCCGCCGCCTGTCGCCTCGGGTCTTGGCGTCTACAAACAACTCTGGACGCCGCAGGGCCGCGCAGTCGATGGCGACGCATTCCAGCAGGGCGACCGGCTGATCATCGCCATTTCGGCCGGGGCGAACTCCGAACGCGAAACCCCGCTGATCCTCTCCGATCTCCTGCCTGCCGGGTTCGAGATTGAAGCGGTGCTGCAACCCTCCGACGCCGGGCAGAGCGGTCCCTACGCCTTCCTTGGCGACCTCACCGTTCCGAACGTCGCCGAGGCGCGCGATGACCGGTTTGTCGCCGCGTTCGATCTTCGCGACCGCGAACGCAAGACCGTCGCCTACATGGTTCGCGCCGTCACGCCGGGCAGCTTCACGATGCCGGGCGTCGTCGCCGAAGACATGTACCGGCCGGAAGTCTTCGCCCGCACGAACTCGCGACAGATCACGGTTGCGGCGCGGAACTAGGATCGACCGATGAAGCGGCACACCGCCAGATTCATCTCCTACTGGCGATCACTGGAATGGTATCGCAAGGGCGCGCTCGTCGCCCTTGCGCTGCTCGCACCCATCGCGCTCGCCGACATCATCTTCCCGCCGCCGATGGAACGGGCGCGCCACACATCCACCGTCGTCACAGCGCGCGACGGCGCAGCGCTCCGCGCCTTCCCGGTTGACGACGGCAAGTGGCGACTGAAGGCCGACATCGAATCCATTGACCCCGCTTTCATCCGCGCACTGCTGGCCTATGAGGACAAGCGTTATTACGCGCATCCCGGCGTCGACCCCGCCGCCCTGATCCGCGCCGCCGTTTCATCCGCCTCAGCCGGGCGCATTGTTTCCGGCGGTTCGACCATCACCATGCAGACCGCCCGCCTGCTTGAACCGCGCCCGCGCAATCTCGGTTCGAAGCTGGTCGAGGCGTTCCGCGCCACGCAACTCAGCTGGCGCTATTCCAAGGACGAGATTCTCGAACTCTACCTCACGCTGGCGCCCTATGGCGGCAACCTTGAAGGCGTGCGCGCCGCGTCATGGGCCTATTTCGGACGCGAGCCGGAAAATCTCTCTCCCGACCAGATCGCCATGCTGATCGCCCTGCCGCAATCGCCCGAGGCGCGCCGGCCCGACCTGCGCCCCGAGAACGCCATTGCGGCGCGGAAACGCGTGCTCGACCGGCTGGCCGGCGAAGGCGTGTTCGCCGCCGACCTTGCCGCGGAGTCTTCCGAATATCCCGCGCCTTCGCGCCGCCCCTTTCCGGCGCTCGCATGGCACGCCGCCGAGACCGCCCGTGCGCTCGGCCGAACCGACGGAAGCGACATCGCCACCACGCTCAATTACGCGCTTCAGAAAGAGGCCGAGGCGTTGGCGGCCCGTGCGCGCGAGAACTTCGTTGACGGTTCGCAGGTCGCCCTCCTCATCGTCGATGTCGCAACGCGCGACGTGCTCGCCTCGGTCGGCGCAGCGGATCGCGCAGCGCCGGGCGGCTGGATCGACCTCACCAACCGCAAGCGTTCGCCTGGATCGACGCTCAAGCCCTTCATCTACGGCCTCGCATTCGACGACGGCATCGCCGCCCCCTCGACCCGCATCCAGGACACGCCGCGCCGCTTCGCCTCGTACCGGCCGGACAATTTCGACCGCATGTTCAGGGGCGACGTCACCATCGCCGAGGCGCTGCAGCACTCTCTCAACGTCCCTGCCGTCGCCGCTTTGGATGCTATCGGTCCGCGCAGGTTTCTCTCCTCTCTCGAATTCGCAGGCGCCAACCCGGCGCTCCCGGTTTCCGCCGAATACGACGACGGTCTCGCTGTCGCGCTTGGCGGCGTCGGGCTCACCGCGCGCGATCTCGCCGTTCTTTACGCCGCACTTGGCGATCAGGGGCGCGCCAGACCGCTCAACTGGCTCGCGGACCAGCCAGAGGCAAACAAACCCGAGCGCCCGCTACAGGTGATGACACCGGAATCCGCTGCCGAGATCATCGACATCCTGCGCCGTGCGCCGACGCCGCAGGGCCGCATGCCCGCGCGCCTCACCCAGCAGGCGCCGGAAATCGCTTTCAAGACGGGCACGTCCTATGGCTATCGCGACGCATGGGCTGCGGGCGTGGGCGACGGCCTTGCCGTCGTGGTGTGGACGGGTCGCGCTGACAGCGCGCCGCGCGCCGCCACAACAGGACGGGCCGACGCGCTACCTATCCTGTTTGAAGCGTTCGACATCGCCGCCCGCATCCTGCCGCAGAACGCCACCGGCCCCATCCTGCGGCACGAACCAGACCGGTATTCTGCGCCTCAACCAATGGCGTCTTTCGAAGCCAATGCCGCCCCGCCGCAGATCCTGTTCCCGCCTTCAGAGTCGGAATTGTGGGTGGACGAACGGCACACATCGTTCGTCATGGCCGCTGAAGGGCGCGGCCAGCTCGACTGGTACGTTGAAGGCCTACCGCTGGCCCGCAACGCTGCAGGCGAACCCGTCTGGCGACCCGACACGCCAGGCTTCTATGAAGTCGCCGTCGTCGATCCTACGGGCCGCACGACGCGTTCGCGTGTGCGCGTACGAACGCCAGAAGGCTAGTTCAGCCCCAGCGCGTTCTCCACCTCGCGCCAGTCGACGACCTTGAAGTTCTGGTCAACGCCGGATTTCGGGTTGCCGTCGTCCTGCACGATCAGCACGCCGCGCGGGAAGCCCGGCAGCGGCGTGGAATTCACATCCAGTCCATCCGTGTGGCTGACATCGTCGATGGTTCCCGCTTCGTCGCCGACAACACGGATCACGCCGCGAACGGCAAACGGCGGCTGGATGTCGTAAACGACAAAGCGATCCGCCGCCTGCGCGGATACGACCAGATAACCGGTATTGTCCTCACCGGCCCAGATCGACATACCCTCGACATCCGCAACCAGACCGTTGCCCGCCGCGATCGTGTCGACGGAGACAGGCTCGCCGTCCGGCCCCTTCAGGTTGATCGCCCAGACACCAACGCCTTCCTCACCAACGAAGAGGCGCTGGTTGGCGTCGTCGAAGACACAGCCTTCCAGCTGACTGCCAAACTGCACGCTGGCGCCCAGCTCGGCGTCCACGCCGCCTGCGTCGTTCATCTGCGCCTTCCACAGCTGCACTTCGCCGTCCTTGTAGGTCGCCGCTACGACGAGGAAATCCACAGAGCCGAGGCAGACGCCGTACGGCTCCATTTTGCCGGTCGGCGTATCCCCGACATGACGGATTTCTCCGCTGTCCTTGTCCTGCATGAACCAGCTCAGCGCGTTGGCTTCATCATTGCTCGCAACGGCCACGCCAAAGCGCTTGTCGACATTGTTGAGCCGGCCAACCGGCAGCATCTGTCGTTCCGCACCGGTCATATCGTAAACGTGCAGTCCCTCATCCTTGTTGGTTCCCAGGATCAGGCTCTGCGCGGGATTCTCATAGTCGACCCAAAGCACCGGATCATCCGCCTTATCGCCTACGCCGGTCATCGGCGCGGTCTCGAAGCTGGCGCGCACCAGTTTGGGCTCGATCCCGTCCTCAACGCGCACAGGCGCGCTTTCACAGGCCGCCAGAGCCAATCCACAGATGCTGGCCACGAAAAGTCGCATGATCGAATCCCTTGCTGGTCCGTATTCACGCCCGGCCATACGGGAGCCTCGTGACAGTTTTAAGATACCGATGGTGTCGGTCGGGCGCCTGTCCGACAGATCTAGTCTGCGTGCCCCGTCCGGGCCTGCTGCACGAGCCGCAGCGTCGATGGATCGCGATCGCCGGGATCCGCGCCGGCAATCGCTCCTTCCAGCTCTTCCGCCAGCACCTTGCCGCGCTCGACGCCCCACTGATCGAAGGGGTTGATTCCCCACAACACGCCTGCTGCAAAGGTTCTGTGCTCATACAGCGCGATGAGCGCGCCAACGCTTTCCGGCGATAATTCATCCAGCACAATCGTCGTCGAGCCGCGGCCGCCTTCCATGTGCATATGCGGCGCGCGCGCCTTGGCGGCCTCAGCGCTTACGCCCTGCGCCAGCAATTGCGCTTCGGCCTCGTCGGCGGAGCGTCCGGCGAGCAGCGCCTCTGCCTGCGCGAACGCGTTCGCCAGCAACGCCCGGCCCCGCTCCTTGTCACCTGCGCCAGCGTCCAGCGAGACGACGAACTCCATCGCGCTTTCGCGCATCCCCTGATGCAGCAACTGGTGGAACGAGTGCTGTCCCAGCGTGCCGACCGAACCCCACACCAGCGGCCCGGTCGGACCGACCAGTCCCCCGGGCTGGTCCGCAGCCGACTTGCCATTCGACTCCATCTCAAGCTGCTGGAGGAAATCTGGAAGCTTCGCCAACCGATGCGCATAGGCCAGCACCGTCCGGCTGGGAATTCCCAGCGCGGTGTGCAGCCACACATCCATCATGGCCAACCGGGCCGGCACATTCTCGTCTAACGCTGTGTCGCGGAAGTGGCGGTCCATCGCCGCCCCGCCAGCAAGGAATCCGGACCACACATCCTGGCCGAGCGCGATCTGCAGCGACAGGCCGACATTCGACCACACCGAGTAGCGGCCGCCAACGGCCTCATCCATCGGGAAGATCCGGTCTTCACCCGCACCCCACGCCTTCGCCCGGTCCGGCGCGGAAGAAACTGCTGCGAGGTGCGCGTTTGCGGCGTCCTCGCCAAGCGCCCCCACCAGCCACTCGCGCGCCAGAGCAGCGTTAGACGCGGTCTCCGGCGTCTTGAACGATTTCGACACCACGATCGCCAGCGTTGTGGCCGGATCGATCCCAGCGGTCGCCTCCGCAAAATCCTCCGGGTCAACGTTGGCGCAGAAACGGATGTCAGGCCCCGTCGATGCATACTTGCGCAGCGCATCCCAGATCAGGCGCGGCCCAAGGTCCGATCCGCCGATCCCGATATGCAGGATGGTCCTGACCTCGAAGCCCAGCTCGCCCTTTCGTGCGGCTTTCGCGAACGCTTCTGCCTTCGCAGCCGACGCGCGCATTTCGGCGACAGCGGGGATCTTGTCACCGCCGCCGCGCAGCGCCCAATGCAATGCCGGGCGATCTTCGGAGGAATTAACGTGCTCGCCCGCAAACAGGCGCGCGATGTTTCCGGCGAGGTCGCGCTCCTCCGCGAAGGCGGCGAGCGCGCTCATCACCTTCCCATCCAGCGGCTGCTTGCCGGTGTCGGCGGAAAGGTAAGGCGCGCGCCAGACAGCGCCGGAACCGCTCCCTGCGGCCAACGCCTTCAGCGAAACCCCGCGCACGCGCTCCGCTTCTGCTTCGACCGCCGACCAGCTCTTCAACGCCATCTGCCTAATCCCTCGCAATGTCCCCAGAATTACCGCCAGCGGGGTAGCATCTCGGCGGCGATCCAGCCTAGCCTGCCAAACATGAAAAGCAGGTTCCCGATCATCCTATCCGTATCATTGCTGGCGCTCGCCGCCTGTGGCGCAGGCGATGACGGCGAAACGCCCGCAGAAACAGCTGCGACAGCTGAACCCGCTGCATGGCCCGAAGGCGCGCCGCGCTATGCCTCGGTGTCTGAACTTCCCGCGCCGTGGAACGAGGCCGATCTGGCGGCGGGCGAGGCCGCATTCGAAAACTGCGTCCGTTGCCATGCGGTCAATCCCGCCGTCCCATCCACGCTCGGCCCGCACCTGCACGGCGTCTTCGCCCGCGTGCCCGGCGGGCTTGAGGGACACACCTATTCGCCGGCGATGAACGCTTTTGCGGAAACCACGGACATGACGTTCTGGATTCCAGAGGAAGTCGATGAATGGCTGGCCAACCCCCGCTCCTACCTGCCGCAGAGCGCCATGTTCTTCGACGGGCTCGCCGATGAAACCCAGCGCCGCGACCTGATCGGCTGGCTGATGATCGAATCCTCGAAGTAGACCGCTAGAAGCGTCCCCACAGCGACACGACGATTCCGCTTTCTTCGAACTCGCCAGACACTTCCCTGCGATAGCCGAGCCCTGCGCTGTATTTCCCGAACTCGCGGAACAGTCCTGCCTCCACCTTCGCCGTGCGCGCGCCATCACCGCTTTCGGTCCACGCCTTGGTCAGCGCCCGCCACTTGGGCGCGACGTCCATACCAACCGCGACCTCGGCCAACCCGCGTGTGCAGCCATCGGACCGCTCCCTCCGTGCGGTCTCGACGTTCACAAACGCCTCGCGCCCAAACACCTTCCGCGATACGCCAAGCGCCGCTCGCGCTTCGTAGCCCAGCCCCTGACAGTCAGGGCCGTCCAGCGCCTCGGCGCCCAGCACGCTGCCCTTGATCGCGAAGGATGCGCGCTCGCCAATCGGAAAGGCGCGCTGAACCCCGGCCTCGATGGTGAAGCGGTCGTCTTCGATCAGACCATAGCGAAACTGGCTGGCGATCTTGGCGCTGACGCCCCAGCCGTCAGCGACGCCGTATTCGACGTGCAGGTCGCTGCTCCATGTTTCGCCGAAATCGCCCGTTTCGCGAGAGACCGTGGAAATTTCCAGACGGTCACCCGGCGCCTGAGTCCATGCGCCCGCGCAGGCCTTCTCCGCCGCGCCGCCACTCGCCGCCGCCGCAAGGGCCCAGCGCGTGAATCCAAACCGACTGTCCCCCATGTCCCCCGTCTACGTCCCCCCTTAGATCTTCGCTCAGGTGTCGTAGCCAGGCGACAAGCGATCCAGCTTGCGCAGGCATCCCGGCCACGCCAGTCCGCCCGACATGCCGCGGCCAACCTGCTGGCGCACGGTTTCCTGCGCAGCTTCCGGCGCGAAGCGGACGTGCTCGCGGCCGCCGGCCAGCGCCATCACCTGCTGCTGACAGGCGCGCTCAAGGAAGAAGATGCCCTGCCAGCAATCCGCCGCCGTGGCCCCGGTCGACAGCGTACCGTGGTTCCACAGGATCATCAGCTGCTTGTCGCCCAGATCGGCCACCAGGCGCTCGCGTTCGCCGAGGTCGAGGGCGATGCCTTCGTATTCATGGTAGGCTACGTGCGGCAGCACGATCAGCGCATGCTGGCTGATCGGCATCAGTCCTTCCTTCATCGCGGATACGGCGATCCCGGCGTCGGCGTGAACGTGCAGGACAAATTTGGCGTCCTCGCGCGCATTGTGGATCGCGGAATGGATGGTGAAGCCGGCCGGGTTCACCGCATAGTCGCTGGGCTCGACGATGTTGCCGTCGAGATCGATCTTCACCAGCGAAGACGCCGTGATCTCGTCGAAGAACATCCCGTAAGGGTTGATCAGGAAGTGATGCTCAGGCCCCGGCACCCGCGCCGAGATATGGGTGTAGATCATGTCGTCCCAGCCATGCAGGGCGACCAGACGGTAGAGCGCGGCAAGCTCGACGCGGACCTTCCACTCCTCGGCGCTGCAGGTCACGTCACGGCTGGCAAGTTTGACATCATCCGCCATCTCAATTCTCCCTAACAGTCCTTTGCGGTGACGATCCGGGTCGTCACAGGCCGGTTTGAGCCAATGTTTACTACCATTCGCTACCAAACGCACGTCGCCAAGCTCACCTTTGCCGACTAATCTTTCCCGCTGATGGAGACAGCATGAGCGACGAACGCCCCAAACTGCACTTCTGCGCTTCGCCGCGCGCCGATGCGCAGGCCGCACTGGAGCGCCTGACCCGCCGTTACGGGCAGACGCCGGTTGACGGGGCGGAGGTCGTCGTCCCGCTCGGCGGCGATGGCTGGATGCTGGAAACGCTGCGCGACCGGTTCCGCGATCGGCTGCCGGTTTACGGCATGCACCGCGGCACGATCGGCTTCCTGATGAACGAGTTCGCCGAGACAGGTTTGATCGAACGGATCAACTCCGCAGTCCGCGCCGTCATCTACCCACTCGAAATGCGCGCGCGGCGGATCGACGGCTCCACCGCCCAAATGCTGGCGATCAACGAGGTCTCGTTGCTGCGACAGACCTCGCAGACCGCAAAGCTCAACATCTCGGTCGACGGGCGCGTGCGGCTTGACGAGTTATCCGCCGACGGCGTTCTGGTTGCGACGCCTGCCGGTTCGACCGCCTACAACCTCTCGGCGCACGGGCCGATCCTGCCGATCGGCGCCAACCTTCTGGCGCTGACGCCGATCTCGCCGTTCCGCCCACGGCGCTGGCGCGGCGCGCTGCTGCGCCACGACGCGCATGTCGAGATCGTTGTCAGAGACGCCGAGCAACGCCGCGTGGCGGCCTCCGCCGACACTCAGGAGGTGCGCGATGTCGAAAGAGTTTCCGTCAGGGAAGATCGATCCAAGCCCCTCACCATGTTGTTCGACGAGGGCCAGGCGCTGGACGAACGGATCCTGCAGGAACAGTTCTCGCTGTAGGCGTACAGACGCCGACAACATGATTTGTTAACAATACTTGATCATTACTCATCTCGACTTGCGCGCGGCGGTGGGGACAGTTTCGCAGCATCGTGACGATCAAGGGACCGGCGGTGAACAAGCAGAAACCCATCGAAATCATCAATCCGCCGAACATGCTCAAAGCGAAGATTGGCGGCCCCATGCCGGCGCTCGACCAGAAGGCGATCGCGCGCGCCGAAGCTGAGCTTGAGAAGATGTCGGGGCAGTTCGACGAGTGGATCGTCGAAGAGCTCGAACATCTCACCCACGCGTGGACAGCATTCGAAAAATCGGTTGACGAGGAGACGACGGCCGAGTTGCACCGGCGCTCGCATGACCTCAAGGGCCTTGCGCCAACCTACGGCTATCCGCTGATCGGTCGCGTCTGCAACACGCTCTGCAAACTGACCAGCGACGAACACCCTGACCTTGAGCCGCCGATCGCCCTGTTGCGCGCGCACGTTGATGCGGTGCGCGCCATGGTTAGCGGAAAGATCAAGGGCGGCGAGCATCCGGTGGGCACGTTGCTCGTCAACGAGCTGGAAGAGAAGTCCTTCGCCCTGCTCGATAACGCCGCCTGAAATCCCATAAAATCTGGCGGTTAGATCGTTAACAAGCCAGTTCCGATTTCAACCAAATGCGCCGCCCCGGCTTGGGCCGCCCTAAAGCATGGTCTGGTAAACCATCGCCTGAAATCAATTCGGCGATCTGGAACCAACCATGACCCACCCGCGCGCTCCTCACCTTCGTCTTGTCACCAACGACGAACCGGTCGCAGCCCCAGTCCGCGCCCCGCGCCTGCGCTTCCAGCCTGTCGTGCGTCTCGACGACGGCGCGCCCTTCGGCTTCCAGACCGAGTCCGATATTGAATTCGAAGACAGCTTCCGCGACTTCGGCTGCAACTATTCCGAGAGCCGCCGGAACGTCGACACTAGCGCGGGTGAATGGCTGGGCGCGCTTATCGAGCGCACCGCCCGTCTCGCCAACGAATCCAACAACACCGCGCGCCCGATTTCGATCTGTGCGCCGCTCGCCGCGCTGACGGATCGCGACGCGCCGATGGCTGCAGAGGCCGGCGCCGCCCGCGGCGGACTGCTGCCCCAGGAAATCCGCATCGACTTTGCTGACGCCTCGCTTGCGGCGCTGGAAGATCTCGCCATGGACCGCGTGGAAGCGTTTCGCGCCCGCGGTTTCCGCGTGGGCCTGGACGCCCGCAAGACCTGGCACACGCCGATGAGCGCCCGTGCGCGCATGACGTTCGAGGCAATCCTGCTCAACCCGCAGACGCTGCAGAACATGGAAATCCCGGTGTCACGCGTCGAGATCGCGGCCGCTGAGGGCGTCGCCCTGATCGCCGAGCACGCGCGCTGGCGCGATGCGGACGAACTGGCGCAGGTCGGGATTCACTTCGCGATCGCGCCGCGCTCGGACGCCTAGAGCTTCCAGCCCCGATCAGGCGGCCGGCGCAATCACTCCTGCGCCACGGCCTTCGCCAAGCGCATCCAGCTTCTCGAGCAGATATTCAAGGTCGGCCTTCGGGATCGCCTGGAAGCGCGTCAGCACACGTTCGATCAGCAATCGACGATGGCGCATACGATCGCTTGGCGCGCCGTCCATCTCGCTGTCGTGATAGACGTCGATGGCCATGCGGAACGCAGCGAACATGCTCGCAGGCAGGCCGGCGCGTTCGAAAATCGTCTTCAGACCCAGCGCGCCCGCGTCATGGATCATCAACCAGGCCTTCGAGCGCGGAACGCCCGCCAGCTCCGCCAGAGCGAACTCGACGAACGGCATGTAGCCAAGGCACATCGCCCGCATCAGCAATGAAGGCGTCAGGCGGCCATTCATGTGAAGCTGCTGGGCGAACCGGCCCGGATCGGTAGATACGCCGGCCTGCTCGACCAGATCCAACGTCGCCCGCTCACGCGCGCCCGTGGCGATCTCGATGGCCAGTTGCGGCGGCAGTTCGTGCTTGTTCACCAGCCGGTCGAACAGATCGCCCGTCACCAGCGCCACAAGCTTCTCGCTGACATGGATCGGCAATTCGCTCCGCTCGATCAGGGCGCCCTTGACCCCGTCGTCTTCCGGGAATCGGTTCAATACGCCGGCATAAGCGTCATCGGAGAATGTCGCGCCTTCGTTCAGCGCCACGGTCTCCACCGCATCACGGCACCCATACATTGCGATGACCTCGGTCAGCCCGGCGCTCACCTCATCGCGCCTTGCGACCGCAACCTGCTTGCCCGGCGAGCCGGCCAGCACGATCTCCACAAGATCTTCCTCGGTAAGCACCGGCGAATTGATCAGAACGGGGCTTGCAACCGCATCGACATCGCGCGCCAGGCGCATGGCCAGATCGTGCGGCAGGTTCGGCGAGTTCTGCAGCGTCACCGCCAGCGACTTGCGCACCAGTTCGGCGGCGTCGTTGGCGAGGTGGTCGAGAATCTTGGAAGCGTAGACGCGGTCGTTTTCGCTCAACTCGCGTTCGCCGATCTGTTCGCAGATCTTGCGCGTAGCGAGCGCGCGTTGCTCCGGGCTTTCGCCCTTCACCAGCCGGCGGATATCATCCTGCGTAAGAGATGCGCGCATCGTCGCAACGGTCATGTGTTTTCGCCTGATAGTTCGACCCAGCTGGTTTGACGCGATTCTCGCCGTCCGATCTTAACAAGCGTTTACCCGCCGCCGGGAAGTCCCGCCGTCCCGGGCAAGGTTCAGGGCGCCAACCGGTTTCAGACCCCGGAATCATCACGCTGCCGGACGCTTTCGGATTGAATGTCAAACAGGGCGCTGAGCAGACTGGAGGTCATGTGGGCCGCGGCCGCGCCAACGGTTGCCGCAGCGTTTCTGGCGCCAGCGGGCGAGACAGGGGCGAATACGCTGGCCGACGGGATTCGCCCCGAATCCGCGTCCGACAGCTGTTCGCTGGTCAGCCGGGTATAGAGCTGGGCAGCCGTCAGCGCGCGCCCGTCAGCCGAGCGAAATATGCTGGCGTTCGCCCGGGCGGCGGCGGGGAACATGTCCGCCGCCACACCCGGCGCATTGTCCCTCGCGGCGTTAACCAGCCGGCCAGCGTCGCTAGGTCCAAGAAAGTGCGCCGCATACAATTCCGCCGACGTCGGCGGGCGGCCAATCTTCTTTTCCAGGATATCTGCGTTTTCACGCGCCAATTCGCCGGCCATCCGCGCCGACAGCTCCGGATCGTTGCGCAATTCCAAAATATCAGACCGCGACACCGGACCGCTCAGGCTGATCTTGCGGCCCGAAACCGAAATCGCATCGGCCTGCACGCTCAGACCATGCTTTTCACCATAGCGATCGACCATGCGCAGCCAGGTCGCCTCGGTGAACTGGAACAGCCCCGTGGCGCTGGACGCGCGCGCCTTGGCGTCCGCATCGAAATTGCTTTCGCGCCGCGCCGTCTTCACGAGGTAGTCAAAGTCCGCGCCGGTCACAGACGACGCATTGCGAATCGCGCGCATGACGTCCGACCGCGACGCTTCGCCTGCCTGTGGATTGAGTTCGATCACGCGATTCTCCTCGCCTGCAGCCTCGAACCCTTGCGGTTAGGGAGGAGTTAATTCTCCCGAGTCACGCATGGACACATCTTGGCGGCGCGAATCCATCCATGATCGCGGCTGTCGACGTGAAGAATGATTCGATCGTTTGCGAGGACAACATGAGCGCGCCTGTCGGCTCGAAAGCCAACCCATCCAAGTTCGACTGCTATTCCGACCTCGCCGATGACGAACCCTACTTCGTCATTCGCGCGGACGACCTTCTGTCCGACGCCCTGATCGAGCTGCACGCCTATATCGGCGCCGGCCAGGCGGGCGCGGCTCACAACAAGCTCGCCGAGATCATGGCGCTTACGTCACAGAAACCGCCGCGCCCATCCGACTCGCCCAAATACCGCGAGACGTTCGCGATCTCCTCGGCGATGGAGAAATGGCGCAACAGCCGGTAGGCGGCCATGAGCCAGCTTGTCCTCGACGGCTACGAGCGCAACGCCACCGCGTTGTTCGAACACTATGACGCGCTCGACTCGCGCGAGGTCAACGCACCGATCCTGCACCTGCTGCCGCTATCGCCAGCGCGCATCGTGGATGTCGGCGCCGGCACAGGTCGCGACGCGGCCTGGTTCGCGAGGCAGGGGCATGAG
The DNA here is from genome assembly GCA_041987265.1 of Hyphomonadaceae bacterium. GTDB lineage: Bacteria > Pseudomonadota > Alphaproteobacteria > Caulobacterales > Hyphomonadaceae > IH12. The sequence continues at coordinate 16,649 of JBHIWT010000060.1, forward strand.
GTCATCGCCGTTGAACCGACCGACGGGCTGCGCGAAGGCGGACGCATTCGCCACGCCGCAGCAAATATTGAATGGCTCGCCGACAGGCTCCCACGGCTGGAAACGCTCAACCAGCGCCCTGACGTCTACGATTTCATCAAGCTCACTGCGGTGTGGGCGCATCTCGACGCCATCGAACAGCGCGAAGCCCTGCCGGTTCTCGCATCCTTGCTGGCGCCGGGCGGACGGCTGGCGTTCTCGATCAAACGCGGCGTCGCCCCGGCCGACCGCCCGGTTCACGAGGTTTCGATCTCCGACACGATCGAACTGGGCCAGTCGCTTGGCCTGGAGCTGATCCTGGACCTCGACGCCCCCTCGGTGCAGCCGGTCAACCAGCAACTGGGCGTCACCTGGACCTGGCTGGCTTTCGAGGCTCCGCAGGCGCATTAGCCCCGCGCGGCTTTCCTTCCCCAACAATTCCTGCAACCATGCCGGCAGAAGATCCGACACGGACCGTGGATCACCACGCCCCGCGAACCGGACGCAGCATTCCTCCCGCTTCGACACACGCGTCCGAGAGAGGAAATCTGTATGCTTCGATCCGGTAGTCTCCTTGCCGCTCTTGCCCTTGCGGCCTGTACATCGACGGCGCCCGCCCCGGAGACAACGACAGCGCCTTCGGTCGCGCCGCTGACAGTTGCGCAAGGCGATGTAACTGCCGGTCACAGCGTCTACACGCAGTTCTGCTCCGTCTGTCACAATGGCGGCGACGAGACCGCGCCGGAACTGGACGAGTTGCACACGCTTGGCGCCGAACGGATCTCAAACGCGCTGGCTGCGGGCGGGGTCATGGCGCTGCAGGGCGGCATGATCAACGACACACAGCGCAACCATCTCATCACCTTCCTGACCGCTCCGCCAGCGCTGCGTCCGCAACCGGCCGACACGACCGCACTGGCGCAAGTCGAAGGCGCCAACCTGCCCGAGTTTCCCTATCCCGTGAAACGCATCCGCGACGAGCGCGACAGCACAGGCGGCTCACGTCCGCCAGCTTGGCCTTCACCGCCGCTCGGCGATGGTCCGTTCGACTTTGAAAGCTGGGAGCAACGCAACCTCCACATTGAAGTCGTCGCCAAAGGATTGGCTGCGCCGCGCGCCATCGAGTTCCTGCCTGACGGCGATATCCTGATCAGCGAACGCGCCGGCGCGCTGCGCGTCGTGCGCGACGGCAAGCTCGACCCCACCCCGATCGCGGGTACGCCGGCGTCGATCATCACCGGTACGGCGACGGGTTTCATGGACATCGCC
>JBHIWT010000061.1:0-17880 GCA_041987265.1 Hyphomonadaceae bacterium
GGTTCGATGCCGAATTCGGCGACTCCGGTTCGCGGCGATCGCCGATCAACTCGGGTCAAAACGGCCCCTGGGAGGGATATCCATGCGTCTTTCATCCGTTTCGGCGGCGGCCCTTGCGCTCGCGTTTCCATTCGCTATGTCCGCTTGCACAAGCAGCGACGCCCCGGTTGCGACCGATGCTGTCGAGGCCCCGGCGCCTGCGGAGCCTGCATTTGGCGCGGCTGCGCTGAACACGGAGCGGCTGCTCGCGGCGAATGAAGAACCTGGCTCATGGCTGGCGACCGGCCAGAACTACTGGGAAGAGCGATTCTCTACCCTTGATGAAATCAACCGGGAGACGGTGAAGGATCTCGGCCTGGCCTGGTATGCCAGCATCGATACCGAGCGCGGACAGGAATCGACGCCCGTCGTGATCGACGGCGTCATGTATCTCACCACCGCATGGTCGATGGTGAAGGCGTACGACATTGCAAAGGGCGAGTTGCTATGGGCCTACGATCCGGAAATCGATCGCGCAAAAGGCGCTGACGCCTGCTGCGATGTCGTCAATCGCGGCGTCGCCGCCTGGAACGGCAAGATCTATGTCGGCCTGCTTGATGGCCGGCTTGTCGCTCTCGACGGCAAAACAGGCGCTGTCGTCTGGGAAACGCAAACCACCGACACCTCGCTTCCCTACACAATCACGGGCGTGCCCCGCATCGTCAAAGGCAAGGTCGTCATCGGCAATGGCGGCGCCGAGTATCGCGTTCGCGGCTACGCCACGGCCTACGACGCCGAAACCGGCGAACAAGTCTGGCGCTGGTACTCCATCCCCGGGAATCCAGCCGACGGCTTCGAACAGCCCGAGCTGGAAGAGGTGGTCGACACCTGGAACGGCGAATGGTGGAAACTCGGCGGCGGCGGCACGATCTGGGACGGCATGGCCTACGACCCGGAGCTGGACCTGCTCTATCTCGGCGTCGGCAACGGTACGCCATGGAACCAGAACTACCGCAGCCCTGGCGGCGGCGACAATCTCTACCTCTCGTCGATCGTCGCGGTGAAGCCCGATACCGGCGAATACGTCTGGCACTACCAGACCACACCCGGCGAGACATGGGACTACACCGCAACCCAACCGATCATGGTGAGCGAGCTCGACTACCCGGAAGGCAAGCGCAAGGTCGTCATGCAGGCGCCCAAGAACGGCTTCTTCTACGTCCTCGACGCCGCCACGGGCGAACTCCTCTCGGCTGAGAAGTTCGCCCCGCTGACGTGGGCGACCCATGTCGACATGGAAACCGGCCGACCGGTCGAGGTCCCGGAAGCGCGCTACAACGAGACCGGCGTTCCCGCAGTCGTCGCTCCCGCCGCGCTTGGCATGCACAACTGGCACCCGATGTCGATTTCGAAAGAGACTGGCTACATCTATTTGCCGGTGACGGTTTCCAGTTCGACCTACGCCAGCCCGAAAGAGTTCACACCAAACATGGATGGCTGGAACACCGGAATCGGCTTCCGCGCTGCCGACGGCGAAAAGCCCGTCATCGCCACCGGAACCGCGCCGGAGCGTGACAGCTACCTGCTGGCCTGGGATCCTGTTGAAGCCAAGGAAGTCTGGCGCGTGACAAACGACGTTTACGGCCCAAGCGGCACACTTGCGACTGCAGGCGGCCTTGTCTTCTCCGGCAACCATTCCGGTGATTTCGCGGCCTATGATGCGAAAACCGGCGAGAAGCTGTGGTCTACCTCCACGCAGGCGCGGGTCGTCGCCGCACCGTCGACCTTCGTCGCAAACGGCGTTCAGCACGTCGCCCTGCTTGCGGGCGCGCGCGGCCTACCGCCCGAGCAGGAGCGAACCGCCCCGCTCAGCGCCAACAATTCGCGTATCCTTGTGTATCGCCTTGGCGGTGACGCCAGTCTCCCGGCGACGCTCGAGGAAGCCGCCGCCGCAAACCCCGCGGAAGGTATCTCCATCAACCCGCCGCTGCTTGAGGCCAACAACGAGACCGTCGCCGAGGGCGAGCAATTGTTCGCTGCCAACTGCGCGGTCTGCCACGGCCCCGCGTCGGTTCCGGCCGCCGGCGCCGTCGCTCCTGATCTGCGTTACTCGGGTCTGCTGGCGTTTGGCCGCCAGTGGGATGAAGCGGTTCTCGAGGGCAATCGCGCCCAACGCGGTATGCCGGGCTTCTCCGCAACGCTGTCGGGCGAGCAATCCGCAGCGATCCGTCATTACGTGATCAAGCGCGCGAACGACGAGAAAGCCGCGCAGGAGGCCGCCGCCAACGAATAGCGGTCAGCCCTGCCAACCAGATCGCCCCGGACGTAGATACTGCGTCCGGGGCTTTCTTTTCAGGCCGCCAGTTCGCGAGAGGATTAGTCCCGGCGCCCGCCATAGGCGCGCTCGACTTTTGCGACTTCAGCGAAGAACTCCGCGTACCACCGCGTGCGGCCATGTTCGCGCGCCGCAATGTGTTCGGCGTTTTCCCGCCAGCCCGTGATGGCCTCTTCACTTTCCCAATACGATACCGTGACGCCTGCGCCCTCGGCATCCCGCACGCTGGTAATACCCAGGAAGCCCGGCTGTCCGCTCGCCAGCTCGACCATTCGCGCCGCTGTCTGCGCATAGCCAGCCTCATCATCCGTATCGAGCCGGCTGCGAAATATCACTGCGTAGTAGGGCGGTTTGGGCAGGTCCATCGCGACATCCTCCACCAACTTTGACCGGACGACCGTCAGAGAGGCCCTGTCAGAAGACCGAGCCTACACGCTCTTGCCCACGCGCTGCACCCCTTTAGGCTTGTTCGACAGTTGAGGGAGAAGCACTCCGATGCCTGGCAAGAAGACCCCGGATGATTTCTACGAGCAGGCGCCTCGCTGGCGGGAGGAACTGGCCAGACTCCGCGGCGTACTCACATCGCTCGGTCTTGATGAATCGCTGAAGTGGGGAACGCCCTATTACACGCTTGATGGCGCACATGTTGTCGGTGTCGGGGCGTTCAAGTCCTACTTCGGGCTGTGGTTCCCGCAGGGAGCGCTCCTGACGGATGACAAGAATATACTGGTGAACGCGCAGGAGGGAGTCACCAAGGCGATGCGCCAGTGGCGGATGACCAGCGCTTCGGACATCAAGGTTGGTGCGATAAAGTCCTACGTCCGCGAAGCGATGGCCAACGCCCGCGCCGGCAAGGAGATCAAACCTGATCGCGCCAAGCCAGTGTCGATCCCGGCCGAACTCACCGCCGCGCTGAAGTCCGACGCCAGGGCGAACGCCGCATTCAAGATCATGACCAAGACACTGCGCCGCGAGTACGCAGACTACATCGCCTCAGCAAAGCAGGACGCGACGAAACAGCGGCGGATCGAGAAAGTCCTGCCGATGATCCGCGCAGGCTCCGGGCTGAACGACAAGTATCGCCGTTAGCCTGCCGCCTGCTCCAGACGCCAGCGCGCAGTCTTCGCGCCGATCAGCATGAGCATCTTGTCCATTTCCGGCCCGCGTTCCTGGTCGGTGAGAACTCTACGCAGCGGCATGAACAATAGCTTGCCCTTCCGGCCTGTCGCTTCCTTCACGGCCGCTGTCCACTGCGACCAGGTCTGGTCCGTGACCTCTCCATCCGGAAACGCCTTCAGCGCCTCGCCGACAAACGCCTGATCCTCTTCCGTCAGGTCGGGGCCTACAAGGCCCTCGGCATAGACGATCGCCAGCCACACCGCCGCATCCGAGACCGTAACAAGGTTTGCGCGGACGACTTCCCAGAACGTCTCCGTCGCCTCATCGCCATAGGCCAGCTTGGCGAGCCGGGGCTGCGCTTCGGCAAACGGCATGGCGTGCACAAGTTGTGCGTTCAGCGAGGCCAGCTCCTGATCGTCAAACCGCGCTGGCGCCCGGCCAATCTTTGCGAAATCGAATTCCGCCGCCAGCGCGTCCAGATCGGCGCGTACTTCCACGGGGTCTGACGTGCCGATTTTCGCCAGCAGGGAGCAAACCGCCATCGGCTCCAGACCCTGTTCGCGCAATTGCTGGATCGACAGCGAGCCAAGCCGCTTCGACAGGCCCTGCCCATCCGCGCCGATCAGCAGCGGCGTGTGCGCCATGTTTGGCGCCTCAGCGCCCAGCGCGCGGAAAATCTCGATCTGCGCGCCCGAATTGGTGACGTGGTCTTCGCCGCGAACCACGTGGGTGATGTTCGCATCGATATCATCCACCACAGACGGCAGCGTGTAGAGGTATGAGCCATCCTCACGGATCAGGATCGGATCCGACACAGAAGCCGTGTCGATGGACTGCTCGCCGCGCACCAGATCGTTCCAGACTGCGGGCTCGCCTGACAGCTTGAAGCGCCAGTGCGGTTTGCGCCCTTCCGCCTCAAGCGCCTTGCGCTCATCATCGCTCAGCGCAAGCGCCGCCCTGTCGTAAACGGGCGGCCGCCCGCGTGACAGCGCGATCTTGCGACGCCGGTCCAACTCATCCGGCGTCTCATAGCAGGGGTAGAGCAGTCCGCGCGCCTTCAGCGATTCTGCAGCCGCGTCGTACTTTGCGAACCGTTCAGACTGCCGGAAAGTCTCTCCCCATTTCAGGCCCAGCCACTCAAGGTCGTCGCGGATGCCCTGCTCGAACGCCTTGGTCGAGCGCTCCGTATCCGTGTCGTCGATCCGCAGGATGAAGACGCCGCCCTTGCGTGCAAACAGCCAGTTGATCAGCGCCGTACGAACATTGCCGACGTGCAACTTCCCAGTCGGCGATGGTGCAAAGCGAACCCGAATACTCATGACCGGAACCGTCTCCGAACTCTGTCTCATCTATGCGCGCAGGCCGCGCGCCCGCGTGGTGTAACGATCCGCCCTTCTTTGGCAAGCAACAGCACGCGAACGTTGAATTGTCTGGAGATTTGCCGTGGCTAGCCGCTGAGCGAGTCCTGCTGAGCGATCATCGCCATTGGCACGGCTTCGAATATGCGGGCGCCATAGTCGATCGAGAACCGGTCAAGCCGCGAGAGCACGTTGACGCCGACGATCATCGCCGGCTCCTCGTCGAGCCCCCAAATGTTGAAGATCGGCGCATCTGCAACCACTCCGCCCGCGTCGCGGATGATCACATTTCCAAGGCGTACATCCGGCAATTCCAGATAATCGCCGACCATTACATGACCTGTCACGCCGCGAACCGTCGCCTGTTCCAGATGTGGTATGCGCGGATAGGCTTCCACCAGTTTCTGCCTAAGCGGCGGATTGATGATGCACTCGTCAGCGCCGGTATCGAGCATGAAGCTTGCGCCGACGCGCCCGATCCGTCCCTGGATCTCCGCCAGCGTCCCATTGCGAATTCTGAGGTTCGAGCGCTCGCGCCTCCAGCGGTTGCGCGCCGGCGATTCCACCGTAACGGTCCGCCCTGGTATATCGAAAGTCAGCCGCCTGCCCGCGAACACGTCGGCGCCCAGGATGCCATCTTCGCGCAACAGATTGGCGTCGGTGCCGACGGCCACGGTCAGCCCTTCGCGTGTCGCCGATCCCGCCACCAGCTCCTTCACCTTGGCGAGCGGAAAATCGCGCACCCCGGTCGTGCCGTTCACCTCGACCATGCCAATGTAAGGAATGCCAAGCGCCTCTACGTGACGCTGCGCGATTACCGTCGTGTTCGCTCCGGTATCGACGAGAAAGTCGAACGGACCTTCTCCGTTCAAGGTCACCTTCACCGTCGGGCGCCCATAGCGATCGACCCACGCGGCCATCACGTCCACTTCGGGATCTGATTCCTGGATGATCCGGCTGCCGGTCGCGTTGCGCACGGATTGGGCCAACGCATGCGGCCCCAGCAGCGAGAATCCAGCCGCACCGGCAATCAGCCGCCGTCTTGTCGTTTGCAGTTTACCCATATGCGCTTCCAGACCGCCCTGTTGTTCGCCTTACGGCGCGGGCTTGTCTGCAGCATGACCCAGCATGCGCGTGGAAACAACCTGAAGGCTCAGCCAAGCGGCCGGCCTCACAGTTACCTGAAGTTTCGGAAATCCGTGATCAGGCTGCTTCAGCAACCAGCGCGTCAGTTTCGACGCGTTCGGCCAGTTGGGCCGCGCGGGCGCCAACGCCGCCCGTGATCGGCGAAACCGCTTCGCCACGGATGGCAGCGAGGAACCCCTCGTCAGCCGCGCGCAGCGGATCGGCGAGCCGGTCAGACACATCCACGCGGATATCGTAGGGCGTCGTGTTGGAAACCGTGCGCGTAAGGAAGTCGATCTCGACAACGCCGGAAGCGTACTCGATGCGCATTGTGCGCTCCCGAGCACTGGCGCAACGCGAAGCCAGAAGCTGGGCGCGGCCACTGCCGAAACGCAATTCCGCGTCCGCCTCGTCCAGCAGCCGGGTGTGTGCGCTGCGGCCGCTGCCGCGCGCTTCATCGGCCGACGAACCAAACAGCTCAGCCGCGAGGTCGAGGTCATGAATCATCAGGTCGAACACGACGCTGACATCCTCGCACCGCCCGACCGGCGAACGCGGCCCTTTGCGAACTGCGCGCAGCGAAAGCGGGCGCTCGTCGATATCGAACAAGCCCATCGCTTCGAACACCAGGCGCTCCTGATGGCCGACCTGCAGGATCAGTCCCAGGTCGACGGCCAGCGCAGCAAGCTCGCGCGCCTCCACGCCGCTCAGCGCCAGCGGCTTCTCGACCAGAGCGTGACGCGATGCTTCGAGCGCCTTGCGCGTAAGTTCGGCATGGGTGCTTGCCGGGGTGGCGATGACAACCGCGTCGCACGCATCGATCAGCGCATCGACGTCATCATACGCTTCGCCGACGCCGACCCGAGCGCACAGCGCCTCTGCATTCGCGATCTGAATATCGCAGACGCCGACAAACTCGGCGCCCGGCATAGAAGCAAATTTCTGGGCGTGGTACCCACCAAAAACACCGGCGCCAATCACGCCGATACGAACAGGGACAGACGCGCTCCGCGTCAGGTCGAAGTCGGGGGTACGCTGCAACACTCACAATCTCCGCACGTAAACAAACGTGGTTGAAGTAACTCGCAGATGACCGACTTTGCTGCGCTGCGCAACGATTTCGGGGTTCAAAGATGGTTACCGAATTTTTCAACCCGCTATCGGCCACAGGGCTGGCCAAGGCCGGTTTTGCGCGCGATAGCTGGGTTTTTCGGCATTCGGAGTCCCTATGGCTGATGTAACATCCCGTGAATGGCGGCTTCAATCGCGCCCGGTCGGCACGCCGAAGAGCTCTGATTTCGAACTTGTAACCAATCCCGCTCCCACCCCCGGTGAAGGCGAGGTTCAGGTTCGAAATATCTGGATGAGCGTCGATCCGTACATGCGCGGAAGGATGAACGACGCAAAGAGCTATGCTGAACCCTACAAGCTGGGCGCCGCCATGACCGGCGGCGCGGTCGGAGAAGTCCTGGCCTCCGGCCACCCCGATTACGCAGCCGGCGACCTCGTACGGTCGATGGCCGGCTGGCGCGAAGCCTTCACCGCCACACCAGAAGCCGTGGCCTTGGAGAAACTTCCCGCCGCCAATCTGCCGCCCCAGGCCTTTCTCGGCGTCGCGGGTATGCCGGGCATGACCGCCTATGTCGGCCTCTTGCGCGTGGGCGAACCCAAACCTGGCGAAACCGTGTTCGTCTCTGGCGCAGCCGGCGCGGTCGGCTCGCTCGTCGTGCAGATCGCGAAGATCAAGGGTTGCCGCGTGGTGGGCTCCGCGGGCGGGCCGGAGAAATGCGAATACGTGAAGTCGCTCGGCGCTGACGCGACCATCGATTATCGCGCGGCCGGAGATCTGAAGGGATTGACCGCCGCCCTGCACGAAGCGGCGCCTGAAGGAATTGACGTCTATTTCGACAATGTTGGCGGCGACCATCTCACCGCCGCGATTGATGCGGCCAATGTGTTCGCCCGCATGGCCATCTGCGGCATGATCTCGATCTACAACGCGACGAAGCCGCCGCCCGGTCCGCACAACATGGCGATGATCATCGGCAAACGGCTGCGTATCCAGGGGCTCCTCGTCTGGGACAGCGCAGACATGCTTCCCGATTTCCTGCGCGACATGCCGCAATGGATCGCGGAAGGCAAAGTCCGCTACGAGGAAACCGTGTTCAAGGGAATCGACAAGGCGCCTGAAGCTTTCCTGTCGCTGTTCTCCGGCAAGAACACCGGCAAGATGCTGGTCCAGCTCGCCTAGCCACAAGAGAAGTGGAGACTGCGCCGGATGGCTCGTCTGTTTGATAGCTACGTCATCGTCGACTGGAGCGCGGCGTCAAAGCCGTCGACTGGCGCGGATTCCATCTGGATCGGCGTGTTGGCGCCTGATGCGCGCCTCAAACTGGCGTTCAAGTCGTTCAACCCAGCGACGCGCGCCGAGGCCTTGAAAATGCTCGAGGACATTCTCGGCCGCGCCCTGCACAGGGGCGATCGAATCCTGCTCGGGTTCGACTTCTCGCTCGGCTATCCGGCTGGAACCGCGACGGCGCTCGGTCTTGAAGGCGAGCCATGGCGCGCGATCCGCACCTTCCTCGGCAAAGAGATGAAGGACAAGCCGGATAACGCCAACAATCGCTTCCCACTGGCTGCGCGCATGAACCGACTGATCTCGGAGGGGCCGTTCCCGTTCTGGGGCTGCTCGAAGAAAGACGCGCTGACCACCCTGTCACAGAAGAAGTCGCGCGAGCACGGGCCGGGCGAGGTGGCGGAATTTCGCATCGCCGAACAGATGGCCCTGGATGCAGGCAAGGGCCGCCCGCAGCCGGTCTGGAAAATCTACTATGCCGGCGCCGTCGGCGGGCAGACCCTCACCGGCATTCCCGCCGTCGAAAAACTGCGCGAGAAGGTTCCAGACACCAGGATCTGGCCGTTCGAACTCCCGCTCGAACCGCTCAACGAAGAGACGCTTGGCGACACCCGGGTTGTCATCACCGAGGTCTATCCCTCGATGATCGAAGTGAGCCCTGAAGGCGGCGAAACCCGCGACGAGGCGCAGGTTCGTAGCCTCTCCGCCTGGTACGCCGAGCTTGACGCCAACGGAAAGCTGGGCGCGCTATTCGCCGGAAATCCGGGCCTCTCTGAGGATCAGAAGGCCTCCGTGAGCGCCGAAGAAGGGTGGATTCTGGGGATATAGCCCGCATTTCCGGGCTTTTTCGCGGATTTCGGGGTTTACGAATCGGAACCCGGCGGGCGTCATCGACCCGTCGCCGCATTTTCTGGCGGCGAAAATTCGCACGCCGCCAGTTGGCCGGCAGGCCCTTTAAGGAGGGAGCCATGAACAAGTCGGAACTCATCAAGCAGGTCGCTGAATCAACGGACATGAAAATGGCCGAAGCGTCCCGGGTCGTCGAAACCGTTTTCGACACGATCGCCGCGAGCCTCAAGAAAGGCGAGCAGGTCGCCGTTGCCGGGTTCGGCACTTTCGTCGCCAAGAGTCGTGCAGCCCGCGAAGGCCGCAACCCGGCCACCGGCAAGACGATCCAGATTCCTGCGCGCACCTCTGCAGCCTTCAAGCCGGCTGCTGCGCTGAAAGACCTCTAGACCAACCAGATTGCGTACAGTTCAAAACGCCCCGGCCAGCGACTGGCCGGGGCGTTTTGCTTTTGCTCCACTAGGCTGCGGCGCCAGCCGTCGACTGGCTGGTCGGCGGCGCGCCGGACCTGCGTCTCAGCGTCCATTCAAGCAGAACGATCTGTCCGAGACCGGCGACGCCAAGCGCAACGGCAATCCCGAGCATCACGCCCCACACACCCATGTCCCAGCCAACCGGCATCGCTGCGTAGTATGCGAGCGGCAGCATGATGCCGACAAATGACCCGACGTGGATGAAGGTCGGCGCCCACACGATCTCTCGCGCACGCAGCGCCATCGCGGCCACAGCCTGCAGGCCGTCATAGATCGACACGATTGCGCCTGCCGCGATGGTCCCCGCCAACAGCGCAGTCAGGTGTCCGGTTCCGGAACCTTCCGCGGACGAGTTGAGGCCGATCTCCGCCAACGGGTGCCGGATCAGGTAAAGTACAATCGAGCACACGCCGCCGACGACGACCGTCGCCACGACGCCGAGCCGCGAAGCATCGCGTATGCCCGCCATGTCATGCCGACCGAAGCTCTCGGCCACCCGAACGCTCGTCGCTGTTCCCAGCCCGAGATAGATCATGAAAATCGCCGCGATGAACTGGATCGTCAGGCCGTACACGGTTGCGGCGTCAACGCTGACCAGCGTGGCGATCACGAAGGTGAGGTTGAAGCTCCCCCATTCCGCGACATTGGCCACGCCGGTGCCCAGCCCGACCATGTTCTGCCGGCGGAACTCGCCTTTCGGCGCGACACCCTTGCGCTTGAAGGCCGGCGTCAGCCAGATGATCGGGATCAGGAACAACGCTGTCATCAGGAAGCGAGAGATCGTCGTCGCCCACGCCACGCCAACCGCGCCGTAGTGCGGCACGACAATCAGGTCGAACACCAGGTTGAAGACAACCGCCACCATTGAGATCACGGTCACGATATTGGGTCGGCGCAGCGCTTCCAGATACATTGTGCACGCCAGGCTCGCGACGTGCCCGACGACGCCATAGGCGAGGATACGAGTCACCGCGACGGTGCCGTCCTCGACTTCGGCTTCAAAGCCGAACAACGCAAACAGCGGCCGTGCGATCGCGAGAATTGCGAACGTGCCGAGGAGCGCGAACACGGTCGCAACCCATGCCCCACGCCGGAACACGCGCCCACTCTCATCTTCCTTTCCCGCGCCGCTGAGCTCCGAAGTGAGGACCTGCACGCCCAGCATTAGCCCCATGCCGAGCCCCAGCATCACACCAAGTGGAAGCCAGGCGTTCAACACGTATGGCAATTGCCCGTGCGCGGTGCGCGCGAGCACGACGGAATCGGTCAGGCTCATCAGGATGAACGTCGAGCGCGACGCCGCGACCGGCATCGCAAGACGCACGAGATCGAGGATTTCCCGGGGCTGCGCCCAGCTGGGAAGCTTTGAGTTCGACATTTGACTGGGCCCTTCACAGGCCGGTTGCACCGACCCCCTTCGGTCAGCCGGCCCGTATATGGGAGCTCGTCACGCGCCTCAACCGCCGAAGCGTGAATTCATCGCAATGCGGACCGACCGTTGCGCATCGGCCACGCGCGCCACACGCGCTACTAACCGGCGCGTTTGTCTGACAGCTTCTCAGCGATCAGGAAGGCCAGTTCCAGCGCCTGCTCGTTGTTCAGACGCGGGTCGCAATGCGTATGGTATCGATCGGAAAGGTCCTTTTCCGTGACCTCGTTCGATCCGCCAGTACACTCGGTCACGTCCTGCCCGGTCATTTCCAGGTGAACGCCGCCCGGATGCGCGCCTTCCGCCTCGACGATGTCCATGAAGTCGCCGATCTCCGACAGGATGCGCTCGAACGGGCGCGTCTTGTAGCCGGTGTCGGTTTTCTCGACATTGCCGTGCATCGGGTCCGACGACCAGACGACCTTCCGGCCCTCGTCCGTCACCTTGCGCACAAGCTTGGGCAAGCCCTCGCCGACCTTGTCCGAGCCAAAGCGCGCGATCAGTGTCAGTCGGCCGGCCTGGTTCTGCGGGTTCAGAATGTCGATGAGCCGGATCAGTTCGTCAGGATCAAGCGACGGCCCGCACTTCATGCCGATCGGATTGCGAATGCCACGACAGAATTCGACATGCGCATGATCGGGTTGGCGCGTGCGATCCCCAATCCACACCATGTGCGCAGAGGTATCGTAGAACTCTCCGGGACGCGTTGAATCCTCACGGGTCAACGCCTGCTCGTATCCAAGCAGCAGCGCCTCGTGCGAGGTATAGAATTCCGTCTGCGCCAGCGCCGGGGTTGTCTCCGGTGTGATGCCGCACGCGGCCATAAATTCCATTGAGTCTGAAATCTTACCCGCTAACGCCCGATAGCGCTCGCCCGCAGGCGAGTTGTCGACGAACCCCTGCATCCACTTGTTGATGTTGACGAGACTGGCGTAGCCGCCCTGCGCGAACGCCCGCAACAGGTTCAATGTCGAGGCCGATTGCGCATACGCCTTCAACAGACGTTCGGGGTCCGGCAGCCGCGAATCCGCCGTAAAGTCCATCCCGTTGATATTGTCGCCGCGGTAAGAGGGCAGTGTCACATCGCCGATCTTTTCGACGGGGGAGGAGCGCGGCTTGCCGAACTGGCCGGCAATCCGCCCCACCTTCACCACCGGCTTGCCGCCGGCGAATGTCAACGCCACCGCCATCTGCAGGATCAGACGGAAGGTGTCGCGAATGTTGTTCGGATGGAATTCCTTGAAGCTCTCGGCGCAATCACCACCCTGCAACAGGAATGCGCGACCTTCTGCAACTTCCGCCAGACGAGCGGTGAGCTTGCGCGCCTCGCCTGCAAACACCAGCGGCGGATAGCTGGAAAGCTGGGTTTCCACGTCCGCAAGTTTTTGCGGATCCGGATAGTCCTCCGGGATGTGCCTTGCCGGCAGGCCGCGCCACGACGACGGCGTCCAGCCGGCGCCCGGGATTGATTTGCTTTCTGGCGTAGCGGACATGCCGTGCGCTTCCTCTGTGTTTTCATCGAGACGATCTGAGCCGCCTGCTCCCAAAACGTCTATCCGGCCATCCGCGCTCACGCCAGTTGCTCCGCGATCTGCACGGCGTTCAATGCAGCGCCTTTCAGCAGCTGGTCGCCGGAAATGAACATCGCAAGCGTGTGCCCGCTGGGATCAGACAGGTCCTCGCGAATGCGCCCAACCAGCACGTCATTGATGCCGGAGGATTCAACCGGCATCGGGAAATGGTTCTTCTGCCGGTCATCTACGATCTTGAGGCCCGGCGCCTTGGAGAGCACGTCGCGCGCCTCCTCCGGCGTGAGCTTCTTGTCCAGCTCTACCGTGATCGACATCGAATGCGCGCGCAGAACCGGCACGCGGATGCAGGTCACGCCGACACGCAGATCCGGCAGCGCCATGATCTTGCGCATCTCGGCGATCACCTTGGATTCTTCACCGTTGTACCCGTCTGGCCCAACCCCGGCATTGTGGCTGAAAAGGTTGAAGGCGTAAGGATGCGGCAGCACGCTCGGCTCGTACGACTTGCCGTCCAGATAGGCGCGCGTTGAATCTTCCAATTCCTTCATCGCTGCGGCGCCGGCGCCCGAGGCCGACTGATATGTCGAAGCAATCACACGCTTCACGCCAGCCGCCTGGTGCAGCGGCCACAGCGCGACGACCATGATCGCCGCAACACAGTTCGGGTTTGCGATGATGCGGGTTTCAGGCGTCACCAGCGCGCCGTTCACTTCAGGAACCACAAGCGGATAGGCCGGGTCCATCCGGAAGGCCGACGAGTTGTCGACAACCACCGCCCCGGCCCGCGCCGCGATCGCGCCGTATTTGCGTGAGATGTCGGACTCTGAAGCGAACAGAGCGATATCGACGCCGTCGAATGCGTCCTCCGACAGCGCGGATATGACGACTTCGCCATCACGAAATCTGACCGAACGCCCCGCCGACCGTTCCGATGCAAACACACGCAGTTCACTGATCGGGATGCGGGATTTTTCGAGGCACTTCACCATTTCAGCGCCAACAGCGCCGGTTGCGCCTACGACTGCGACGGTCTTGCTCATGATGATGGTCTCCTCATTCTGGCCGGGAGACTGGGCGGGTATTTGTCGTCCCGTCCGGTCTTCGGCGGGACTGGCTGGCGGGCCTAGCTTGAAGTTACAAGCTCACGCGCCATCAGCCCCGCGGGGGCAATGGTCCAGTAAAAGCATTTGACAAACTTGGTCGCCATGACGGGCGCTTCTATGCACATGCAGGCGCTACGTCAACGCTATTCGCTGACCTGTTCAGGATTGCTAAGCAGGTCAGACGCCGTCAGGCGTTTCTCGATGGCGCAACCGACCGGGTTCGCCTCGATGCTGTTCCTGCGGACAGCATCCATTTCCGCCCGGGCCTTTGCGGCCGCTGCTGCGTACTCCGGATCGCCCTGCAATGCTGCGAAAACGGCCGACCCGACTGTATGTCCGGCAAGCGTCGAAGACCGGTTGTGGACGCCACAGACCGCCCGGCTCTCCGCATAGGCGCGCGCCCGAACGAGCACCTCTGTCGCGCGGTCCGGCGCAAGTTCAGCAAGCACGAGCCCCGCCATCCAGCCTGCAGAGGAATGGCCCGACGGATAGTCAAAGCTGGCCTCCATGCGCGATGTGCGCTCGAGGCAGATCGGCCCCTCATTGGCCAGGAACGGGCGAGGCCGCTTGTAGTGCTGTTTGGCGACGTCGGACGCCATCGCAGCGTCAGTACTCGCCATCGCGACAAGCTGTGATGTCAGCGGCGCATTCTCCGGCGTCAGCTCCACCCCAATCGCGCAGCTGTAGTTCGCCATGATTGCAGCCTGGGAATAGTCGTCGTCCTGGATCGCCAGGTCCCAACGCGGCGAGCCTTCCAGCGCGCGGGTCCTGAGAAAGTATGCGCTGTCGGCCTCGTCCAGTGCGACGACATCAGCGATCGAAGGCAGGATCGATTTCAGATCCGGCGTTTCTTCTGGCGAAAGGAAGCGGTTTGGTTGCGCCTGCTCAGCTGAGCCTGCACTTGTCGTGCTCGGTTCGGGTGAGATGGCGCAGGCTGTCGCCAGCGCGAAGGCCATTCCGGCAAATGCCGCAGCTTCCCATTTCATGATCCGCCTCCACCCTGTCCAGACTCTCATAAGCGCGCGGCTTGGCTTCAGGCAAGTCAAGGATTCTTGTCGCTGCGTCCGGGCTATGAAACTGTCCGGCAAACATTAGGGAGCCGGACGCCATGCAGGAACGCCAGATCGACATTTCGACCAAGGATGGGACGACGTCGACATTCATCGTCCACCCTGACCGGAACGGCCCACATCCCGTGATCGTCTTCCTGATGGACGCTCCCGCCATCCGCGAGGAGCTGCGTGACATGTCGCGGAGGTTCGCCGCGTGCGGCTACTACGTGATGCTGCCCAACCTCTATTACCGCGCCGGCGTCATGGAGCTCGGCCCGATCAATCCGGACCCGGAGTCGGACTGGCGCAAGCAAATGTTCGAGCTCATGAACTCGCTGTCTATTCCGATGGTGCTGGACGATGTCGAGGCGATGCTCGCCTTCGCCGATGAAGACCCCGCCGCAGACGCCACGCGCGTCGGAACCGTCGGCTATTGCATGAGCGGCCGCTTCTCTGTGTGCTGCGCCGGGCGCTTTCCGGATCGGGTCAAGGCGACGGCGTCGATCTATGGCGTCAAACTGGTCACGGAGCAGGCCAACAGCCCCCACCTCACCGCAAAGAACTCACCGGCCGAGTTCTATTTCGCCTGCGCCGAAACCGACCATTGGGCGCCGATGGAAATGGTCGAACAGATGCAGAAGGAACTTGCCGGCGCAAACGGTGAGGTCGAACTCTATCCCGGCACCCATCACGGCTTTGCCTTCCCGCAACGCCCCGTCTACGACAAGGCCGCCGGCGAACGCCATTGGGAGCGGCTGCTCAGCCTGTTCCGGCGCAATCTGTACTGAGACATTCGAGCGATCTGAGCGGTCAGTATTCGAACAGTTTCTCATCGCGCGCCGCGCGCTTCTCCGCGGCGGTCGTGATGTGCTCAACCAGTGTCTTCTTCGAGGCCCGCGCCTTCAGTGACGCCGAGGGGTCGAGGTGATGCTTGGCGATGATCAACCTCAACTCGCCCGCGCTGAAATCCGCCAGTTGCTTGCGGAACTCCTCCGGCGATGCATTCCGGAACGCGATGAAGGGATGGAACTTGCCGACCGCGCTCTCCATCCGGCGGCGTTCAACATACTCCTCGGCGAACTTGCCCAGCGCGTCCTCGATCCGCCGGGCGAATGCGGGATTGGCCGCGGCCTCCGCCGTGACGACCTTGAAGACGCCGCCCAGGGCCTTGTCGATCATACCAGCCCCACGCGCTCGGTGAATTCGCCAGCCAGCAGGCGAATGACCTGCGCGGACTCGCCATACTTCTGATCGATCGATCGTTGCTGATCCGACCATTGCGCCGCGCGCGCGATCTCCTCGCTCTGCGGCACGAACGTGTCGAACACGTTGAACTGGTCCTTCAACAACGCCGCCTCGCTATCGTGGAGCGCGTTGCCGTGTTCGAACTTGGTGATCAGTGTCCAGATGCGATCCTCGGTGAACCGTCGCTGCTCCATCGCCCGCACCGCCCGCTTGCGAAAAGCGAAGATGCCAAGCCGCGAAACAAAATCCGGAATCGTAGGGATCAGCACGAATTCCGACATCTCGATCGCTGCTTCAGCAAACATCGAGATACCCGGCGGACAATCAAACAGCACGAGGTCGTAGGAATCGCCCACACTCTCGATTGCAGCGTTGGTCAGTCCGCCTAGCTTCTTCTTTAGTCCCTCGATGTCGAAACCCTGCCGCACCCATTTGGCCAGCGCCTCGCGCTCGATATAGCGGAACTCCGGTGTCGAGATCAGGATATCAAGAGTCGGAGCGCCCGAGATGTCGCTCACGCCTCGCCCGATCAGTTCATGAAAGAATTTCGGTTCGCCGCCATAGACGTACTGGTTGAAATAGGCGTCGATCGTCTGGCCAGACTGACGCAATTCGCCCCAGCGATCGAGCCCGGACAGCATCATGGAAACGTTGGACTGCGGATCAAGGTCGATGACCAGCACACGCAGTCCGGCGTCGGCCGCCAGCGTCTCGGCAAGACAGGCGACCGTTGTCGACTTGCCGACGCCACCCTTCATGTTGACGACTGAAACCGCACGCGGCGCCACTGTGCGCCTCCCGTATCCGCTTGCCAGAAACCACCCATCGGGCGTGAAAATTGGTCGGGCGTTTCGCCTGAGAGGTCAAGCGAACACCTGTGGATTGCAGGAAATTGAGAAACTACTCGCTCGTCGCCGGCGCTGCCGGTGGCGCCGAATTACCGTTCTCGTCGATGATCGGCACACCTCCGGGACCGAAATAGACGAGACCAAGCGCTTCACGTTCCGCCTCGATCTCAGCCTGTTCGGCTTCCATCTGCAGGCGCCGCTCCCGGCGTTCCTTCACCGCGGCCTCAACCTTTTTCATCGTATCGCCCTCGGCCCAGTTCGGCACGAACCAGACCAGCGCGCCGACTGCGAAAGCACCGACAACGATCAGCAATTCGAAGAATTTCCACGAGAGCTGGAACGGGCTCTCCGGATTGGTAAATGATTTCAGCGTTCTCATGAGACGACCCTACACGCCCGACAGCCTCAAAAAAAGACCACAAGGGCGCCCGCGCCTCTCCTTGTTTATTGCATTTGCAACAATATGTATGCCCCAGAAAACTAGCGTGCGCAGCACGAAAAGGAGATCCAGATGACGCGGATGCCGACCTACTACATCTCCCATGGCGGCGGGCCCTGCTTCTGGATGGAGTTCGGCCCGCCGATCGGCCCCAACGGCTTCGATCGGCTCAAGGCCTTCCTGGCCGACATCCCGGCACAGCTACCGGCGCAGCCAAAGGCGGTGCTGATCATTTCCGCACACTGGGAAACAGATGAAACCGCCGTTTCGACCAGCGCGTCTCCTGGCATGCTCTACGACTATAACGGTTTTCCCCCGCACACGTATGAGCTTCAGCATCCTGCTCCAGGCGATCCTGCGCTGGCGGCGCGCGCTCTCAGACTCTTGTCCGCTGCCGGTATTCCCGCTCACGCTGACGACAAGCGGGATTTCGATCACGGTGTGTTTGTGCCGATGAAAATCATCGATCCTGACGCAGCCCTGCCAATCGTCATGGTCTCGTTGCGCAAGGATCTCGACCCTCGTTTCCATCTTGAGGTTGGACGCGCGCTTGCGCCCCTGCGAGACGAAGGCGTGCTGATCATCGGATCGGGGTCCAGCTTCCATGACCTGCGCGCCTACTTCGACGGCCAGCCAGGCGA
>JBHIWT010000062.1:0-17650 GCA_041987265.1 Hyphomonadaceae bacterium
GCCCACACGTCGTAAGACGTCTTCGCTTCTTCGTTCAGAAGCTCGTAGTCGAAACTCGCCTTCATCTCCGCAACGCTCTCGCGGCGCCATTCCAGATCCGCATCCGCGCCAGCTTCGGAAAAGTCGTCCAGCGCGCCATACTGCTCCTTGCGCCCCAGCTGCGTCAGCCATTGCGGGCTCCGCTGCAGCTCTTCCTCGAACTCGCCGTCCAGATACGCCGTCAGCCGCGCACTCTCCGCAGCAATCTCCTCAGCGCTCGGGGCCCCGCCCTCCGGTGCACAGGCCGCCGCCAGAACCAGCACAGCCGCGCCAAACAGAACTCGCATGAATGATCCTCCGCCACGACCCATCGAAGGTCGAAATGCCCACAAGCACGCCTCTATAGCGGCACATTCACCCGCTTGGCCAGTCGCGCCGAAACGCTTGCGCCGGGCGCCTGAAACCGGAATAGGTATCTGCAAACAAAAAACCGTAGGCGCAGGAAGCATTCCGAAATGAACCGTTTCACCGACAAATCGATCATCGTCACCGGCGCTGCGTCCGGCATTGGCCGCGCCTCGGCGAAGATGTTCGCAGCCGAAGGCGGCAAGGTGCTCTGCGCCGACAAATCCCCCGACGTCCACGAAACCGCCAGGGCGATCAGGGAAGCCGGCGGAACCGCCCTCTCCGTTGAAATGGATGCAGGCTCCCAGGCCGATGTTCAGTCCATCGTCGACAAGGCCATCGCCGAGTTCGGCGCCCTCGACGTCTTCTACGCCAACGCCGGCATTTCCGGCGGCATGGTCGGCCTGCTCGACCAGCTCGAACCCGCCTGGCACGACGTCCTGCAGGTCAACCTCATCGGCCCGCTGCTCGCCATCCAGGTCGCTGCGCCTGAAATGGCCAAGCGCGGCGGCGGCGCCATCGTCTGCACAGCCAGCGTCGCCGGCATCAATTCCGGCGCCGGCAGCCCCGCCTATTCCGCGTCGAAGGCCGGCGTCATCTCACTGGTGAAAACCGCCTGCCAGAACCTCGCAGGCTCCAACGTCCGCGTGAACGCAATCTGCCCCGGCATTATCGAAACCGGCATGACCAAACCGATCTTCGACCGCGCCGACGAACGCGGCACACGCGAACGCATCGGCCAGCTCAATCCCATGCGCCGCTACGGCCAGCCCGAGGAAATCGCCAACGGCGCCCTTTTCCTCGCATCCGATCAGGCCAGCTACGTCAACGGCCACGCCCTCGTCATCGACGGCGGCCTCACCAGCTCCATGCCAATCGTCCCGCCAAAACCGAAGGGATAGCGAACCGTCAGTCCAGATAGCGCACGAACACGATCTCCGGATCGCCCGGATCAAGGTGGCCGATCTCGCCCGCTTCGTGATAGCCGCGCGTTTCCAGCAGCGCGCGCATCGGACCATTCGATCGGTTGGTCGACGTGAACACCTGTCGGGTCGTCGCCCCCGCCTCCGCCGCCCGAAACAGCGCACTGGCCAGCCCCCGGCGCCGCGCGCCCGCCGTCACCTCAACCAGCGATACGAAATCCCTGCCGTAGAAATGGCGGCGCGACAGCACAAGATAGCCCTCGGGCAGGTCATCCCGCCCCGCAATCCAGCAGCCGCCATCTGCAATCCCCTGCGAGATCAGCGCGCGCCGGTACGCATCTACACCCGCGGCGTCAACGCCGACGATCCCGCCAATATCACTGCCGCTGGCAAGCCGTACCCACATGCCCGCATGCTACACGCATTGCAGGAACAACCGAAGGCGCAGACTGCCCGCCGCGCCGGCGCGCATCATGCCGCAACCGCCGCGCGCTTCGTCCGCCACTCCCGCGCAACCAGATAGAACAGCGGCCCGAACGATCCCCCCGCCAGCGTCAACAGGATGAAGGGCCACGCCGGCACGCCGCTCTTGCGCGCATCCATCGCCATCCACACGCAGGCCAGCAGACAGGCGATCACTAGGTCCAGAAGCACCTGTCCGCCCGCCCATGACCGAAGATGCGACTGGAAGATTCCAAGATAGCCGACATCGGCCAACGCAAACACGGTCACCACGCCAAGCCCAAGTATGGCGGCGAAGAGCAGGATAATCCGGACGTTCATGACATTCTCCTTGATCAATCTGGAGACAGGGTCATGTCATTCCTGAATGGCCGCAATTACCTCGCTGGTCATTGAACGCGCCCCGCCCACAGCCGATCATCGCGCTGCAACAGGAGACATCAGCGTGCCGCCCACCGGAATTGCGCAACACGACAAGGATGGCGGCTTCCCGCACCTCCTGCGAACCTGGCGCCAGAAACGGCGCGTGTCGCAGCTCGATCTCGCGCTCACCGCCGGCGTCTCCCAGCGCCATGTCAGCTTTCTTGAATCCGGCCGCGCCAACCCCAGCCGCGCCATGATCCTCCAGCTCGGCGAAGCGCTGGAAGTCCCCCTTCGCGACCGCAATGACTGGCTCACCGCCGCCGGCTTCGCGCCCGTCTTCCGGTCGCGCCCGCTCGACGATCCGCAGATGGACAAGGTGATGTCGGCGGTCCGGATGATGCTCGCCAACCACGAACCCTTCCCCGCCGCCGCGATCGACCGTGCATGGAACATCCGCATGGCCAACGACGCGTTCGAAATGCTGATCGCCATGTTCGGCGCCGAACGAAACATGATGCGCCTCTTCTTCCACCCTGACGGCGTGCGCCCCTTCATCCGCAACTGGACCGCCGTGGCGCCGCTGCTCTGGGGCCGCGCCCGGCGCGAAGCCGAGACGCTCGACGGCGAGGAAATGAAAGACGTCCTGCGCGAACTCGAACCCTATCAGGACAGCGAATTGCTCTGGGCCGCCGAACAGGCCGCCATCATCCCGGTCCTGCCGCTGGAAATCGAGAAGGACGGCGTGCGCGTATCCCTCTTCACCGTCATCTCCACCTTCGGTACCGCACAGGACGTCACCGCCGAAGAGCTCCGCATCGAGAGCCTGTTTCCCGCCGACGAGGCCACCGAACAATTGTTCCGCGCAGCCCCAACGCCCTGACATCCGTGCGCTTGAGCTAGATCAATGCTGGCTGCAATTCATCGCGGCACACACGCTTCATGACCGAAGCGAAATCTTCCGACGACTTCGACGTCATCGTGATCGGGTCCGGGATGGGCGGGATGACGACCGCCGCCGCGCTCGCCCGCTTCGACCACAAGGTCCTCCTGCTGGAACAGGCGCACAAGATCGGCGGCCTCACGCATACCTTCCCGCGCAACGGTTTCCGCTGGGATGTCGGCCTGCACTATTGCGGCCTCTTCGGCCCCGACCAGTTCGCAGGCCGCACGCTCGACTGGCTCAGCGGCGGCGCGATAAAGTTCAGCTCGGTCGGCACGATCTACGACACGCTCCATTTTCCCGACGGCTTCGAAGTCCCGGTCAGCCGGCCGGTCGAAGCCTACAAGGCGGAGCTCAATGAACGCTTCCCCGACAGCGCCGCCGAGATCGACGCCTATTTCGAAGCGCTGGAATCCGCCGAGGAGGCGATCCACATGGTCGGCGCCGAACGCGCCATGCCCGAACCGATCCGCGCCGCGCACTTCTGGTGGAACCGCCGCAAGATCAAGCGGTGGTGCGGCCGCACGACGAAAGAAGTGATCGACAGCCTGATCACCGATCCAAAGCTCGCCGCTGTCCTGTCCTCGCAATGGGGCACGTATGGCGGCAATCCCGAGGAAGCGAGCTTTGCATTCCACGCCCTGATCACCGGTCATTATCTCAACGGCGCCCGCTACCCTGACGGCGGCGCCGCCTCCATCGCGAAGGGTCTTGTCCCCATCATCGAGGCGGCAGGCGGAGCAGCCCGCGCCGCAACCGCGGTCGCCGAAATCCTCATCGAAGACGGCAAGGCGGTCGGCGTGCGAACCGCGGACGGCGAAGAGATCCGCGCGCGCGTCATCGTGTCGGCGATCGGCGCCGGGGAAACCGTCAGACGCCTCCTGCCAGACAGCATTCGCCAGCAGGACTGGGCCAGCGAGATTTCCACCTTCAAGCCCTCGATCTGCCATTTCGATCTCTTCCTCGGTTTCGAAGGCGACATCGAAAGAGCCGGCGCCACGCGCTCCAACCACTGGTTCTACAATTCATGGGACGTTTCCAACGCCATCTGGTCAGGCGGCAAGGACGAACCCATCCCGATGATCTTCGTCTCCTTCGGCTCGCTGAAGGACGCCGCCCACGACCCCGGCCCCGCGCAACGCTATACCGGAGACGTCCTTGTCTGGACCGACTGGTCGGCGGTCTCCGCCTTCGCCGACGGCGGGGCCGATGAACGGCCCGAAGAATGGGCGGCCTTCAAACAACGTGTCGAAGACCAGATCATGCAGCGTTTCGCGCAGGAATTCCCCGACCTCGCGCCGCTGGTCGCCTACCGCGAACTCGGAACCCCGCTGGCGACAGCTGAATTCACCGGCCACGCCAAGGGCGGCTTTTATGGCGTCGAGACCTCACCGCGCCGCCTGCTGACCGACGCCCTCAAAGCCCGCACCCCGGTGCCCGGCCTGTTTCTCTCCGGCCAGGACGTCATGTCGCCCGGCATCGCCGGCGCCCTCTCCGGAGGCATGTTCGGCGCCGGCGCCGTCGACCCCCGCGTCCTGCAGAAACTGATGTAGCCGCGGCCCCGCCTACTCGCCTGTCGCCAGCCTCCCGCGCCCCTTGACCGCCCCGCCGCGTTGCCCCCACACATGGCGACAACAGGATCGCCCGGCAAACGGGCGGCCAGCTCTCGGGAGGGTATCGACATGACCGGCACAACCGGATCGCTGGCGCGCGCCGGCCTGCTCGCAATTGGCCTGCGCGCAATTGGCCTGCTCGCAATCGGAATGACGCTGGCCGCATGCACCGCCACGCCGCCCAACCAGCCCGCAACCAACCTCGCCGCCACCGCAAAACGCTCGTCGCCCGGCGTCTATGAAGGCTATTCCACCCCGCAATACGACGGCCACCAGCGCTCATCCTTCTACATCCCGGTGCGCGACGGCACGCGCCTCGCCGCCGACCTCTTCCGCCCCACGCAAAATGGCGAACTGACAGACGACAAACTCCCCGTCGTCTGGATGCACACGCCCTACAACCGCCGCACCTATCGCGGCGAACCCGCAGCGCTCGCCTATCCCGGCTACGCCCTGCGCCTCGTCGAACACGGCTACAACGTCGCCGTCGTCGACTTCCGCGGCGTCTACGCCTCGTTCGGCAAGAACATCGCTTACAATCGCGGCGAATGGGTCGATGACGCCAAATGGGACGCCTACGACGTCACCGAATGGTTCGCCGGCCAGCCCTGGTCGAACGGTAACATCGGTATGTGGGGCTGCTCCGCCACCGGCGGCAGCCAGATGCAGGCGCTCACCACACGCCCGCCATCGCTCAAGGCCATCATCCCGATGAGCGCGGAATTCGACGCCTACCACTTCACCACCGTCGGCGGCGTCTCGGCCCGGCGCCCGATCGCCCCGCCCGGACAGACCGGCGCCCAGTCCGCCATCGCCCGCCGCGACGCGGCTGCCGCCGCCGTCGATGGTCCCGATGGCGAAGCCCTCCTCGCCGAAGCCGTCGCCAGCCACGCCGACAACATCGAAAGCGTCGGCTACCTCCCGTTCAAGGATTCAATTTCCGAAAGCACCGGGCTTGAATGGTGGTCGCTCTCCAGCCCCCACACCTATCTTGACGATCTGCAAGCCGCCGACACCGGCGTCATGGCCGTGGCCAACTGGGACGAGGCTGGCACCCGTCACGGCTCGTTCTTCACCTTCAACAATCTCGACCCGGACAAGGTCAAACTCCTCGTCGGCCCCGCCACGCATTGCGCATGGTCCGCCGTGAAGGAGGAAACCGGCTTCGACCTCCTCACCGAAGAACTGCGCTTCTACGATCACTGGCTGAAGGGCGTCGACAACGACGTCATGTCCGAACCCGCGGTCACCTACTACACCTACAACGCCCCCGCAGACCGCCAGTGGGCCCAGTCCGACGCGTGGCCGCCCAAGGAAGCCGCCCGCACGAACTTCTATCTCGCGGGTCTGGAACTCACCTCCAGCCTGCCGGTCGCCGCATCCTCAGCCGACATCGCGTTCAGCCCAGCCGCCCAATCCGCAACCGTCACGATCGAGGCTGCCGATGGCGGGATCGCGCTGGAAACGCCGCCGCTTGCCGCTGAACTGCAGGTCACCGGCCACCCCACGATCAGCCTCTGGCTCGAAACCGATTCAGCCGACGCAGATGTCACCGCCTATCTGGAGGATGTTGCTCCGGACGGAACCGCCCGCTCCTACCAGATGATCGGGCGCCAGCGCGCCTCCCACCGCGCCCTCGCCGAACCGCCCTACAACCACCTTGGTCTCCCCTGGCATTCCAACACACAGGCAGACGCGCGCCCGATCCCCGCCGGCGAACCGGTCCAGCTGGAGATCGACATGCTGCCCATGTCCTACGTCTTCGCCGCGGGCCACCGCATCCGCCTCAGGCTCACCGTCGCCGACCCGAACAGCGACGGCGCGGACGCTTCCGCTACCATCCTCTCCGGCGGCCAGTACCCATCCTACATTTCGCTGCCAGTCATCCCCCGTCTTCCCTGACCTTCAGCCGAAATCTATCCCCCACCGCCCGTGCGCGCCGATACTACCGGCATGACACAGGCGTCAGCACGCACACCACGGAACTTGGCACTCCCCGCGCTCATCCAGCATTGGCTGGAGGCCGGCGTGCGCGCGCTGATCGAGCTTGTGCGCAACCTCCTCCACACCCGAAACCGTCATCCCGGACAAGCGGCGAAGCCGCGCCGATCCGGGACCCGGCCACCGGTGATGCACCGTCATCCCGGGGCGCAAAGCGAACCCGGGACCCGGCCGCAGGCGATGCACCGGCGTCCAACCGGGCCTGTCGTCCCGGAGGCGCACAGCGCAATCCGGGATCCATCTCTCGGCGGTCGGACTCATGGAGGCAGCAACCTCGTATCTCCGCAGGCTCTCATCCTGAACCTGGCGAAGGCCACCTGCTGCGGGCGCGATGACAATCACGGGAGACCACTCCCCGTGGAACCGCGCGCGAGCCGCCGCCAACCGCCCCGGAATCCGACCGCGCCCCACAAGGCCTGAGCGCGCTCTACATCGCAGATTGTTCCCGCTTCGCGTGCCCATGCGCCGCGAAGGCGCCGGCGCATGCGTTCCAGTCGAAAAAGTGCTCGCAGCCCCGTCGAATCGCGTGTATGGCGCGCATCAAATCCGGGGCGCCCCGCCCCGCAGCCAGGATATCCGTCGCGTGACCGCTCGCCTGATCGTCGGATGGAAGGAAAGCTGCGATCTGCCGGATCTCGGCATCACCGGCCTGCCCGTAAAGATTGACACCGGCGCCCGCACCTCGGCCCTCCACGTCCTCTCCGCCACCCCGTTTGAAGGCCCCGGCGGCGCCCAGTGGATCCGCTTCGAGGCCGACCACGCCATTGATGGCGGCCGCATTCTCGAAGCCCCCGCCGCCGAGCCCCGCACGGTCCGCTCGTCAAATGGCGAAAGCGAGACGCGCCTCGCCATCCGCACCATGCTTCACCTCGGGCCGATGCATCGCCGCATCGACATCACCCTGACCAATCGTGACGACATGCGCTTCCCCATGCTGATCGGCCGCACCTCCCTGCGTCGCGGCGTACTGGTCGATGCGCTGTCCTCTTTCCTCGTCAGCCCCCGGGTCGAACTGCGCGGCGCCAGCGACGCGGAAGACGCCGACATCTCGAATGCCGAGGAAAAGGAGGACTGAGCCTCATGCGTATCGCCCTTCTCGCCCGCAACCCCGACCTTTATTCGCACAAACGGCTGGTCGAAGCCGCCCGCCAGCGCGATCACGAGATCGATGTCGTCAACACGCTGCAATGCTTCATGGAGATCACCTCCAGGCGGCCGACAATCCATTACAACGGCAGGGTCATCACAGCCGAAAGCTACGACGCGGTCATTCCCCGCATCGGCGCCTCGGTCACCTTCTACGGTCTCGCCGTCCTGCGCCAGTTCGAGATGATGGGCGTCTACCCGCTGAACGAGTCCGTCTCCATCGGCCGCTCGCGCGACAAACTGCGTTCGCTCCAGCTCCTCGCCCGCGACGGCGTCGGTCTCCCCGTCACCGCCTTCGCGCATGATCCCAAACAGACCGCTCGCGTCCTCGAGGTCGCCGGCGGCGCCCCCGCCGTCATCAAGCTGCTCGAAGGCACGCAGGGCGTCGGCGTCGTCCTCGCCGAAACCACATCTTCCGCCAAGTCGGTGATCGAGGCCTTCCGCGGCGCCAAGG
Organism: Hyphomonadaceae bacterium; assembly: GCA_041987265.1. GTDB lineage: Bacteria > Pseudomonadota > Alphaproteobacteria > Caulobacterales > Hyphomonadaceae > IH12. The sequence goes on from JBHIWT010000062.1 coordinate 8,287, forward strand.
TCAACATTCTCGTTCAGGAATTCATCAAGGAAGCCGGCGGCTCCGACATCCGCGCCTTCGTCATCGGCGGCAAGGTCGTCGCTGCGATCAAGCGCTCCGGCGCCGAGGGCGAGTTCCGCTCCAACATCCATCGCGGCGGCCGCGCCGAGCCGGTGAAGATCACCCCGGAAGAGCGCGCCACCGCGACCCGCGCCGCACGTTCGATGGGCCTCAATGTCTGCGGCGTCGACATGCTCCGCTCCGAGCACGGGCCGGTCGTTATGGAGGTGAATTCCTCGCCGGGGCTGCAGGGCATCGAAACCGCCACCGGTATCGACGTCGCCGGCCGCATCATCGACTTCGTCGCCGAAAACGCCCGCGCCGGCCGCACCCGCACGCGCGGCAAGGGTTGAACCGCTACTTCAACGCCACCAGCGCAGCGCCGACGCCAAGAAGCACCAGGCCAGCCGCCCGCTTTAGGTCCACCTGATAGACCGGCGCGCCGAACCATCCGAACTGGTCGATCGCGGTCGCCACCACAAGCTGGGCGATCACCACGCACATGACGAAATTCCCCACGCCGAACTTCGGCGGCACGAACGTCGCGCTCAGCGCATAGAACGCCATGATCAGGCCGCCGCTATAGGCGATCAGCGGCGCGGAGCGCACCGCATCCATCAACGGCGCGGCGGGCCGGAACGCCGCGAACACCGCAGCCACGCCAAGGAACGCAAGCCCCACAACGGCAAGCGTTGAATGATAGGGCGCATTCCAGGCCCGCCCCAGCGCCGCATTGTTCGCCGCAAGCACGGGGATCAGCCCGCCCGCCAGCGCAGCCCACGCTGCAAGAAACACCAGGTTCGACTGCATCGCGACTTATTCCGGCTTGCGGAACCGGAACAGGAACTGGTCCGTGTGTCGGCGCACGTCGGGATTGAACACCATCAGCGTGCGGTCATCATCCGGGTTCGCCAGCACATCGCTTTCCGCCTCCAGCACAAAGCCCGCCGACTCCGCAATCGATCTCACCACATCCGGATCGATCCGGTGGATCGTCTGCCCGGTCGACACCGGCGCACCGGCGTCAGCGGCATGGTCCATCGCCACAAACGTCCCGCCGGGCTTCAGCACGCGCATGATTTCGGCATACGTCGCCTCGACATCGCCAAGTCCGTCGGAATCCTTCGGCAAATAATACAATTCGTGCGGCCCCAGGATCCACAACACGACATCAGCAGCGCCGTCATCCATCGCCAGCTCGTCGAAATGCGTCGTCGTCTCGGTCACGTTGGTCAACCGGCCAGCATCGCGTCGCTCGGCCATCGCCGGCGCCGAATAGCCGAACTCGGGCGGGTTCTGCGTCACCACCGCGCCGTCCGGCCCGACCGCGCCGGACAGAATGTCGGTATACCAGCCGCGCCCGGCCTCCAGCTCCAGCACCACATCGCCGGGACGGATCTCTGCAAACGCCAGCACTTCCGCGGGCTTGCGCGCCGCATCGTCAGCAAGGTCGGCTTCCGGACGACCCGGATCGGCAAGGATCGCAGCATAATCGTCAGCCGAAAGTGGCGCCGCACGCGCAGGCGCAGCTTCAACCGCCGCCTCATCGCCAGCCGAATCTGTCGGCGGTTCCGCGCAGGCCGCCGCAAATCCAAGCGCAATCGCGCCTGTCATCAGAAATCGCAGTTTCATGTCGCCCTCCCGCGCCGCTTCTCGCCCGGCTCTATCCGGGCATAGGGCACGCCAGCAGGAGATTTGACAAGTGCGCCGCCAAAAGGCGGCGAGAGCGCCTAGAACTTCGCACGCACTGCCACGCGCACATTGCGTCCGGCCATCGGCGCCAGATCCTTGAGCGGCGAAGCGTGCAGGCGCACCTCCTCGTCCGTAAGGTTCGAACCAGAGACGATCAGGTCGACACTGTCCGTCACCGCATAGGTCACACGCGCATCCAGCGTCACATAACTTTCGGTCGGCAATTCGAACGCCGCCACATCGGTTTGTGCATCGGCCCAGTTCACATCGACCCGGCCAGTCAAACGCCCGGCCTCGCCCTCAAGCCCCAGCGAAGCCGACACCGGTGGGATCCGCGGCAACGCGCCGCCGTCATCCAGCTCCGCGTCGATCACATCCAGCGCGCCATCAACCACCCAGCCGACCCCGCCGACAACACCGATGTCATACCTCGCCGTCAGTTCGCCGCCGACGAACGCCGCATCGCCCTGCGCAAACTGGAATACCGGCAACTCGTCTTCCTCCGCACCAGTTGGCGCAAGATAAATGAAGTCGCTGAAGTCGAAGTAGAACACGTTGACGCCCAGCTCGAACGGCCCCGACTCCCAGCGCGCCGTACCTTCCAGGTTGATCCCCGTCTCCGTCCTCATCGACGCATCGCCGATCTCGTATTGTGACGTCGCAAGGTGCGGACCGTCCGCGAACAACTCCACATCTGTCGGCGCGCGCTCCGTGCGGTTCAGCGACGCGCCAAGGAACCACGCATCTGTCAGGTGCCCATGCACGCCCACAGACGCGTTCAAGGTATCGAACGAACGCGCGCCAGACACCTCGTTGTCCAGTTCGACGCTGTCGTGACGCACGCCGCCCTCAACGCTGGCGCCGCCAATCTCCACATGCTCGAACACGAACACGCCGGCCTGCTCGGTCAGCGTCGGCGTGACGAACGCCTCATCGCCGATCGCAACGAAGTCACGCCGCGAGGCCTGCACGCCCCAGCTGCCGCGCACGCCGTTGGCGTGGTCATGCAACAATTCCGCGCGACCTTCGACGCCGTCATTCGTGAACACCGTTCCCGGCTCGCCCGGCGCCTCGAACTCCACGTGCTGGTATTCAACACCTGTCACCGCCACGCGGAACTGGTCAAAGAAGCCGTCGTCGAAGTTCACGCCGCCCGCGATGTCGTATCGCGTCTGCTCCAGCACGATAAACGGCATTTCCTCTTCATGCTCGTCCTCATGGTCCTCGTCGTCGCCGTCCTCTTCCTCATGCTCTTCATGATGATGGCCGTGGCCCACGATCCCGTACTCGCTGTCGAGCTGCCGCACAGCGACGCCGACAAAACCGTTCTCACCAGCAAACGAGATCCCGGCGCTGAAGGCGTCTGACTCTGAAAACGAGTTAGGCAACGTCCCGAAGGCTTCCTCTTCTTCCTCGTGTTCTTCCTCCTCGCCTTCTTCCTCGTGCTCGGCTTCCTCCAGCGCCCGCTGGCGCGCAGACTCGGCGAAGCCGGGAATGTCGATGTCGCCCGCATCCCGGGAAGACGCGGAGACCACCAGCGTCATCGGCCCTGCCGCCAGAACCCCGCGTCCGGCCAGCGTCGTCCCGTCGTCCACGCTGGTGTATCCGGCATACGCGTCCGCACCGGTCTCGCCCGGCTCTTCCGCGATCAGCCCGTCGATCACGTTGACCACGCCGCCCGACGCCCCGCCGCCATAGGCCAGCGTCGCCGGCCCACGCAGGATCTCGATCCGCTGCGCGCCCAGAGGGTCGCCAGTCGGCGCATGGTCCGGGCTCGCCGCCGAAGCGTCGATCACACCGATCCCGTTGGTCAGAACCTGCACCCGTTCAGCCCCCAGCCCCCGGATCACCGGTCTGCTGGCGCCTGGACCAAATGCGGTCGACGAAACACCGGGAAGATCGGCAAGCGTATCGCCCAGTCCGCCGTCCAGTTCCTCCACGATTTGATCGCTGTCGAGCGCGGTTGTGCTGGCGATGAGTTCGCCGCTTGTCCGCTGCGCGCCGATGCCGGTTACAATGATCACCTCACGCTCAAAGACAGGCGTCTGCTCGTCCGTCGTCTGTGCGTGCGCAGGGGTCAGGCAAGGCGTCACGCTTACAGCGCCAAGAGCGAAGATCAGGGAGGTTCGCATGCGGGGGTTCCAGTCGCTTCCGGGGAGGATCGAAATATTGTGATGTTATACAATAACAATACACCGTCGCGCGCAACCCGCTTTTTCGCCCGTTCCGCCGCCTCCAGCGATTTCGGCTTCGATTCTCGCCCTTATCCCTGTAGATAACCCTCAGACCACCAGTCAGAGAGCCGACGTGATGAGCATCGTTCCAAATCTTCTGACCCTGCTGCGCCTGATCCTCGCGCCGATCGTGGCCTGGGCGCTGTGGAACGCCGCCAGCCCGCCCGGCCTTGGCGAAGACGCCGATCTCGCCGCCTATCTCGACGCCTCGGACGGCTGGGCCATCCTCGCCGCCGGCCTGTTCACGTTCGCCGCATTCACCGACCTTCTCGACGGCTGGGCGGCGCGCGCCCTCGACGCCGATTCAAAGCTCGGCCGCCTGCTCGACCCCATCGCCGACAAGGCGCTGGTCGGCCTCCCGCTCATCGTGCTCGCCATCATCGCCTGGCGGAACGATTCACCCCAGGCCATGATGCTGGTCCTGGGCGTCTCAACCCTTGTCATCGTTGGCCGCGACATCCTGATCACCGTTCTGCGCATGACCGCATCCGACGGCGAAGGCGCACGCGTCACCTCGCTGGCGAAATGGAAGACCACGGCTGAGCTCCTTGCGGTCGGCCGCCCCCGCCCTCGCCGAGCGGATGGGCTCGGAATTTTCCACCGCCCCGTGGATGATGTGGTCGTGGATGATCCTGCTGGCCCTGGCCGCGATCCTGTCGGCAGTCACCGCCATCCAGTACCTGACTGGACCATCTGCGCCTTCTGAAAGCGCTGGCTGATTCAGCAAAAAATTTGGCCGCGCCTGCCGAGGGGGTGGCAGGCGCGGCCATGTCGACGAGCGGCGCGGGAGGGGGACGGCGCATCGCCCGCCGAAACCGGAGACTGGTGTTGTCGGATTGCAGATCAGCACCGGCTTGGGCGTAGAATCGCGCGCAAACCTCAGAAAAGGGTTAACAGACTGGCCGTCGATTTTCATACTTGAGGCGATCGACGCTACGACAACCATCGCCGACGCCACATGAACTTGACCCGTCAGGCGAAGCCGCTAGCGCTCGTTGGGGACAATTCGAGGAGAACACCATGAAGACCAGAGCCGCCGTCGCCTTCGAAGCCAGGAAACCGCTCGAGATTGTCGAAGTCGACCTTGAAGGCCCTAAAGCCGGCGAAGTCCTCGTGGAAATCAAGGCGACCGGCATCTGCCACACCGACGCCTACACGCTCGACGGCCTCGATTCAGAAGGCATCTTCCCCTCCATCCTCGGCCATGAAGGCGCGGGCGTTGTCGTCGAAGTCGGCGAAGGCGTCACGACGCTCCAGCCCGGCGATCACGTCATCCCGCTCTACACGCCGGAATGCCGCCAGTGCAAAAGCTGCCTCTCGCAGAAAACCAACCTCTGCACCTCGATCCGCGCCACGCAGGGCAAGGGCGTCATGCCCGACGGCACCTCGCGCTTCTCCTATCAGGGCAAGCCGATCTACCACTACATGGGCTGCTCGACCTTCTCGAACCACACCGTCCTGCCCGAGATCGCGCTGGCCAAGATCCGTGACGACGCGCCGTTCGATAAAGCCTGCTATATCGGCTGCGGCGTCACCACGGGCGTCGGCGCCGTCACCAACACGGCGAAGGTCGAACCCGGCGCCAACGTCATCGTCTTCGGCCTCGGCGGCATCGGCCTCAACGTCATCCAGGGCGCAAAGCTGGCCGGCGCCGACATGATCGTCGGCGTCGACATCAATGACTCGAAAGAGGAATGGGGCCGCAAGTTCGGCATGACCCATTTCGTCAACCCGAAGAAAGTCTCCGGCGACATCGTCGCCCACCTCGTCGAACTCACCAATGGCGGCGCCGACTACACGTTCGACTGCACCGGCAATACCGACGTCATGCGTCAGGCGCTCGAAGCCTGCCATCGCGGCTGGGGCGAAAGCATCATCATCGGCGTCGCCGAAGCCGGCAAGGAAATCGCCACCCGCCCCTTCCAGCTTGTCACCGGCCGCGTCTGGAAAGGCACAGCCTTCGGCGGCGCCAGAGGCCGCACCGACGTCCCCAAAATCGTCGACTGGTACATGGACGGCAAAATCCAGATCGACCCGATGATCACCCACACGCTGAAACTCGACGACATCAACAAGGCCTTCGATCTGATGCATGCTGGGGAAAGCATCCGAAGCGTGGTGGTGTTCTGATGGAACCATTCAATTGGCAGTGTCCATACTGCGGGCACCACTCGACTATAACGGAGCAGTCTGCATCTGAAGATTTTCAGCGTATCTCAACCAGCAGATCCAAGCATGGCCTGATTGCTGTCTCACATTTCGCAGTGGCTTGCCCCAACCCCGATTGCACCGAAGTCAGCCTAGAAGTTGGGCTCCACTCTGCTGCCTGGAACTATTCCGACTTGTACCTAGCAGGGACAATTCACTCTTGGCGGCTTCTGCCGCGCTCCCGAGCAAAGCCTCAGCCCGAGTACATCCCCGAGGCTATCAGAAATGACTACACAGAGGCGTGCCTAATCCTTGAAGATAGCCCCAAGGCATCAGCGACAATGTCTCGACGATGCCTTCAAGGCATTGTCCGCGATTTCTGGAAGCTGCCCGAGAATCAGCGCGGAAACCTCGGCGCAGAACTGAACAAGATTAAGGACAAGGTAGACCCCTCCACTTGGGACGCCATCACCGAGATTCGCGAAATCGGCGACATCGGCGCGCATATGGAGAAAGACGTAAATTTTGTCGTTGAGGTGGAACCAGACGAGGCATCTCTGCTTGTCGAACTGATTGAGGTGCTACTTGCGGATTGGTACGTCGCTAGACACTCTCGTGAACAACGCGATCAACGAGTTCAGGCAATTGCTCAAAAAAAACGGGACGAGAAACGAGAAGCGAAATTGAAATCGCGATCTGCTCAAAAGGAAGCAGGCCCGACCGGGACTCGGATACTGAATGACGCTACAAACCACAAAAACCCACACCACCGTCGGCGGCCAGCTCGCCTACTGCTCCCACGACAGCGCCTCGACCGGCACGCCGATGACGCTCTCCGTCTTCACGCCGCCCGGAGACGGCCCGTTCCCCGTCCTCATCTGGCTCTCCGGCCTGACCTGCACCGAGGACAACTTCACCACCAAGGCCGGCGCCTACGCCGCCGCAGCAGAACACGGCGTGATGATCGTCGCCCCCGACACATCCCCACGCGGAGACAATGTCGCCAACGATGAAGCCTATGATCTCGGCCAGGGCGCGGGCTTCTATATCGACGCAACGCAATCCCCGTGGACGCCCCACTTCAGGATGGAAAGCTACGTCACCAAGGACCTGCTCTCCCTCATCAAGGATAACTTCCCCGCAGATATGTCCCGCGTCGGGATCTCCGGCCATTCGATGGGTGGTCATGGCGCACTCACGCTGGCGCTGAAATACCCCGACCTTTTCAAAAGCGTTTCCGCCTTCGCCCCCATCGTCTCGCCCACGCGTTGCCCATGGGGCGAAAAGGCCTTCACGGCCTACCTCGGCGACAACCGCGAAGAATGGACGAAACACGACGCCAGCCTCCTGATGGAAACCGGCGCAGCCAGAGGACATTACGACGATATCCTGATCGACCAGGGAACAGCCGACAACTTCCTGAAAGACCAGCTCAAGCCGGAATTGTTCGAACAGGCCTGCGCCAAAGCCGGTCAGAAACTCACCCTGCGCATGCAGGAAGGCTACGACCATTCCTATTTCTTCATGGCGAGTTTTATCGCCGAACACATAGCCTGGCACGCATCCCGGCTCAGTGCATAACAATATTTTACATACAAACCCGTTCCCGAGATTGAAATCTAATCGCGCACTGTGTTAGCAAACCAGAGCGTTGGGGAGGACAAGCAACAATCAGCAAAACAGCCGGCGTTCCCGCTGGCGGTCCGCATTGCAGGAGTCCCCAGTCCCATGGCGCGTAACGCCCTTCCGAAGATCGACCATCTCTCGCTCAACGAACTCAACACGCTGATCGCCAAGGCCGAGGAATTGCGCGAAGACCGCAAGGAAGACGCAAAGGCCGAATTCCTCGACAAGATGCGCAAGGAAGCCGCCGCCGCCGGGCTCAGCCTCGACGCGCTGATGGGCCGCCACGCCTCGGGCCGCCGCAAGCGCTCCGACGCCGGCATCAAGCTCAAACCGAAATATGTCGGCCCCAACGGCGAAACCTACACCGGCCGCGGCCCCACCCCGAAATGGCTCAAGGACCTCGAAGCCAAGGGCGCTAAACGCGAAAAGTTCCTGGTAAAAGGCTAGGGCCGCATCGGCCCGTCGCCAGCTCCCCGGCCCTATGGGCCGGAGAGCGGCGTTACGCCTAATTCCTGCTCTGCGCTCGCGCGGATCTTCCACACGCCGTCCACAATGTTCGGCAGGCGGTTCTGCACCGCGAAGATCCCGTACGTCCCGTTCTCACGGTTGATCCAGGGATAGAATCCGAATGCGCCGGGGCTCGACAGTAATGTGCAGTCCCCGTCCTCCGATACCTTCTCGCACCAGAAGCCGACCCCGTAGTTCCAGTCGTCACGCGCGCCGGGCGGCACCAGGAACACATCGGCCCCGATCGTCTGCGCTCGCTCCATTTGGTCGATCGCATCCTCCGAAAGTATCCGCGGCCCGCCAGGCGCCTGTCCGCGATAAAAGATCATCGTCAGGAACTTCAGATAATCGTCCGCCGAGGTGTGCACCCCGGCCTGGATGTTTGGCGCCGTCACCGGCTTGCCGGGTTGCAGCACCATCTGCGGCATCGGGCTGAACCAGAACGTGTCATCCATCGCGAGCGGGGCCGTGATCTTTTCACGGGAAAGCTCCGTCCATCTTTGCCCGGTCGCCTTCTGCATCAACGCCCCTGCGACCATCATTGACGACCCGCCATAACCGAACGCAGTTCCGGGCTCCCGCACGAGGTCGTGGTCGGTAAGCACGCCGTCAGCCGCGGCCTCAAGCTCCGAATATGGATCGACCCTCAGATCGACCGGCTTGTCGATCGCGATCATCCCCGCCGTGTGGGAATACATCTGCGCCAGCGTCATCCCGGCCTTATCCTCGGCCAGGCCGGGGAAATACTCTCCGGCGGTCGTCTCCAGCGAGACAACGCCGTCATCGACCTCAGACATCACGATCGCGCCGCCAATCCACTTGCTGGCCGAAGCAATCGGCATGACCGTGCTCGCGGTCACGTCGCCCGCGCTGCGTTCGAAAAGCGTCTGGTCGCCCTGCCGGATCACGACATAGGCGCCGGCAAGCTCGCGATCCGCAACCAGTTCATCGAAAGCCTGCGCGGTCAGCGGCATCGCCTTCAGCCCGGCCGGTTCTGCCGCCGGCGCGTCCGTCTGCGCGCACCCCATCAGCGCAGCCAGCATCAGCCCCGGCGTCGCCGCCGACACTGCCCTGATGATGCGCCGCAGTTCAAAAGCTCGGTCCATGTCGCGCCCCCT
>JBHIWT010000063.1:0-17548 GCA_041987265.1 Hyphomonadaceae bacterium
TGCGCGACCAGCGGCTGGGCTGGTCGGCGGACGGTGCGGATTGGCCGGTTTCATCGGCAGGGAGCGCCGCATTGCCAGTCGACTTGCCGGCAGGATCGTTGCGCTGATCGGCAGACGATTGTTGTGCGCCGTTGTCCGACAATTCGAAGCGGAGCCCGTCTTCGGCGAGGTCGATGCCGGCGTCAGCCAGCGATTGTTCCAGCGCGCGCTGGCCGCGCAGCAGGTCGGACAATGCGTTGCTGTCGCTGGTGGCGAGCACGGCCTGAACGCGGTGGTCTGCGCCGATCTCGATGCGGACGTTGACGCGGCCGAGTTCGGGCGGGTCGAGGCGGATCTCGTATTGCTGTGCGCGACCGTCGAAGCGTTCGATGAAGCGGCTGTAGACTTGAACGGCGGCTGGCGGCGCCGAGGCCATGGCCGGTGGCGGCGCGTTTGCGGCGGCGTGCGACGCAGTGCTCGCCTGCGCTGGGTTTGCGCCAGTCGTCGTTGCAGCGGCGAGGGTGGTTGGCTGGGTTTGCGCGCCTGACGGCGGCAACGATCCGGCGTCGGGCAGCGGCGTGGTAGCCGATGCTTGTTGGGGTTGCGCGCCGGATTGCGACGGTTGGCTTGAAGTGTTCGGTGTCGTCGTTCCGGTCGAGCCGGATTGCTGGCCGGATGCGGCGGTCGTTGATGAGGCCGAACCCTCGCCTGTGTTCAACGGGGCGAAGTTGGCGGCGAAGCGGTTGGCAGCCGGGCCGCCTTCGGTTGCGGTCGCCGGAGTTTGCGGTGTGAGACTGGCCGGCGCCGTCATAGTGGCGCCGATGGAGCGTGTCTGCGGGTCTGCCGAAGCCAGTGCGGCCTGCAGCGAGGCGGCGTTCTCCGGCAGCGGCCAGGAGAGCGCGCCGAATTCGCCGGAATGGACGGTCGCGGTGGTCTGGATCGGCTTGTTCGGATCCGGCGGCAGGAAGAGCGCGCTGGTGTCGACCAGCACGTCCGTTGGCGCGGCGTGTTCGGGCGGCGTTGCGGTTTGCGCCGCGCCGTCGGTTGGTGAGGCCGGGGCCAGGTTCAGCAGGCCGGCGACGGGATTTGCGGTGTCTGACAGTGCGGCGTTGGCGACGAGGAAGGTTGCCGGGTCGTCGTCTTCAGGCAGCACGGAGCTGAATGCGAACTGCTCGTGATCCTCGCCCTGTTCCGGCTTGGTCCGGGCGTCGGGTTTCGGGTTCTCGTTCGCGGTCGCCTCGGCGACGAGGTCGGCGAAGTTCCGACCGATCGGTTCGGCGCCGTCGCGGCGCGCCGCCGGCTCGACCGACACGCGCTGGGTGACGACCTGGGAGGCTTGGACTGGAACTTGGCCGTTCGGCATTCGGGTTGTTTCCTGCGGGCGGATAGGCCCGGTGGCGGGGCCTGCAACCTCTGGGCCAGAGCGTTTACCATGAAAACTGCCATAATTTCATATACTTAAGTTTCATGCTTTAGCGCTTGACCCGGCAAGGATTGCGCGTTGGCGGGCAAGATATGCCGGGGCGCCGGAGGGGGCGTGGGGGTGTGGGCCCGGCGGAAGGAGCCGGAAAAGCCCATGAAATCAGAGCCTGTTACGCGCGCCCGCGCTTTGGCCTGACTGGCCTGAGCCTTGCTTGGTTAATGGCGAGATGCGGCCGGAGGGCTGGCGTCGAATACGCGCAGAAGCGCGAAACTGCGGGATATCCGCAATCTTTCATCCACGAATTGGATCGACGCTGGGCTGAGTGGTCGCGCAAGCAACCGGGCAGATATTGCCGGGTTGGCCAACGGAGATGCGGCGTGAGCATAAACAGCATCATGGGCACCGGGCTGTCGGCCCTGATGGCGAACCAGCAGGCGCTGGCGACCACGTCCAGCAATGTGGCGAACGTCAATACCGAAGGGTATTCGCGCAAGGAGGTGCATTTCCTGGCGCGCCAGACGTCGGGCGGCATGACCGGCGTGACGATCGATGTGCAGCGTGTGGCGAACGACTATCTGGCCGCCGCCGAGATGCGCGGCGCCGGGGATGTGTCGGCAGCTGAAATCCTGTCGAAATATATTGACCGGGCGCAAGGCTTGTTCGGCGATCCGTCGGAGTCCGGTTCGGTGTTTTCCACGCTCGATCCGGTGTTTCAGGCGTTCGGGTCGCTGTCTGTCGATCCGGCGTCTTCGTTGCGCCGGAGTTCCGCGCTGTCGGAACTGCAGACCCTGCTGACGCAGCTGGACACGACGCAGGGCGAGATTGCCGCCTTGCGCGAGGAAGCGCACCGGCAGGGCTATTCCATCATGGAAGAGGCCAATGCGCTGATGAGCGGCATCGCGCGTCTCAATGCTTCCATCCAGCGGGCGACGATTGGCGGCGTGAGTTCCGCGGAGGCGGAAACCGAGCAGGCGCGCCTGCTGGACCGGCTCGCGGAGATCATCGACATCCGCACGATCGAGCGGTCGCTGGGCGGGGTTGAAGTGCGCACCGGCGACGGCCTGTTGCTGGTGGATCTGGATGCGGCGCGGCTGGCGTATTCGTCGGCGGATTATGGCTCGACCTATCCGGGGATCGTGATGATCCCGCCGCAGTCGACCAACGAAACGCCGATGGCGACGCACATTCGCGGCGGCGAGTTGCTGGGCCTGACCCGCGCGCGCGATCAGGAACTGGTCAACCTTTCGCTGGCGTTTGGCGAGTTTGCGGGCGGGGTCGCCGAGGCGATCAACGCCGCGCACAACGCCGGTTCGGCTGTCCCTGCTCCGTCTTCGCTGACGGGGCGCAATACCGGGTTGCTGGCTGGCGATGCGCTGCGGTTCAGCGGGGCGAGCAATCTGGGGATCGTCAACAGCGATGGCGAGTTGCTGCGCAATTACCGGATCGACTTCACGGCCGGGACGATCACGGACGACCTGGGCGGGGTGACCGCATTTGCAAACTCGGTCGGCGATTTTCAGGCGGCATTGAATACGCGGCTGGCTGCGAACGGCGATGGGGCCGCCACGTTTGCGAATGGTTCGCTGGCGATCACGAGCGGTGCGGGCGGGATTGTCGTCGCGGACGATCCGACGTCGCCGGCTGCGCGTCAGGGGCGCGGCTTTGCGCAGACGTTCGGGCTGAATGATCTGATCACCAAGACCAAGCCGCTGAACTATGCGACCGGGCTGGCGGGCGGCGATGCGCACGGCTTCAGCGCCGGGACGTTGCAGCTGGCGGTGCGTGACGCCAATGGCGGCATCGTGCGGACGACAAGCGTGAACGTGACGGCGGGCGGGTCGGTGGATGACCTGTTGAGCGCGATCAACACGCAGCTGAACGGATACGGCACGGCGACAATCAACGGCGAAGGGCGTGTGCAGATCATGCCATCAAGCGGTGCCGTCAGCCGTGTCGACGTGCTGCAGGATTCGACGCAGCGCGGTGACACGAACATTTCCTTTTCCGACTTCTTCGGGCTCGGTGAAACCGCGCCTGCGGCGCGCGCGCAGAGCCTGCAGGTACGCGCCGCGGTTCGGGCGAATCCGAGCCTGATGTCGACGGCCACGGCGGATCTTGCCGGCACGGCGATCACGACACGCGTGCTGGCGCCGGGCGACGGGCGCGGGGCGCTGGCGCTTGAGGCTGCCGGGTCGGCGATGATCCAATTCCAGGATGCCGGCGGACTGATCGGCCAGCCGTCATCCATCGTTGATTATGCGGCGCGGCTGGCCGGACATGCGGCGTTGCGGGCGGAGGCGCTGGATTCAGCGACGCTGGCTGCGGAGTCCATCCGCAATGAAGTTCGGCAGCGGCGCATGGGGGAAGAAGGCGTCAACCTGGACGAAGAGCTGGTGAAGATGACGACGTATCAGCAGGCGTATTCTGCAGCGTCACGGATGATTACGGCCGCACGCGATCTTTACGATATCGTGCTGAACATGGTCTGAGGAGAACCGCATCATGGATAGAGTCTCATCAGCCATGATCCCGATGTCGTCGCTGCAGGACCTGTCGAAGGCGCAGCGGACACTGGTCGAGGCGGCGCGCCAGAGTTCGGCGCAGACGAAGTCGAATGACCTGAAAGGTTACGGGCGCGAGGCGCAGACGCTGGTTTCGGCCGAGCGGCTGGTATCGCGGACGGAAGGGTTCATTGCGACGTCTCGCGAACTGAAGACGCGGATGGAGTTGCAGGATGTCGCCATCGGCAGGGCGGCGGACGTGGTTGCGCAGCTGCGCGAAGACCTGTTCCAGAACATCGGGCTGGAGCGCGGCGACGGCGTTCGTTCGCAGCTTGAAGAAGCATTCTCGGTGCTCAAGGATTCGATGAACACGACGCTGGGCGGCCGCTATCTGTTTGGCGGCGTTCTGAACGATCGCGCGCCGGTGACGGTGGCGAGCCTTGCAGATCTTGCGGCCAACCCGCTGAGCACCGCGATGGAGCAAGGCGCCGAGGCGCAGGTGTTACGGGTTGAGGAGAACCGCACCGTTCAGGCCGGTCTGGTGGCGCCTAACGTGATCGATGAAGCGCTGGGCGCGATCAAGCGGCTGGCCGAGATCGACGAGGGTGCGGACGGGCCGTTTGGCGGCGCGCTGACGCCGACCCAGAAGGCGGCGCTGCAGACCGAGCTGGCCAACCTGGATGCTGCTTTTGACAAGATCCTGGAGGCGCAGTCGGAGAACGGGCGTCTGCTGCAGGATGTGGACTCGTCATCTGAACGCCAGCAGGCGCGGCTCGACTCGCTGAATTCCGCGGTTGGCGAAATCGTCGAGGTGGATCTTGCCGAGGTCGCCGTGCGTCTGAACCAGGCGCAGTTCGCCTATGAGGCTTCGGCGAACGTGTTCAACACGATCCGGGGCCTGACGCTGCTCAACTACCTGCGCTAGGCTGACGTCTTGTCGCCTGAGCAGCGGATGTCATGACGCCGGACCCGAAGCGCTTTCCTGCGCCGCCCAACAAGCCAGAGCCGTTCGAGTGCTGTGAGCGCGGCTGTTCGCCGTGTATCTTCGATTATTACTGGGATGCGCTGGCGCGCTGGGAGACCAGCGTTCGGGAGATGGGAGCCGATCCCGATGATCTGCTGGAGGCGTTGGGGCGTAAACGCTAGGTTGCCGGCGTTGGGCGCTGCGGGAACGGCCCTGAGCGGAGATAGATGATGAGCGAGTTCGCAAGAAACGCGGTTGTGACGGGCGTTTCCACCGGCATTGGCTGGGGGACGGTGAAGGTTCTGACTGCCAATGGGTTTCGGGTATTCGGATCGGTGCGCAAGCAGGCCGATGCGGACCGGTTGGCGGCCGAGTTTGGCGATGCGTTCGCGCCGCTGTTGTTTGATGTGACGGATGAAGCGGGCGTGCGCGAGGGCGCAGCGAAGGTGCGCGAGGTATTGGGTGGGCGGACGCTGGACGGGCTGGTCAACAATGCGGGGATCGCCGTCGGCGGGCCGCTGTTGCACCTGCCGCTGGATGAGCTCCGCAAACAGCTTGAGGTGAACCTGACGGGCGTGCTGATCGCGACGCAGGCGTTTGCGCCTCTGCTCGGCGCGGATCGCGAGCTGAGGGGCAAGCCGGGTCGGATCGTGAATATCGGTTCGGTTGGCGGAAAGTCAGCCTTCCCGTTCATGGCGCCTTACCATGTGACGAAGTACGGACTGGAAGGGTTCACAGAGAGCCTTCGGCGAGAGTTGCTGTTGTATGGCATCGACGCGACGCTGGTGGCGCCCGGAAGCGTTGCGACGGCGATCTGGGACAAGGCCGAGCAGGCGGATTATTCGGCCTATGACAACACGGACTACAAGGTCTCGCTGGACGCCGTGATGAAGGAGATGATGGCGACCGGGAAGAAGGGGCTGCCGCCGGAGAAGATCGGCGAGGCGATCCTGCACCAGCTGACGGCGAGCAATCCGCCGACCTACAAGGTGGTGACGCCGGATCCGGGCCAGTTCTTTGCGTTGCGATTCCTGCCCAAGCGAATGGTGGACAAGACGATCGGCAAGCGGCTGAAGCTGCTCCGCAAGGCCTAGGCGTCGTCCTTTCGGGCGTGCGCGCCGTTTTCGGCGGCGAAGTGCTCCATCGCGGTTTCGATCACATCCAGCGCGTGGGCGACGCGGTCCTTGTGGCCGCGCTCTGCATTGCGCAGGTAGGCCGGCTGGGTGACTGCGAGGTGGCGGATGATCTTGCAGGCGTTGAGGATCAAGGGCGGGATTTCGCGCAGGTCGGTGGTCCAGCCGTCTTCTGAGAAGTGCAGGAAGGTGTTGCGCAGGTCGTTGAGGGCGTCGAAGTCGGCTTCCATGTCGCGGGTGAGCGGAAGCGTGTAGGGCGGGCGCAGGAACTTCTTCTCGCTGACTCGTTCGAGCAGGGAGAGCGGCGAGACGATCTTGGGATCGCGCAGGGCTTTCGGCTCGGGACCCCTTCGTCCGTTTCTTGTCCAGTGGCGGATTGTGCGGGCGTCGTGGAAGCGCATGCCCTTGGTGCCGTACTCGTCATCGAAATCGAGCGCGCAGAGACAGGCGTTCTGAACGCCGAGCAGCATGGAGATGACCAGCCAGCGAAAGGCGCCGGGGTCTTCCTCGACGCGGTCGGCCTGCAGGGCGGA
Organism: Hyphomonadaceae bacterium; assembly: GCA_041987265.1. Taxonomy (GTDB): domain Bacteria; phylum Pseudomonadota; class Alphaproteobacteria; order Caulobacterales; family Hyphomonadaceae; genus IH12. The sequence goes on from JBHIWT010000063.1 coordinate 6,534, forward strand.
AAACTCGACACAGGCCAGCAGTTCGCGTGGCTGCGAGGTGGTGAACAGGTAGGGGTTGGGTGATGTAGTAGGATCTGGCATTCCGGCGTCTGGATCAAATTTGTACGTCTTCAGCACTGCGTGGGCGTGCCGGATCGAAGGTTTCGATGAAGATTTTTGAAGAATCAATACCGCTTGATGGGCGTTGGGATAGTCGAGTGTCCGCATTCGAGTATTTGGAACGGTCTAGTCGCGAAGAGGCCAACGAAGCTCGCAGCATGCTTGAGGGTTGGTTTGCCAACTACCCTACGGCAAATCAAGGCGAGCTTCGATCGCGGATACGTTCCAAGCGGGTAGTTGACCACGATGCCGCAGTGTTTGAGCTCTTGCTGCATGAACTGTTCTTTCGATCAAAGTGCAAAGACATCGAAATTGAGCCTGAGCTTCCGTCGGCAACCACTCGGCCCGATTTCCGAATGCGATTAGCGAAAGACCAATTGGGATATGTGGAGGCGACAGTCGCCACCGGCATGTCGGATAAGCAGAGAGGTCAGCAGCGAAACGCAGATCAGCTGATAGAAGCAATTAGGACGGCGAGGTCCCCAGATTTTCACATTGATGTGACGCTGCTGGGCCCGGTCGTGTCCCTTGATGGGGTCAAGTCGATTCCGAAGAAGATAGAAGAGTTTCTCGGTCGTTTGGATTACGACGAAGTCTCTGAAGGTTTTCAGCATTGGGTTGATGGTCCCCACGGCCCGCCAAAGAAGTTCCACGCTGAGTTTTCGCGTAAAGGGTTCAAATTCAGTGCGATCGCAATTCCGCGTGGAAAAGACCGGGGCAAAAATTCGCCCGCTCTAGGCGTTTGGAGCAGTCACCCGACTGCACAGTATTCCCGAACAAAAGAATGGATCAGGGATGCAGTTACCGAGAAGGCCTCAAAGTATGGGGAGTTGGAACGCCCTTACATTATCGCAATCAATGTGCTCGATTGGACGCTAAGGGCTGAGACTGTGATTGAGGCCGTGCTCGGTACTGAGCAAGTGCGCTGGCAATTGGACGGCGATGGAAAAATTGCGGACACGAGTTTGATCTATGGTCGGGACGGTGCATTTGGGACTCCGGACAATCCGCGCCGAACAAACGTTAGTGCAGTGCTATGCTTCAACCAAGTTTCTCCTTGGTCCGCAAAAAATAGACGAGCAATGTTGGTACACAACCCTTGGGCCGAACGTCCAATTGAGGGGATCGGCGTGGATGTTCAGGACATAACATTCAGCTCTTCCGGGACGCCTGAAAAAAAAGGTGAGGGCATGTTGGACCAATTGCTTGTCAGTTGAGATTATTACCCGTTCGACGCCAGGATCTTGAAGCCCTCGCCCTGGACCATGTGGACGATGGGGGCGAGCTCGTCGAGGTTCTGGAAGCTGGCGCCGGTGGCGATGAAGTCCTTGGTGAGGAGGGTTTCGCCGTTGCCGGTCTCGCTGATCGAGATGGTCATCACGGCGGTGACGGCCATGGATTGCAGCGGGCCGAAGGGGGCGGCGATGACGATCTGCTTGCCGGGCTGGATGGAGAGGACGCGGCCATGTTCGACCTGCCCGCCTTCCCAGGTTTCGCACCAGCAGCCGCCGGCCTTTGCCTCCAGCGTGAGGTTGTCGGCGCTGCCGGAATAGGTGTGGTCGGAGGACCACCAGCGCGACGGGGTGACCAGCTTGTCCCAGAGGTCGGCTTTCGACTGCATGACGGGCGCTTCCCAGTGGAGAGCGAAACCGTCTGGCGACTGGTCGATGATTTCGGCGGTCGCGGGCGTCGCGATGAGCGCGGCGGATATTGCGGCAATGAAAGGCAGGCGTGGCAGGGACATGAAGCGGTTCCGGTCTGCTGAGACAGCCAAGGCTAGCGGATGGCGCCGCCGGGTGGAAGGCTGATACTGCAGCCATGTCGACCCTGTGGCCGTCGCGTGGTATGGCGGCGGCCTGTCCGAGGGAAAGGGGATCGGAATGATACGCTCTGTCGTTGCGCCGCTGATCGCGGCTGTTTGCCTGTCTTCAGGTTGTGAAAGCGTGGCCGAGCCGCAGGCTGGCGGGCGCAACGCCATGGAAGTCGATGACATCCAGCTGACGATGAAATGGTGCGATATTTCCGAAGACCGGAAAGCGGAGTGCGTGCTGGAAATGACCAGCCTGTACCTCGATCGCAAGGCGGGCCTGTCCTATCCGAAACTGCAGGACATTCTGGGCGGTGAATACCGGCTGAAGGCGCTGGACACGCCGCCGGGCGGCAAGCTGATGGTGGCGGGCGAGCCCTACCTGTTTCACTTCGAGGTGGAGAACATCCCGACCAACGTGACCAGCATTCGCGCGGTTGTGACGGGGTTCCTGGCGCAGGCGGCAGGTCCCAAGCAGCGCATGGTCAAGGATCTGGTGTTTACCGATATTCCGACGAAGCCCGTTGTCGAGGTTGCGGCGGCGCCAGCGGGCGCTGATGGCTTTGGCGACACCTACTGGCACGGCACGATCGTGCCCGTGGCGCAGGTGGATGAGAACGACATCGTCAAGCTGTGGAAGCGGGGCGCCTATATCCACCTGAGGGAGGATGGAGTCGCCGGTTACAACTGGTCGACGCCCGGGCCTTACATCTATGACGCCGCGAACAAATGGAGCGAGGCGGGGACGTCGTTCACGCTGGTGATGAGCGGGGCGGCGTATACTTTCGATTCTGAACTGGACGGCCCGTTGCAGGCCTACCTTGAGCCCGGCGGGGCGTTCCTGATGACGATGGCGGCCAAGGGCAAGAACGAGAACTAGGCTGGCGCGGTGCGATGGGGCGGGGACGGCGCATTGCGCTTTTCAGCTTTGACGCTATCTCGGTTGACGAATGCGGTTTGCTGCGGGCCTTGAACCCGCTGGAGACGAGAAATGAACGATGTGATGACCGGCGCCGGCGCGTCCGGATTCTGTGATTTTTCGAAACTTGAGGGTGTGGACCTGTCCGGCGCGGAGCTGGATCTGGGTTTCGACAAGCCGCGCGCGCAGACGCGGGTGGTGGCGGCGATGTCGGGCGGGGTGGATTCCTCGGTGACGGCGGCGCTGCTGAAGTATGCCGGGTATGACGTTATCGGGGTGACGCTGCAGCTTTATGACCATGGCGCGGCGCTGAAGAAGAAAGGCGCCTGCTGCGCCGGTCAGGATATTCACGATGCGCGGCGCGTGGCCGAGGCGCTGGAGATTCCGCACTATGTGCTGGACTATGAGAGCCGCTTTCGTGAGCAGGTGATGGAGGATTTCGCCGACACCTATCTGAAGGGAGCGACGCCGATCCCGTGCGTGCGGTGCAATCAGACGGTGAAGTTCAAGGACCTCTTGGCGACGGCGAAGGATCTTGGCGCGGATTGCATGGCGACGGGCCATTACATTCGCCGGGTGGTGGATGCGGATGGGGTTTCGCAACTGGCGCGCGCGGCGGATGGCGACAAGGACCAGAGCTATTTCCTGTTTGCGACGACGCGCGAGCAGCTGGACTTCCTGCGCTTTCCGCTGGGCGGAATGGCCAAGCCGGACGTGCGGCGCGCGGCGGCGGCGCTGGGTCTGGCGGTGGCGGCGAAGCCGGACAGCCAGGACATCTGCTTCGTGCCGGACGGCAAGTATGCCGACATTGTCGAGAAGCTGCGGCCGGATGCGAAACAGCCCGGCGAAATCCGCCATATGGACGGCCGGGTGATGGGCGAGCATGACGGCGTGATCCGCTACACGATCGGGCAGCGGCGCGGGCTGAAAATCGCGACCGGTGAGCCGATGTATGTGGTGAAGATTGATGCGCCGAAGAAACACGTGATCATCGGGCCGCGCGAGGCCTTGAAGACGAGCGCGCTGATCATGGGCGAAGCAAACTGGCTGGGCGATGGCGCGCTTGAAGATGCGTGCGCTGCGGAACGGCAAGCGTTGGCGCGGGTGCGTTCGACGCGTCCGCCGGCGCCGGGGCGGCTGGCGATGGTGGCGGGCGATGACGGCGCGCTGGCGCCGGGCTTTGTGTTCGACGATCCGGAGGAAGGCGTCTCACCGGGACAGGCGTGCGTGCTCTATGCCGCGCCGGATGCCGATGTCGTGCTGGGCGGCGGGTTCATTGGCGGAACGGTGAGCGCGGCGGGCTGACGCTCGCCGCGCCAGAGATTATCAGTGACGTCCGGATGGATACAGCTCTTGCTGGGCTTTGGCCGTTTTTGCGGCTTCAGCCAGTTGCAGGAACTCGTGGCGGTAGCCGAACGCGTCGCTGGCGATAGCGGATCGTGCGAGTTCGAGGACGTCATCGTAGCCATAGCCTGCCTCGAGGTACGGATCGCCGCGAAGCAACGCGCCGTATGCTGCGACGGCGAATGCAAATCGCGTGTCCTGTCCAGCCTGGGCGAGGCTTGCGCGGCGATCGGCATCCGTGATGACCCGTTCGATCAAACTGGATGTTGTCGCGCCTGGCCGCTTATAGCGCAGGCGAAGCTGGGCGAGCTCATTCGCTCGCGGCTCATCGATGGTTGGGGGAGCGCTCGCGCCATACCGCCGCTCGTCAATGAAGCGGTTTTCTGACTCGCGCAAAGACAGTTCATAGATCGCAGTGACGGAATGCCCCGCACCGATTTCACCGGCATCTACCCTGTCGTTGTTGAAGTCTTCCTGGTTCAGAATCCTGGTTTCGTAGCCGATCAGCCGGTATTCGGCGACGCGCGCCGGATTGAATTCAACCTGGATTTTCACGTCATCAGCGATTGGAAACATCGACCCCGACAAGTCGTCGACCAGAATCTTGCGGCCTTCGTTGATGGTATCGACGTAGGCGGCGGCGCCGTTGCCGGATTGGGCGAGTTTCTGCATCAGCAGGTCGTTGTAATTTCCTTCCCCAAATCCGAGAACGGAGAGATAGACGCCTTTCTCCCGCTTGCGCGCAATCAAGTCCTCGAGGCGTTCTGGGCTGGTGATGCCGACGTTGAAGTCGCCGTCGGTCAGGATCATGACACGATTGACGGCCTGCGGGTCAAAGTTCTGTTCGGCGAGACTGTAGGCGAGCCGCAGTCCCTCGCCGCCCGCAGTCGATCCGCCCGCTGAAAGACGGTCGAGCGCTGACAGGATTTCTGCTTTCCGATCGCCGCTGGTAGGCTGAAGGACTGTGCCGGCTGCGCCCGCATAGACGGCAATCGACACATGATCTTCCGCGCCGAGTTCCGCGACTAGCAGCCGGAGCGAGTCTTTTGCCAGCGCCAGCTTGTTTGCATCACCCATCGAACCGGAGACGTCGATGAGCAGAGTGAGGTTGATCGGCGGCTGACGACTGCGGTCGATGTCGTATCCCTGAAGCGCAACACGCATCAGCTGCTTGCCTTTCGACCAGGGCGACGGCGCCAGTTCGACGTGGGTGGCGAACGGCGCCGATCGATCAGCTGGGCGCGCGTAGCCGTAGTCGAAATAGTTGATCAGCTCCTCGATGCGGACCGCGTCCCGTGGCGGCAGGAGACCGCGGCGAAGGAAACGGCGCACGTTTGCGTAGGCCGCCGTATCCACATCGATGGAGAAAGTGGAGACCGGGTTTTCAGCGACAAGGTTGACGCCATTTGGCTCTAAGTCTTCGTAGCGTTCTGTGTTTAGAGGTCCGAACTCGAACTCTGGAATCGCAACCGGTGACGGCGCACGACGTGATGCGGAGAATGAGGGAGCAATGTCGAATGTATACTCAGGTAGCGCGGCGTCCATCGGCGGAGGGGGGCGATTAGCTGGCGGGTCGATGATAACCACCGCAGTCTCAGTAAGCTGGCTCGATATGACATCGGGGTTTCGACTCCACATCAAAAGGAGGACGCCGACCATCAGCATGGTCAGGATCAGTGAGGGAAATCTGACAAATAGGTTGCGGCTCATCGTTTCCTCCTCGGATGGGCGTGTTGGGACTGCTCGGTGAGGGGCTCCCCTGGCTCTCATTTCCGTGATCGGATCGTGATCGCAAATTGTCGTTAGGTAAACTGGAAACTGTTGTGTTTCCTGACTTTTTTGGTTGTCGCTTACGTTCGCGTGATCACGAAACTGTTGTCCGCACATGCCGCATCGGCATTAAATTGGAAGCGGGCGTGCCGGCGGAACGGTGAGCGCGGCGGGATAGTTGTGACGCCGGTGATCAGTTGCGGGCGAATGAGACGATCTGGCGGCAAATGCCGGCGGGCGAAGAGAAGCGACCAAGCAGCCTGCAGTCGGCATTGTTCAGCAGGAGCAAGTGGTCGCCGGAAATTGTCGCGCTGAACCTCATCTTCCGGATGCCGATGAAGACGCAATGGCCGACTGCGGTGACGGTTGGCGGGTCTGTTTGCGTCCGCTCGAAGACCTGCGCCAGGCGTATGGCGAGTGCGACGTGTTGGGATTCCAGGTTGGCGGCAGGTTGCGCTGATTGTTTCGTGGTCCTGGTGTTGTCCCGACTGACCTGGGTCGATGTGTCCAGCATGATGTCCTCCCCGAACATTCAAGTCGCCGGGTGGCTGCGAGGCTGGCGCCATCTCGTCCAAGGCTTCGGAAGACGCAGCGGCGGCAGGAGGTATCGCCGAATGGCTGGTATTGTGCGCCGCCGTTTGCGGCGCTGCACCATGTGCCGATATGGATTGTCGGCTGGTCATTCCGGCGCCAGCGCGGCGGGCTGACGCCTAGTCTCCGGTGAATTCAGGATCGCGGCCTTCGAGGAAGGAGGCGACGCCTTCGGCGAAGTCGTCGGAGCGTTCCATCAAGGCGAAGGCTTCGAGGTCGCGGTGGGCGGTGGCGCGTGCGAGGGCGAGCGCGGCGAGGTTGACGTCGTGCTTGACCATTTTCAGTGCGGTTGGAGGGAGCTGGGCGGCTGTTTCCGCAAATTGGCGCGCTGCGCTCAGCGCTTCGCCGTCGTCGACAACGGCGTCGGCCAGGCCCCATTCGAGCGCGGTGGCCGCGTCGAGTTTTTCGCAGAGGGCGATGAGGCGCTTGGCGCGGGCGGGGCCGACGAGCGCCGTGATGCGCGGGACCGAGCCCCAGCTCATGTTCATGCCGCGCGCGATTTCCGGGATGTAGAGGCGGGCGGAGCGGCCCATCGTGCGCAGATCGCAGGCGGCTGCGATGGCAGCGCCGCCGCCGACGCACCAGCCTTCGATGGCGCAGATGGTGAGGGCGTCGACCTTCTCCCATGCTTCGCAAGCGTCGGGGCCGAGGCGCAGGGATACGCGTCGTTCCGCGAGCCCCTGTTTGCGGGCGGCTGCGGAGGCGGGGTCCTTGAGATCGGCGCCGAGGCAAAAATTCCTGCCGCTGGCGGTGAGGATGACTGCGGAAATGTCGGGTCTTGCGTGGAACTGGCGTGCAGCTTCGGTGAGCTGGCGCAGCGCCTCGCCGCTGAGCGCGTTGACGCCGTCGCCGCGATCGAGCGTGACGGTGGCGATGCGGCCATCGGTCGAGGTGTTGACGATCGAGGCGGTCATGGTGGCGGCTCCTGTATGCGGTCCGGCGCGCGGGGCGGGCGAACGGTCCATCAGCCGCTCGGCAAAATCAATCGCGCTGGAGGAGCATGTCGCGCCATTCCGGGGCCAGCGCGGGATCGGCGGCGATCTGGCGGCGCGTGTCGGCCGAGTAGCGGCGGTTCATGGCGGCCATGAATGTATCGTGGATATTGGGGCCGGTTCCAGTGTGGATGCGTTCGAGCGCGCCTTTGGTTGGCGCTTCGCCCTGCTGGATGACGCGAAAGTACCAGCCGCATTTTCCGGATATCGTCATGCGCGCTGCAGCGTCGGGCTTGCCGGCGTGTATGGCGAACTTGAAACAGGGCGCGCGTGGCTGGGCGACCTCGAGGACGGCTTCGCCCCATGCGAAGCGGTCGCCGATGTGGATGTCGTGTTCGGTCGCGCCGGCAACGGAGAGGTTCTCGCCGAATGCGCCGGGGCGGCAGTCAAGGCCCGCCTCGGTTGTCCACCAGTCCCAGTGGTCGACGGGGTAGGCGTAGATCGATTTGCTGGCGCCGCCATGGACGGACGGGTCGGCGACGCGGTCGCCTTCGAGCGTTTCGGCGTGGACGCGGATCGTAGTTGTGGCGACCGGCTGTTTGTCGATGGCGGAGATGACCGGCTCGCCAAAGAGTTCGCCGATCTGACGCGGCAGGGCTGTGTTCACGGAGCGAAGGTCGAGGCGCATGTGGTGTGCTATACAGGCTGCGAAGCGATGAGACGAGGGCGGAAACGATGCGCATGGCGATTGCGGCGGTGATGACGTTGGGCGCGCTGGGGTGCGCCGCGCCCAAGGACGATGGCGCAAGCGCGCAGACCTATTCGGGGCTGTACCGGCAGGGGTTCGAGCAGAGTGACTTTTTCCCCGATACCGGGGGCGGGCCCTGGTGGTTTACCTATGAAGGCGATCTGTGGTCGCAGATCGAGCCGTTTGCGCGCGGTCAGGGGCGCGGCGTGGCGGCTGTGGTGCGGCTGGAGGTGGAGGGCGAAGTGTCTGCGCCCGGGCGTTATGGTCATGTCGGCGCGTATGAACGCGAGTTGATCGCAAGCCGGATCGTTTCGGTCGCCGGCGCCAGCGAAGCCGAGTTTGAAGCTGCAGCAGAGGCGGCTGCGCGGGGGCGCTGACCGGCCGGGCCTGTCGCGCCGTTTTCCTTCGCCATTTGCGCGTCAGCTGTTGTTGGAGGCGGCGCGCCGGTTATGCTCGATCTCAGGCTGGAAGTGAGGAGGAAAGTCCATGGCCATCATGAAGTCCGAACAGATCATGTCGGAATCGACCAAGTCGTTCGAAGATGCGATCGCGGTTGCAGTTGACCGGTTCGCGAAGACGGTTCGCGGGCTGAAGTCGGCGAACGTCAACAACATGTCGACGACGATCAAGAACGGGAAGATCGCGACCTATCGCGTGAACCTGCAGATGACGTTCGAGGTGGAGCCGCTGCCGGCGAAGCGGACCGCGAAGAAGTAGACGTGCTGATCAGGCCGTCGCGAGATGTTCTTCGATCTTGTGGGGCGGCTGGTTGGTCAGGTCCTTGCCGATTTCGGCGACGACCCGCTCGGTGACCTCGTCGTGGAATTCACGGCGCAGGTCGCCGAGGGTTTTCGGCGGCGCGACGACGACCAGTTTTGAGAAACGATTGGCGTGGGCCGCCTTGTAGAGGAAGTCGGCGACTTCCTTTGCAAAGCGGTGTTTTTCGATCTCGTGCCAGTCGGTGTTCTGGACCGCGCTGCGGTGCGGGCCGGAGCCGTCCGGGAAACGGCCCGGGGCGTCCGTTCCCTGCTCGCGGGTCGGCGGGTTGTGGTTTTCCATCACGCGGAGCGTTTCGAGAACCGGGTGAACGGCGTCACCCTGATTGACAAGGAACAGGGCCTTTTCCCCGTCGCCAACCAGTACCCAGGCGCCATGACCGATCTTCACTTGAGCATCTCCTTCGCGTTCATATCTATCTCTAAGAATACCCGGAAACAGCGTTTCGTTCCACGCGCGGCGCTGCTTGACGCCGGGCCGCATGACCGTGATTGTGCAGCGCACTCAAATCAGGAAGGAAATCCCCATGAGCCAGTCAGATCCGGTTGTGATTGTCGGGATGGCGCGCACGCCTATGGGCGGCTTGCTCGGCGAACTGGCGGGGTTTTCGGCGAACGACCTGGGCGGCATCGCCATCAAGGCGGCGGTCGAGCAGGCCGGTCTGGACGGCGATGTGATCGACTGGGTGCTGATGGGCAATTGCCTTCCGGCCGGTCAGGGTCAGGCGCCGGCGCGACAGGCCGGTTTCAAGGCCGGGCTGCCGAAGTCTTCTGAAGCGACGACGATCAACAAGATGTGCGGATCGGGCATGCAGGCGGCGATCCTGGCGCGCAACACGATCCTTTCGGGCGAGGCCGATATCGTGGTTGCGGGCGGCATGGAAAGCATGACCAACGCCCCTCACCTCGTGGACCTGCGCAAAGGGCACAAGTATGGCCACGCGCCGATGAAGGACCACATGGCGCTGGACGGTCTTGAGGATGCTTATGGCGGCGGGGCGATGGGGAACTTCGCCGACATGATCGCCAAGGAATACCAGTTCACACGCGAGCAGCAGGACGAGTATGCGCTGGAGACGCTGAGCCGGGCGCAGGCGGCCACGACCGAGGGCCGGTTCAAGGCCGAACTCGCACCCGTGACAGTGAAGTCCCGCAAGGGTGAGACGGTGGTGGATACAGACGAGCTGCCGCGCAACGCCCGGCCGGACAAGATCCCGTCGCTGAAACCTGCGTTCTCGAAGGACGGCACAGTGACGGCGGCGAACGCGTCGGCGATTTCCGATGGCGCGGCTGCGCTGGTGCTGATGAAGGAGTCTGAGGCCAAGAAGCGCGGGCTGAAGGTTCTCGCCAAGATCGTTGCGACGTCGGCGCACAGCCACGAACCGGAATACTTCACCACGGCGCCTGTGCCGGCGATGAAGAAGGCCTTGGACAAGGCGGGCTGGAAGCCGGAAGACGTTGACCTGTGGGAGATCAACGAGGCGTTCGCGGTTGTGCCCATGATCGCCATGAAGGAGCTGGGCATGTCGCATGACAAGCTCAACGTGAATGGCGGGGCTTGTGCGCTGGGGCATCCGATCGGCGCTTCGGGCGCGCGGGTGATCGTGACGCTGCTGAACGCTATGGAGCAGAAGGGCGTCACCAAGGGCATGGCCGCGCTGTGCATTGGCGGCGGCGAAGGCATCGCGATGGCGGTGGAGCGCGCCTAGGCCGGGCGTGGCCGCCCGGTTCGGCTTTCTGAATGTGGCGAAGACTGAAACGGTTTCGGTTGGTGTCGATGGCGACGCTGGCCGTGATCGTTCTGGTGTCGCTGGCCTTGCTGGCGGTCGCGGTCAGCGGGATGGGCGCATAAAGGCGCGGCTGGGCCGTGGCTGAGATTGCAGCACATTTCAGGACACAAGCGGACTGGTGCGCGAAGAACTTGAGGTAGTTGGCGTAGAACACGATGCCGCCGGCATCGGTGTCCTCCCAGTAGATCCGGATCGGAAATTCAAACGCCATCGTGGGGTTGCTCGCCTTGGTCATCCGA
>JBHIWT010000064.1:0-17380 GCA_041987265.1 Hyphomonadaceae bacterium
CCATCCAGCACCTCGCTGGCATGAAGGACTCCAAGATCATCGTCGCGATCAACAAGGACGAGGAAGCCCCGATCTTCCAGGTCGCGGATTACGGCCTCGTGGCGGATCTCTTCCAGGCTGTGCCGGAACTGACCGAAAAGCTCTAGGCTCAGTCCCGAACCAGAATTTGCACGCCCGGCAGGCGCCCAGCCTGCCGGGCGTGTTTCATTTCCGATCCGGCTTGGCCGCGCGGCGCGGGCGTGCTTGTTTCCCCCAGACAGAAACAGACACATCGGGATCATCATGAAGCGGGCTGCACTTTCCTTCGTCGCCGCAGGCGCATTCGCTGCGGCCTGCGCCTCCGCGCCAGACACCGAAACGGCTTCGCAGGCCACAGACCCGGACACGGCCGCTGCGCCGGTATCGTATCCCCAGGTGCAGGATGAGGCCGCCTTCAAGGGCCTCTACAAGGAACTCATCGAGATCAACACGACGGCGTCCGTGGGCTCATGTACCGATGCCGCCAACGCGATGAAGGGCCGCCTGCTCGCCGCCGGCTATCCCGAAGAAGATCTCGTCGTCATCGCCAATCCGGACTGGCCGCAGGATGGCAACCTGATCGCCACCCTGCACGGAACGGACACGGCGAAGAAGCCGATCCTGCTTCTCGCCCACATTGACGTCGTCGAGGCCAATCCGGCCGATTGGGAGCGCGACCCCTTCACCCTCACCGAGGAAGACGGCTACTTCTATGCGCGCGGCGCAATCGATGACAAAGCCATGGCCGCGATCTGGGTCGACGCCTTCATCCGCTACAAGCAGGAAGGCTTTGCTCCCTCCCAGACAATCAAGATCGCACTAACCTGCGGCGAGGAAGGCGTCCACGAACGCGTCGCGGTCGATTGGCTCCTCAAGAACCACCGCGACCTCGTCGAGGCGGAATTCGTCCTCAACGAAGGCGCTGGCGGTCGCATCGACAGCGAGACCGGGGAATACACATTCAACGGCGTTCAGGCTGGCGAGAAACTCTACCAGGACTACAAGCTCGAGATCACCAATCCGGGCGGTCACTCCTCCCGCCCGAAACCGGACAACGCGATCTACCGGCTCTCCAACGCGCTCATTAAAGTCAGCGAGATGGACTTCCCGATCGAGTTCAACGACGCGACCCGCACCTTCTTCATGCGCATGTCCGACATCACAGCCGATGGCTACGGGTCCGCCATGCAGGACGCCGTCACCTCGCAGGCCCCCGATGCGATCGAGAAACTCAAGGGCGACCCAACATACAACGCGCTCCTGCACACCACCTGCGTCGGCACGATGGTGGATGCAGGCCATGCGCCGAACGCGCTGCCCCAACGCGCGACAGCCAACGTCAATTGCCGCATCTTTCCCGGCAACTCACCGGAAGACACTCGTCTTGAGCTGGAAAAAGCCATCGGCGATGAGGGCATCGCCGTCACCTTCGCCGACACGCCGGAAACCATCGCGCCTGCGCCGCAACTGACCGACGAGATCATGATCCCGATTGAGAAACTCACCGAAGAGTTGTTCCCGGGCGTCCCCGTTGTTCCGGCGATGGCGACGGGCGCCACGGACGGCCGCTTCTTCAACGCCGCCGGAATTCCAACCTATGGCGTATCCGGCATCTTTTCCGATCCTGCGACTTCCAACGCTCACGGCCTCAACGAGCGCGTCGCCGTGAAATCATTGATGGAAGGCCGCGAATTCCTCTACCGGCTGGTGAAGGCCTACGCGGAGTAGAACGCTCAGGCTTCGTCTTGCAGACCAACCGCCGAGCCCTGGCTGCGCCTGCAGAAACCAGCAGGCGCAGGCGCCTTTACGCCAGCTAATGAGACGCTTTCTTGCATTGCAGATGGCGCAAGGCTAACGCCCGTTCTCGAAGACCTCATTCGGCGCCGGAAAAGAATCCAAGCACATGACGCCACCGCCTCCCGCCCGCTACGCAAAGGCGGCCGCAGCCGCGATCGGCGCGGTCTATGAAGACCTCGATGAAGGCCGCGGCTATCTCTACCGCGTCACCCGCAACAACCGAAGCGTTCTGGGCGGCGGCGGCGGTGTCTGCGCCTATCCTGTCAACTCCGCTGCTGCGTTCACAATCGCTCGCGACAAGGCGCATACGAAATCCGTACTGCGTGCAGCCGGGCTGCCCTGTATTCCCGGCGGCCTGTTCTTTTCCCACAAGCGCCGCGTATCGATGCGCGGCCCGGGACGCGAGACGGCCGACGCTGTCGCCTACGCTGGCGAGCTCGGCTTTCCGGTGTTCTGTAAGCCGAACAGTGGCGGACGGGGTAATTTCGCCGAGCTCATCACATCGCCGGACGATCTCCGCGACTACGCCTCACGCGTCGCTGTCGAGTTCGAGTCCTTCCTCGTCGAGCCAGTGATCACCGGCGTCGAACACCGCGTGCTGGTCAAGGACGGCCGACCGCTGGCGCACATACAAAAGACGCCGCCGACCCTCATCGGCGACGGCGCGCGATCGTGGCGACAATTGCTGGAGATCGCAAACGCAGCCCTGGAAGGCACCGGCGTCTCCCCAAGCCCAGCGTCACTGCTCACTGGCGTAGGCGTCGACCCGGACGCAGTTTCGACATCCGGCCAGCATCTTGCGCTGGCCGGGCGTCGCAATCTCCACGCCGCCGGCGGCGCCGAGATGGTTTCAGATGACGCACCCGCCGGCCTCGCCGCACTGGCCTGCGCCGCGGTCACTGCGCTTGGCTTGCGCGTCGGCGCGGTCGACATGTTCGACACTTCTCCCGGCGCCGACCTGCAGGACCTGGTTGTCATCGAGGTCAACGCCAATCCCGGCCTGCTGTCGCTGGAGGACGCCGGTCGGCATGACATCATCGAGCGTCTCTGGATCGAGATGCTGAACGATTGTCTGGGTTGAACGCATGCTCGGTCTGGACAAATTCGGCGGCATCGGCCTTCACCGCATCCAGAAATTCCTGGAAACGGAGAACATAGATCTCGAGCGGCTTTCGCGTGCATCGCTCGTGATCACCGGGACAAACGGCAAGGGCTCGACCTCCCACCTCACCGCAGCCGCACTCGCCGCTCATGGACAGCGCGTCGGCGTCTTCACCTCGCCCCACATGTTCGACCTGCGCGAGCGCTTTCTGCTCGACGGCGAACAGATCGCCGAGGATACCTACAAGCGCCTTTCCGAACGCGTCTTGTCGTTCAACGAAGCCTTGCCCGCCGATGATCGGCTGGGCGCATTCCAGTTCCTCTTCCTGGCTGCGATCCTGTGGTTCGAGGAAACCCGCCCCGACGCCATCGTCTGGGAGGCCGGAATCGGCGGACGCTACGACCCCGTGCGCATGGTGCGCGCGCAGGTCGGCGCTGTCACATCCGTTGAACTCGAACACACCGAAGTACTCGGCGGCACCGAGGAACTGATCGCCTACGACAAGGTCGACGCCGTCACGCCGGGCGGCGCGGTCCTGCTGTCGCCGCTGGTTCCGGATCGCCTGCGCAGCCGCCTTGAAACCTATTCCTCGCTGTCGCATCGCCGCCTTGTCGCCATCAGCGATACCCGGCGGATCGACAACGCGACCCATTCCGCCGACGGGTCGCGTTTCGAGCTATCCCTTTCAGGAGAGCCGCCACGCGAAATTGAGATGGCGATGATCGGCGAGCACCAGGCCTACAATGCGCTGACCGCCGATGCGCTGGCCCATGCCTGGCTGGACAGCGCAGGCGTAGTCTATGACGCCGCCGCCTCGTGGCGCGCGCTCGGCGCCGTACGCGTGCCAGGGCGTCTGGAACTGATCAGCCAGCAGCCTGATGTATGGATTGATGTCGGCCATACGCCCCATGCAGTGCGCGGCGTCCTTTCGTCGGTGCGGACGTTCCTGGCGCCGAAGGAAGTCGTGGTCGTCTTCGGCGTCTCCGCATCCAAGGAAGTTCAGGCCATCGCCGGACTGGTCGCTGACGCATTCGACGATTTCATTCTCACCCGCGCGCACCGCTCCGGCGCTGATCCAAGCCTGTTCCGGCATCACTTCGCCGCTCGCGATGGCGCCCACATCATCGATGCGCCTGACATCGGTGCGGCCGCACAGCTCGCCCGGGCACGCGCCGAAGAAACTGGCAAGTCCATTCTCGTCGTCGGCGGCCTGTTCCTGGCTGCGGAATTCCAGTGCGCCTGGTCTGGCGGCGACCCCACAACAATCGATTTTCTCTAGAGGGCCTATTCGCCCGCGCGTTTCAGCGCCTTCGCCGGACGCTTCAACCGCTGCCCGTCCAGCGAGTCATCTTCGCCCTGGAACATGCGGCGCAGATCGACGGTCGCCTTCTTGCCGATATGGCGATAATTGTCAGCCAGCCATGCTTCAGCCGCGGCAACGCCCTTGTCGTAGAGCATGTCGACGAAACCCTTTTCGGTATTGAACTTCGACGAGGCGCCAAGCGCCGCCAGCGTCTCTTCATCCCCGATCGCATGCATCAGCACATGACGGTAGCCGGTGCCCTTCAGCCGGCCGGCCTCCATCATCCGCGCTACGAAATCGACCGCGCGCAAATCGCGCAGCAGGGAAGCGTTGAAGGTAATCTCGCTGATGCGGTTGATGATGTCCCGGGCCGTTCGCGGCGCACCGCCACGATGGATCGGGTTGATCTGCACCAGCACCACATCATCGGTCTCGCAATTGTCGAACAAGGGCCAAAGCGCCGGGTTGCCGGTGAACCCGCCATCCCAGTAAGGCACGCCATCGATCTCGACAGCCTGAAACAGCCAGGGCAGACAGGCCGAGGCCAATACGTGGTCGGGCGTCAGTTCCGCTTCGCTCCACACCCGCGCGCGGCCGGTTTCCACATTCGTCGCCGAGATGAAGACTTTCAGGGGCGAGGTCCGCACAAGGTCGAAGTCGACCAGTTCCTGCAGAAGGTCGCGGAGCGGATTCACATTCAGCGGGTTGATGTCGTACGGGCTGGCGATGCGGGAGATCAGATCCATCATCACATAGGCGGGCGACGTGTCGAGATCCCAGCCGCCCAGCATCGTCTCGAACGCCGTACGCCGGAACGGGCTGCGTTTGCCTTCCTCGACAACACCTTCCCAAAAAGCGCGCAGCGCGTCGCGGGCGCCTTCCCGGCCGCCCTGCGCAAATCCCGCCGCCAGCGCGACCGCGTTCATCGCCCCCGCCGATGCGCCGGTGATCGCCTCTATCTCCAGACGCTCGTCGCTGAGCAACCGGTCCAGCACGCCCCATGAAAATGCGCCGTGTGCGCCGCCGCCCTGAAGCGCCAGGTTAATCGCCTTGGCCTTTGGTTTGGCAGCTCGCCCCATCACTTTGGCCCCGTTTGCGCGTCTATCCCTCGCACGTGGCGCGCTGGCGTCAACCAAACCGTTTCGAACGCCCAGCAGTTTCGCCAGGCTGATTGACTATTTGTCGCCGGGCGCGACCAGTGCGCCGTAGAGGTCAGGCCGGCGATCGCGGAAGAAGCCCCATGCCGCGCGGGCGCGATCCATCTCGTCCAGGTCAAACGTGGCCAGCGCTACGCCGTTCTCCGCGCGATCCAGCTCGGCGCGCACCTCACCGGTTTCATCGCAGATGAACGACGTCCCGTAGAACACCTGTCCGTTCTCATCGCCGGTCCGGTTCGCCGCCGCGACCGGAATGCAGTTCGAGACGGCGTGACCCTGCATCGCCCGGCGCCAGCGCGCCGCTGTATCCATCGCGGGATCCTGCGGTTCGGCGCCAATCGCGGTTGGGTAAAGCAGCGCGTCTGCGCCCTTCAGCGCCATTGCGCGCGCCGCCTCGGGGAACCACTGGTCCCAACAGATGCCAACGCCGATGCGACCCTTCTTTGTCTCCCAGACCTGAAACCCGGTATCGCCGGGCCGGAAGTAATACTTCTCCTGATAGCCGGGACCGTCAGGAATGTGCGACTTGCGATAGACGCCAAGCAGCTCACCGTCTGCGTCCGCGATCACAACCGAATTGTAGTAGTGCGGCCCGGCCTTCTCGAAAATCGAAACCGGGATCACCACGTCTAGCTCGCGCGCCAGCTCCGCCATCGCCAGCACGCAACGATGCTTGTCCCACGCATATGCAGTCGCGAAGTGCGCCTCTTCCTGCGTCTTGCAGAAGTAGTGCGCCGCGAACAGTTCAGACGGCAGCACGACATCCGCCCCTTGCCCGGCTGCCTGCCGCACCAGTTTCGAGACCGTCTCGATGTTGGTTTCCATGTCATCGCTGAGCGCGGTCTGCACGACAGCAAGTGTGAGATTGCGGGGCATTTCGAAACCTCAGGCCGGTTGTTGCTGGGTGATGCAGTGGAACGCGCCGCCGCCCGTCAGGATGTTGGCCGCCGGCGATCCAACCACGTTCCTGCCGGGGAAGAGCTTCTGCAGCTCCGCCACCGCAGCCTTTGCGCTTGGCGTTCCATACGTCGGCACGACGACCGTTGAAGCGCCAATGATGAAGTTCATGTGGCTTGCCGGCACGACCTCGCCGTTCTCGTCGGTCACGCGGCCGGGCGACGGGATGCGGATCACCTGCAGCAACCGGCCGCGCGCGTCCCTCACGCCCTGAAGCTGGTTGGCGATTTCGTCCAGCCGCTCCGCA
This sequence comes from Hyphomonadaceae bacterium, assembly GCA_041987265.1. Classification (GTDB taxonomy): domain Bacteria; phylum Pseudomonadota; class Alphaproteobacteria; order Caulobacterales; family Hyphomonadaceae; genus IH12. The sequence continues at coordinate 6,582 of JBHIWT010000064.1, forward strand.
TGCGGGTCGTCCGCTCCGGTCGGCGACTGGCAGACAACGACGCCCGGCGCCACGAACCGCGCGATATTGTCGACATGGCCGTCGGTGTGGTCGTTCAACAGCCCGCGGTCGATCCAGACCAGTTTGCGCACGCCCAGCGCGTCGCCCAGCAGTTTCTCGTATCCGGCTTCGTCCAGCCCCGGATTGCGGTTGGGATTGAGCAGGCATTCGCGCGTTGTCAGCGCGGTCCCCTCGCCGTCCCAGTCCAGCGCGCCGCCCTCCAGCACGCGATGCCAGCGCGTCGGTTCGGCATGGGCCAGCGCCGCGACCTGCTCGCCGACCGTATCGTCATGGTCGTAGACGAATTTGTCGCCCCAGCCGTTGAACTCGAACACCGCACAGCGGTTCTTCGAATAGAAGATCGGTCCGATGTCCCGCAGCCAGATGTCGCCGTAATTGGCCGCGACCACCTCACAGATCCCACCCACTGCCTTCTCGGCCGACAGCACCGCCTCAGGCCCGTAAGCCAGCAGCTTGACGGTATCGCCAGCGCGCCCATCCGGCCCATCGGCCCGCAACAGCTTGATCATCGCGGCGATTTCCTCGCGCGCGCCTTCGAAACTGCCCGGCCAGATGTCCGGATCGGCCGGCCAGGCGGTCCAGATTGCGGCGTGCGGTCCCCATTCTGCCGGGGGATGGAGAGAGATGTCGTTCATAGCGCCCATCTATCACTCACGCAGCGGGCGGCAACTGGTTCTATGATCCGGGCGCAGAATCGAAAAGGGGCGGCCCGCAGGCCGCCCCTCTCCAAACTCTACCCTGAGCGTACGATCTAGAACTCGTAGCGCACGCCAAGGCGGATTTCGTAGCGCGACGCGTCGCCGATGCGGGCTTCACAAGGCATGGTGGGAGCGCCCGTGGTGTCAACCGTGCAGACTGCAGGGAAGCCCGGCTCGCGCAGAATACCCCAGTCATCGTTCAACAGGTTGGTGAAGTTGTCGATGACGATGAAGGCGGACGACTTGTGGCCGCCGGCGAAGCCCGGGAACTCCTGCTCGATCTTGATATCGACCTTGCCCCACCAGGAACCTTCCTCGCCGTTGCGCTCAGCGCCCAGCGCCAGGAAGGGGTTACCTTCGAGGAATGGAGTGAAGCCGGTGATCGAGTTCGGATCGGCATCAATTGTCAGGCTGTAAGGACGGCCCGAGCTGAGCTGACCGAAGGCAGAGAAGGTGGTCAGGTTGTCGCCGAAGAAGGCGCGCTCATAATTGAGCAGGCCGGTGAAGCGGTGCTTCGTGTTGTAGTCGGAAATGGCCGCGCTGACGTCCTGCGGATCGCCGAAAGCACGGTTGCCGTAGTTGGAGAAGGCCACCGAAGAGGTCATAGGGTGGACGTCTTCAGCATCCGAATAGGCATAACCAAGCGACCAGTTCAGACCATTGTCGTAGTCCTTGCTGATGCCCGCCGAGACCAGGAGCGATTTTGCGTCGGGACCGGCGTTGGTCAGCACAAAGGCCGGCTCGCGAACGCTGCTATAGGTCGGATAGACCCGGCCGTCAGGACCGGTCGTGGTGCCGGTCTGCTCCAGATCGCCGCGAATGTAGACAGCGCTGTCCTGGCTGATCGTGTAGAGGATGTCGCCATTCAGCACGTACTCTCCGCCAAGCGGCGTATCGAGGTAATATGTGCCGCCGAGTGCGATCTTCCATTCCGACGGGATCTCGAAACCCGGGTCCAGATAGTTGATCTCGAAGTTCGAACCGGCGCCGGCGGCGACCGCATCGATCATGGCCTGCGGCACGCACCAGCCCGGACCGGTCGGCACATCGTCTTCGCACAGGCCGTACGGAATGGTGAAGATGGATGGGCCGCTGGTCTGCTCCAGACCGAACGAACCGCCGTCAGCGCCGAACTGCAGGACGTTGTTTGCCTGGAAGGCGTTGGTGACCCAGACGTTCGGGTTGCCGCCGGAATAGAGGCCGACGCCGCCGCGCAGGTCGAGCGCCGGAGACACATCCCAGTTGAAGCCCAGGCGCGGTTGAATCAGGCCTTCGCCGTCGAGCGTCTGGCTATTGGAAAAACCGTAGGATGCCAGGAAGTCAGCATTCTCAGCGGGACGGTCGTCCGTCGTGTACCAGTCATACCGCAGGCCGGCGATGACGCTCAGACCATTGGCGAACTCATACTCATCTTGCGCGAACACCGTGTTGACCGAGTAGGCCCAAACGGCGGCGGCATCCGTTGGATTGCCAGACGGCGCGTTGTTGTAGTTGATGTTGTCAGCGAGGCCGAGACGGAAGTTCTCGATCGCGGGGTCGAAACCGTTGCCAACCGTGTTCGGGCTGCCGTCGAAGTCGATCTCGGTTTCAACGTGCTGCACGAACAAGTTGAAGACGTCGAACGTCTCACGCTCGTAGCCGAACGCTATGTTGTGGTAGCCGACGTTGTAGAAGCCTTTCAGCGCGAAATTCAGCGTCTCGTAATAGAGGTCGTTGGCCTGACGCGAGTCGTCGCCGCCCAGATAAACGTCGACATCGTCGGTCTCGATCGTGATCTCACCAAAATCCGTACCGCCGACCGAAACCTGGCGGTTGTCGAGTTCGGAGTACCCGAGCCGAACTTCCGTCGAGAAGTTGTCTGTCCAGTCGGAGTAGATCGCGGTCGAATACGCAGTCAGCTCTGCGCCACGCTCATAGAGATGGTTCGAGAACTCGAGTTCGTCGAGGTCGCCATCCGATTCCGTGAAATTGAAGCCATCGTTCCAGTTGTAGGTGAACGTGGCGCGATGACGGTCGTTGATGTTCCAGTCGATCTTGGCGAGGATTTTCTCATCCCCGTTGTCGAGGCTCGACGGAATCGTGCCCGGATCATAGCCGTAGACATCGCGGGCGATCGCGAGGATCTCGTCGACTTCCGCCTGCGTGATATTCACCTCGTTCACGGCGCCCGAACCAAGCGGGCCGCGGTCGAACAGGTTCGCGCCTTCGAGCTTCTCATAAGCGAGGAAGAAGAACAGTTTGTCCTTCACGATCGGACCGCCAAGACCAAAGCCGTAGCGGATCTCGTCAAACTCGCCGCTCGTAACCGGGCTGCCTTCCAGGCTGTCTCCACGCAGGCTGTCGCTGGTATAGTCGCCGAACGCGTAGCCGTGGAACTCGTTGGTGCCCGATTTGGTGACGGCGTTGATGTTACAGGCCGAGAAACCGCCATACTGAACATCGAACGGCGCAAGCTCGACAGCGACCTGCTCGATCGCATCGTACGAAAACGGCACGCGCTCGGTCGGATATCCGTTCAGGTTGAGTCCGAAGTTATCGTTCATGCGGACGCCGTCCAGCGTCAGCGCGTTGAAGCGCGAGTTCTTGCCGCCACACTGAACGGCATTCTCTCCGGCATTCGACTCATCGATATAGAAGCGCGGGTCGAGCCGGATGACGTCGGTGATGTTGCGGTTGATCGACGGCGCGGACTCCAGCGCCGCCTGTCCGAACGTCGCAGACGGGCCGATTGCCGCCGCGGTGACCGTTTCGGTTGTCGCGGTCACGACGATGACGTCAGCAGCTGCAGCGCCGGTGAACTGCAGGTTCACGTCCGCCGTGTCGCCGAGGTTGAGGAACACGCCTTCAAGACGGGTCGGTTGCTGGCCGGTGGCCATGACGGAAACGTTGTACGGGCCGCCAACCGCGAGGCCGCGGACATCGAACGATCCGTTGTCAGCCGTGGTCGCCGTACGCGTGGCGTTGGTGCGCGTATCCGTCACCGTGACCGTTGCACCGGCCGCCGGCGCGCCGCTGGCGTCCGTGACCGTGCCGCGCACGCCCGAGCTGGTGACCTGCGCCATGGCAGGCTGCACGATCGCAGCGGCGAGGACTGTAAGGGCGGCGCCGCCCGCTAGTTGCTTCCACATTGTCATTAGAACCGTCCCTCGAGATGAACGGGAACCGCATGGCTCCCAAAGTATCTGGGCGCCTGCTAGCGCGAGTTCCGTGACGTCTCAATTTCGGTTTTGTGAATGTTTGTTGACGGACGTTCTCGTACCGCACCGTCAATACTCCTTATACAGAGCTTTTTAGTGACGCATCATTGAGCACGCCGTTCGCCTAACCCGCGAAGTACCACCTTGCTCGCTTGTCACCTTGCGCCGGAGCGACTGAATCCGCAGCGGAAATTTGCTTTGATCTGTACACAGAGCACTGCGCTGGAATCCGGCATCGCCGCCCAACAACTGGCTTGCGCGGGGGTTGGGCCGTCTCAACCCTGCCGCGCGCCGTAAGCCATCGAAAAGTCGTTTCTTGAGCGCTGTGACCTGCAGAACACAAAGATGTCAGGAGCCAGCAAGTTTTCCACAGCCCTTCACGCTCGCTCGTTGCGCCTGTAGAAGGCCGGGCAAACGAGTTTCAGTATCAATACCGCGCCGGATCGATCGAATGGGCCGCTTCAAAGAGTACTGGCGAGCCCGCCCCGAACTTGTCGCCGGCAGCGTCATTGGCCTGCTCTGCCTTGTGCGTCTCGTGGCGGTGATTGCAACGCCGCTGGAGCTTGCGCCCGACGAGGGCCAGTACTGGCGCTGGGGCCAGTCATTCGATTGGGGTTATTATTCCAAGCCGCCCCTGATCGCCTGGGTCATCGGGCTTTCCACGACCGTGTTCGGACAGACCGAGTGGGCGATTCGTCTCGTCTCGCCGCTGGCGCATGGCGTGGCGGGCTTCTGCCTGTTCCTGCTCGGCCGCCGCATGTTCGACGCTCGTATCGGCGCATGGGCGGCCGGCGTTTATCTCCTGATGCCAGGCGTCTGGTTGTCGTCGACTCTGATGTCGACGGATGCGCTCCTGCTGCCGCTTTGGTCGCTCTCATTGTGGGCGCTGTGGCGGTTGAGGTGCGCGCCGGGTTTCGGCAACGCGGTCCTGCTCGGCGCGGCACTCGGCGCCGCCATGCTGGCCAAGTACGCAGCGCTCTACTTCCTGCTCGGCGCTGGACTTGCGTCGCTGGTTGATCCCGATACGCGCCGCGCGCTCCTGTCGTTGTGGGGGCTCGTTGCGCTGGCTGCGATGGCGGCGATTCTCTCTCCCAACCTCCTCTGGAACGCGGCAAACGATTTCGCCACGGTCGGCCACACCGGCGATAATGCGAACTGGGAAAATGCGACCTTCGACCCAGGCCACATCGTCAAGTTCATCGTCGACCAATTCGGCGTATTCGGGCCGGTCACTTTCGGACTGCTGGTTGCAGCAACGATATTTGCCATCCGCTCGCGCGTTGCAGGCGAGCCAAGGCGCGAACTCTGGCTCCTGTGTTTCATACTGCCGCCGCTGTTGATCATCCTCGTGCAGGCGTTTGTCTCACGCGCGCACGCGAATTGGGCCGCCACCGCTTATCCCGCAGCGTCCGTACTCGTCGCAGCGCTCATCGCACGCCCGATGATCCGCCCGTGGCTCGTCGGCGGCATCGCGCTGAACGCGATCATCGGGTGCGCCTATCTCCTGCTCGCGCTCGCGCCGGGCGTTGCGAACGCGCTGGGCGCTGACAACGCGTTCAAGCGCGCGCGCGGCTGGGACGAGATGACCATCCAGCTCGCAGAAATCGCGGCCGAGCAGAACGCAACGGCGATCATGTTCGACGAACGCGAGCCATGGCACGGTGCGGACTTCTACGGCCTGGATGTTGATATGCCGCCCATACGCATGTGGCGATCGCTGCCGGAAGCGCAGAATTTTGCAGAAGAAACCGGCGTGCTGGCGCCAGGCGAGGACAGACGCATCCTGTTCGCCGTCACTGTCCCCGCCTACCGCGAGCGCATCGCCGCCGACTTTGCTAGCTTCGAGCCGATCGGCGACCTCGAAATCCCGATCGGTCCGGATCGCGTCCGGCGGCTTGGACTGTTCCTCGCCAGCGGCTTCGACCCGGTTGCGCGGGACGCCGCCTACTTCGACCGATTTCCGCTGAACGAGTAAGTCTGGGCCGGCCCTAAGGCGCCACGGTTTCCTGGAACACCGGCGTCGCGCGCACGCCCGGCCGAACGGCCTCCTGTCCCGGCGCAACGATCAACGCCTCCTTCGGCAGGCCCGCGATCCAGATTTCGCCGGCGCTCTCATCGACCACATTCGCCGGCATGAAACTGACGACGCCGCCGACATCGAGATACCGCAGGCCGATGCGTCCCTGATCGTCCAGCGTCAGGAAATTGGGGTCGACCCGGTGCGCATCGCCCTCGCCCACCTGGATGCGCACTTCGGTCACCCGGCCAACGGGTATCTCGCCCTCCGGGTTGGCGAGCTCAACTTCAACACGAAAGGTTCGCGCCGTCGGATCCGCGGTCTTGGCCAGATAGCGGACCTTGCCCTGCGCTTCGGCCCCGTCTGACAGCCGCAACCGTGCCGGCGCCTCCACCTGGATCCGCGCGGCGTTCTGGTCCGCCGCTTCGGCCACGACCAGAATCGGGTCGAGTTGCACAACCACGCCGCAAGCGCTGCCCGGCGCAAGGAAGTCGCCGACATCCGCAAGGCGCTTTTCGAACACGCCGCCAAAAGGCGCAGTGACCCTCGTCTTGGCCAGCTCCGAGCGCGCGACCGACAGGCTCGCCCGCGCCGCATCCAGCGCGGCCTGCGCGCTCTCCAGCCGCGGCGGCGCCGCCCAGCCCTTCTCGACCAGCTCGGATGCGGCGTTGAATTCCAGTTCCTTGGCGCGGAACTCGGCCTCGGCCTCGCGTACACGCGCGCCACGTCCCTCGATGTCCAACTCGCAAAGCACGGCGCCGCGCTCGACCATGCGGCCTTCCTCGGCCGGCCCCGCTCGAACCGTGCCGGTCGTCTCCGCGCGCGCCGTCACCGTGCGCACAGATTCAGTCCTGCCGGTAAGCGATACAAAAAGCGGGCGCACTTCCGACGCCGAGCGAACCACGACGACCTGCATTCCGTCGCGCGCCGTGCGTCCGACGGATACCGGCTTGTCCAGCGTCGGCACGGTTTCGGCGCGCACGGTCTCGATCGAGCTGGAACTAGTCATCATCGCGCGCAGGCCGTAGATGGCGCCAAGTACCGCCACCGCCGCCAGAAGAAGTGTTAACCAACGCGACAAACGCGATGTCCTTTCAAACTGCCCGGAAACGGCCCGGAGCCCGCCAAATCACAGGTTGCACCAATCTCGCCTGCGACGCCAACCCGCTTCGGGTGGTTGGCGAAGTCGCCGCAGCCTCGATTTCACGCCCATGCGGCGGGAATTTGACGCTGCTCAGGGCTCAGCCTGCGGTTTTGTGCTCTAAACATTGGGTTTAGTTGCATTTCCGCGGTGCTCTCATTAGGTCGGGAGCCTGCCGCCGGTCGGACCGGCGCTTATCTTCCAGCGCAATGGACGTACGATTCAATGGAAGCTGCCGCACGCCCAGCCGTCTCGCCGAACGCGCCGACAGAGGAAACCGTCCTGTCGGTCAAACACTATACCGACCGCATGTTCGCGTTCCGAATCACCCGGCCGCAGACATTCAGGTTCCGCTCAGGCGAATTCGTGATGATCGGTCTCTACAAGGACAACGGCAAACCGCTGCTGCGCGCCTACTCGATCGCCAGTCCGTCATGGGATGAAGAACTCGAATTCTTCTCGATCAAGGTCCCCGATGGTCCGCTGACTTCGCGGCTTCAGGCCATTCAACCGGGCGACAAGGTCCTGCTGGGGCGCAAGCCCACAGGCACGCTTGTCCACGACGCTCTGACGCCCGGCAAAAACCTCTACCTGTTCTCCACCGGCACGGGCATCGCCCCGTTCGCCAGCGTCATCCGCGATCCGGAGACCTATGAGCGCTTCGAGAAGATCATCCTCACTCAGACGTGCCGGGAAGTCGGCGAGCTGCAATACGGCATCGACCTGTGCGAAGACCTGAAGAACGATCCGCTGGTCGGCGAACATGCTGACCGCGTGATCCACTACACAACCTGCACGCGTGAAGACTGGCCGCGACGCCAGCGCATAACGACCGCCATCGAAACCGGCTCGATCTTCGAGGATCTGGGCCTGCCGCTCCTCAACCCGGAAACCGACCGGGTGATGATCTGCGGCTCTATGGACATGATTAACGACACCAGGGCGCTGGTCGAGCGCGCCGGGCTGATCGAAGGCTCGAACGCCGCCCCGGCCCAGTTCGTCGTCGAGAAGGCCTTTGTCGGTTAACGCGCGCCTGCGCTGAGTCTGCCCCCACACACTTCACCTCGCGCTCAAAATGCGCGAACGTCGGGCCCGACCAGCAGTATTGGAACGCGTCCCCATGACCAAAGCCCCATCGCAGGACAGATACCCTGTTTCACCTGAAATGGCCGCGGCGGCGCATATCAACATGCTGAAGTACGAGGAGATGTACGCCGCCTCGATCGAGGATCCGGATGCATTCTGGAAGAAGGCCGCCCAGCGCCTGCGCTGGTCGCGCCCGTTCCAGAAGGTGCGCAACGTCAACTGGGACATCTCCGCCTCCGGCGATCCGAACGACCTTTCGATCAAATGGTTCGAGGACGGCGAACTGAACGTCTGCGCCAACTGTATCGACCGCCACCTGCCGGCCAAGGCCGACACCACCGCGATCATCTTCGAGGGCGACGATCCGGCGGACTCCCGCCACATCACCTACGCCGAGCTCTACAGTCATGTCTGCCGCTTCGCCAACGTGCTCAAGGCGCGCGGCGTCACCAAGGGCGACCGGGTCACCATCTACATGCCGATGATCCCGGAAGCGGCCTACGCCATGCTCGCCTGCGCGCGGATCGGCGCCGTCCATTCGGTCGTGTTCGGCGGCTTCTCCCCCGACGCGCTCGCTGGACGGCTTTCCGATTGCGGATCTGACTGCATCATCACGGCCGATGAAGGCGTGCGCGGCGGCCGCATCACGCCGCTCAAGCGCAATGTCGATGACGCGCTGGTGCCGGAAAACGGCGTCGACGGCGTCCATACTGTCATCGTCGTCAGCCGCACCAACGCCGACGTCGACATGACCGAAGGCCGGGACGTCTACTATCATGACATCGCGGCGAAGGTTTCCGACGAATGTCCCGCCGAGGAAATGAACGCGGAAGACCCGCTGTTCATCCTCTACACGTCGGGCTCCACCGGACGGCCGAAAGGCGTGCTGCATACGTCCGGCGGCTATCTCGTCTGGGCGTCGCTAACGCATGAGTACGTGTTCGATTACAAGCCGGGAGACGTCTACTGGTGCACGGCAGATGTCGGCTGGGTCACCGGCCATTCCTACATCGTCTACGGCCCGCTCGCGAACGGCGCGACGACGCTGATGTTCGAAGGCGTTCCCACCTATCCGGACGCATCGCGGTTCTGGCAGGTGGTCGACAAGCATCAGGTCAACACCTTCTACACGGCGCCAACCGCCCTGCGCGCGCTGATGGGCGCGGGCGACGAGTTCGTGACCAGGACCTCGCGCAAGTCGTTGCGCATCCTTGGTTCGGTCGGCGAACCGATCAATCCGGAAGCATGGGAATGGTATCACCGCGTCGTCGGCGACGGCCGCTGCCCGATCGTCGACACATGGTGGCAGACCGAGACCGGCGGCATCATGATCTCGCCCCTGCCCGGCGCCACCGCCCTCAAGCCGGGGTCGGCCACCAAGCCCCTGTTCGGCGTCGAGCCACAACTTGTCGATGCGGACGGTAAGGTCCTTGAGGGCGCAGCCAGCGGCAATCTCTGCATCACCCAGTCATGGCCGGGCCAGATGCGAACCGTCTATGGCGATCACCAACGCTTCGTTGAAACCTATTTCACAGCCTATCCGGGCAAGTACTTCACTGGCGACGGCTGCCGCCGCGATGAGGACGGCTATTACTGGATCACCGGCCGCGTCGACGACGTCATCAACGTCTCCGGCCACCGCATGGGCACGGCGGAAGTCGAAAGCGCGCTGGTCGCCCACGAGGCCGTGGCCGAGGCCGCAGTCGTCGGCTACCCGCACGACATCAAGGGCCAGGGCATCTACGCCTATGTCACGCTGATGTCGGGGTCAGAACCGAGCGACGACCTGCGCAAGGAGCTGGTCGCGTGGGTGCGCAAGGAAATCGGCCCGATCGCCTCGCCCGACCTCATCCAGTGGGCGCCCGGCCTGCCCAAGACGCGCTCCGGCAAGATCATGCGCCGCATACTCAGGAAGATCGCCGAAGATGATTTCGGATCGCTGGGCGACACCTCGACGCTTGCCGATCCTGGCGTCGTCGATGAATTGATCGAAAACCGGATGAACCGCGGCTAGATCGCGATATCCAGATCGATGTCCAGTTCCAGGTCATCGAGATCGTCGAGATCGAAGTCTGAGTCTGAATCAGCGACTGCGGGCGCTGCCTGCTGGCGCTGCGACGCATAGCGCGCGATCGTTTCGAACAGCACCTCGCGCACGATCGGCTTGGCGACGTGGTCGTCCGCGCCGGCCTCCTTGGCCTCGAAGACATGATCATCCGTTGCGTTCGCGGAAAGCGCCACCACCGGCGTTGGCGCGCGCGCGTTCGCCTTCTCCCACTTGCGAATTTCACGGGTCGCCTGCAATCCGCCCATCACCGGCATCTGCAGGTCCATCAGGACGATGTCGAACGTCTCCTTGCTGAAGATGTCGACAGCTTCCTTGCCGTTCTCCGCGAAGGTGATCTCCACCCCGCTCTGGGCCATCAACAGCTCGACCACGCGGCGGTTCATCGGATTGTCTTCAGCGACCAGCAGGTGGATGCCATCCAGCGTGGTCTCAGCTTCGAAGTCCTCGACCTCGACAGTGGTGAATTTTCCAAGCGCCGAAATGCGGTCGCGCGCGATCGGCAGCACAACCTGGAAGCGCGACCCAACGCCGA
>JBHIWT010000065.1:0-17130 GCA_041987265.1 Hyphomonadaceae bacterium
TCCAAGCGGTTGCCGAGGACCGGGTAGAGGAGGTGCTCGGCGAGTCCTATGTCGACGAGATTGAAGAACGCAACGAATGGGAACCGCCGCCGGAAAACAAGTCGAACACTCAACCACACCCCACAGGCCATCGTTGAGGAGGTCAACGCCGCGTACGGGAAGGAAGACTGAGAGTTGCTGGCGTTCGCTGGCGTCGGTCCAGCCGGTGTCCATGAGATGCCAGACGGCTTGCGGGCCGATCTGGAACAGATAGTCGAGATCAGGCATGCCGACGCGCGCTTCAGCGTCGGAGGCGGAGTAAGCGGCGTCTACGGAGATGTCGAACTCGAAGGATTTCGACTCGCTGGCGATGGCGCGGGCGACGCCATATTCGCCGATACGAAAACGGTCGCCGCGATAGATGAAGAGCGGCGCGACAACGCCGTTCAGTTTTTCTTCCGAAGCGCCGGGATAGACCGGGCCCTGAAGCGCTGTACCGCCGAGGCGCACTTCCCACAGAGGCTCATCGGGCGCGCGGGCGTCGAGCGTGGTCTGGGCGGTGGCGGACAGTGACAGGACGCCGCCGAGACAAAGCGGGAGCGCGGACCGGATCAGCATGGGGTCGTCCTTTCTGTGGCGCCGGTTCATATGCCGGTTCAGACGCGGGCGAAGACCAGCGATGTGTTGATGCCGCCGAAGGCGAAGTTGTTGGAGGCGAAGTATTCCGCTTCGACTGCGGCCGGAGCGCCGCGCACATAGTTGAGCGGCGCGCATTTGGGATCGAGATTGTCGAGGTTTGCGGTTGGCGACAGCCAGCCTTCCCGCATCATCTCGATGCCGAGCCAAGCCTCGATGCCCCCACAGGCGCCGAGCGTGTGGCCGAAATTCCCTTTCAGCGAATGGAAGGGGACCTTCTCGCCGTAGACCGCGTGTGACGCGTTGCTTTCCGCGATGTCGCCGACTGGCGTTCCTGTGCCGTGGCCGGATATGAAGCCAAGCCGGGACGCATCGATGCCCGCGGAATCGAGCGCCTGTTGCATGACGACGCGCTGGGTTTCCTGCGACGGGTTGGAGACGTGGGCGCCGTCACAATTGGTGGCGTACCCGACGACTTCGGCGAGCGGTGTGGCGCCGCGCGCGAGCGCGTGTTCACGTTCCTCCAGGACGAGGATGGCGGCGCCCTCGCCGATCACCAGTCCGTCGCGGTCGACATCGAATGGGCGCGAGGCCTTGTCGGGCGCATCGTTGCGGCTGCTGGTGGCGTAGAGGCGATCGAACACCATTGTCATGGTCGGACAGAATTCCTCGGCGCCGCCGGCGATCATTACATCCGCGGCGCCGGCCTTGATGGCTTCCATGGCCGAGCCGATGCCCTGCGAGGACGAGGTGCAGGCTGATGACGTCGTGTAGACGCGTCCCTGTAAACCGAAGAAGACGGCCATGTTCACCGGCGCGGTGTGGCTCATCATACGGATATAGCTGGTGGCGTTGAGCGAGCCGGCGCGACCGGTTTCGAGGAAGGATACAAAATCGCGGGTCGGCTCGGTGGAGCCGAAGGAGGAGCCGGCCGCGACACCCGTGCGGCCTGACTTGAGCACCGGATCGTCCGTCAGTCCGGCCTGTTCTACAGCACGCTCGGCGGAGGCGACGGCCATGGTGGCGACGCGACCCATCGAACGGCGCGTCTGGCGGCGATAGGCGTTTTCGTGGCTGTACCAGTCGGCCGGGGCGCCGAGGCGTGTCGAGAGATCGGTGAGCCGGTCCCAATCTTCAATGTATTTCACACCGGTGCGGCCGGCGCGCAGCGCCTCGCCAACCGCCGGCCAGCTGTCGCCCAGCGATGTGATGCCCGCCATACCGGTCACTACGACCCGCCGCGTCATTCGCTTCCCCCGCTCACGCCGCGCCACCGTTCACGCCGATGACCTGGCGGGTAATGTAACCGGCTTCGGGCGAGAACAGAAAGGCCACAAGCCCTGCGACATCTTCGGGCTGGCCCATGCGGCCCATGGGGATGGTTTTCAGGGCTTCTTCGACTGGGGCCTTTTCGGTCATCGCCGTTTCGATGAGGCCCGGGGCGATAGCGTTGACCGTGATCTTGCGGCTGGCGAGTTCGACCGCCAGCGCTTTTGCCGCGCCGATCAGCCCTGCCTTGGCGGCGGAATAGTTGACCTGGCCGCGATTGCCGACAACGCCGGAAAGCGAGGACATAACGACGATCCGGCCGCCTTTGCGCATGCGTACAAGCGGCATGATCAGCGGATGGACGGTGTTGTAGAAACCGTCGAGGCTGGTGGAGAGGACGGTGTCCCACTCATCTTCCGTGAGGGCCGGAAAGGCGCCGTCGCGGGCGACGCCCGCATTGACGACGGCGCCCCAGAAGGGACCGTTGTCGGCGATCTCGGCTTCGATCGCGGCCTTCGCGCTCGCGCGGTCGGTGACGTCGAATGCGATGGTTGAGGCCGCCCCGCCTTCGGCTTCGATTGCCTGAACGGTTTCCTGCGCGCCTGCGGCGTCGCCGCCGTAGTGGACCACGATATGAAAGCCGTCGCGCGCCAGACGGATGGCGGCGGCGCGGCCCAGTCCCTTGCTGGCGCCGGTGACGAGAACGCGGCGAATTTCCTCAGCCATGAGCTCTCGCCTGATCAAGGTAGGCTTGGGGATTGTCCGGGCGGAACACGTTTATGGCGCCGGAGGCGAACTCCTCGCCGTCAGGCCCGCTGATCGTGCAGTTGAATGATCGCATCTCGCCTTCGTCGATCAGGGAGACGATGTCGATCAGCAGGCGCTCGCCTTCCTCGAACCAGTCGCGCGTGACGTTGTAGCGGCGGCAGCCGAGCAGGAAGCCGATTGCCGGGCCCTCGCCTGCGGCGCGGCGCTGCATGCCGTCGAAGATCGAGATCGACTGGGCCATCATTTCGAAGCCAACGTAGGACGGCAGGCCGCGCGCCGGAATGAAGAAGGGGTTGTCGGCGGAAACGATCGCCTCGGTGCGCTGTTTGTTCCCCGACGCTTCGACGACCCGGTCGACCAGCAGCATGGGCGGCGCGTGGGGCGCGAGTTCGGCGGTTGGCGGAAAGATCTCGCTCATCAGGCCCGTCCGAGGATCAGGGCGGCGTTGCTGCCGCCGAAGGCGAAGTTGAGCGTCATCACACAATCCTGCGGACGGCCGGGTTCAAGACCGGGTTCGGACAAGCTTATCTGCGGCAGGTCCGGATCGGATTCACCGTCCCACACATGAGGCGGATAAAGGCCTTCGCGCATGGCGACAAGGCTCAGCGCCGCCTGCAAGGCGCCCGCTGCGCCCAGGGTGTGACCCGTTGCGCCCTTGGTGGAGGCTGCAGGGGCAGCGAGACCGAAGACCCGAGCGACGAGCGCTGATTCCATCTGATCGTTCAGGCGGGTGGCGGTTCCGTGCAGGTGAATGTGGTCGATTGCGTCGGGCTTGCGATTGGCCATGACAAGTGCTGCGCGGATGGCGAGTTCGCCGCCGGCGCCTTCCGGGTCGGGCGCGGAGATGTGGTGGGCGTCGGAGCTTTCGCCCCAGCCTTCCAGCCGCCATGGGCCGGGCCGGGTCGACAGGACGAACAGTGCCCCGCCCTCGCCGATGGCGATGCCGTCACGATTTCGGCTGAACGGGTTGCAGCGGACCGGCGAAACGGATTCGAGCGCGGCGAAGCCGTTGAGCGTGAAGTCGGTGTACGCGTCGACGCCGCCGCAGACGACTGTGTCCGCAAGGCCGGCCTGGAGCATGCGTGCGGCTGAGACGATCGCTTTCGTTCCCGACGTACAGGCGGTGGAGACCGTGTAGGTTGGGCCCTTGGCCCCGATGAGGGCGGCCGCGTGACGGGATGTATCGCCGAGGAGCTGGCGGGAGAAATCCATGTCCGCCGGCCATTGGCCGTGACGGCGGAAGGTTTTCAGTTGTTTCGCCGCCTCGCCGATTCCGGTGGTGCTGGTGCCGACTACGACTCCGATGCGTTCGGGTGGGGTTCCATCCAGCGCGGGCGAGAGCTGATTGATTAGATGGCTGGTGATCGCGTTGGTGCGCGAGCCTGCGTTGGTGTCCGGTGCGAAGCGATCGGGAAGCCGTGCGAGGCAGCCGCGGCGGCCGTCGGTCAGCGGCGCAGTTTCGAGCGCGGGGTTCGGCTGGCGTAGTGCGGCGGCGATTTCGGCCTGATCCAGCCCCATCGCGCAGGCGAGCGTGAAATCGTGGATGTAGATCTGGCTGCCCGTCACGATGGCGTCTCCGTGACGATCGTGAGCGCGTAACCGAAGGACAGATGGGTGAAGCTGGTGCGGGAGACGCCGTTGGCGGTTTCTGGCGGGCTGATGCGGATCACGTCTCCGTCGGGAGCGGCGATGATGCGCCCCTCTACTCCAGACTGCAGGCGAAATCCGGACGGTAACGCAGCTGAAACCGCCTCGTCCGGCCAGTTCGAGAGGAAGACGTCGCTGAGGATGTTGAGTGCGGAAAGCTCTTCTGGCGCCAGCGAAGTGCGTTCGACCATGACGCCGGCCTGTGTCCAGTCGATTGACATAATGCGCGGGCCGCTGGGCGCGGTCAGGACAATGGCCACGCGATCCGGAGAGAGTTCGAGGATCGCCTGGAACGATGTCCGACGCTCGCCGTAATTGCCGACGACCGTCTGGATGATCGTTTCCGCGACGGGGTAACCCGGCGTTTCAGGGAGCGTCAGGGCCACATCGGCTGTGAGTGGCGCTGACATGTCGGACAGTTTCTGTACCTGCCCGGCGGTAGCGACGCGGCCGAGAGCGGCACAGGATGCGGCGACCAGCGGTGAAGCCAGCAACAGCGCGCGGATGGTGTTTGTCAGTCTGGCTGGCGGCATAGCTCGTCCACGACGCGCAGGAAACGCTGGGGCTCTCGCACCAGAGGATTATCGCGATCCCATGCATATCCTGCCAGCACCGAGGTCAGGTAGGCGGTGATGCGGTTTTCTGTGTCAGGCCGCTTGTAGATGATGCGCTGGAGCGAACCGTCATACCAGGCCGACACGCAGGCCCGAAAGGTTTCGACACCGACCATGAGTTCATCGGCGAACTCGGTCTGCCAATCCACAGTCTGGCCGCGCAGTTGGCGATCCAGGATGTCGGAGGCGAGGCTAGCGGACTTGAGCGCGATGGTGACGCCGGATGAGAAGACAGGGTCGAGAAACTCGGCGGCGTTGCCCAGGAGCGCAAAACCCGGGCCAGTGAGCCGCTTTACGGATGCGGCATAGCCGCGAATTTCGGCGGTGGGACGCTCGATGGTTGCGTTGGCGAGGAGTTCCGCCATCCAGCCGGACTGCGCGATCAACGCGTCGAGCCGGTCGTTCGGATTGGCGCCGTAGGCTTCGATCTCTGTGTCAGGCCCGACAGCGCCAACTGACGACAGGCCGTCTGCAAGCGGAATCAGCCAGTACCAGATCTGTTCGTTGTCCGGGTGAGTCGTGATCAGGATCTTGTTGCGGTCAAACTTCTCGTCGGTGATGCGGTCGACAACGTGGCGGAAGACGGAGCGACGCGGCGCGAAAGCGGATGGCTGGTGGAGATCCAGCAGACGCGGCAGGACGCGTCCGAACCCGGAGGCGTCCAGAACGAAGCGCGCATCGACCTGAAACGCTTCCCCGTCTTCCGCGACAACGCCCAGCCGCGCGCCGGTGGGGGTTTCCTCGAAGGACTCTACCGTATCGCCGAATCGCACGCCTGCGCCCATTCCAACAGCAGCGTCGATGAGGGCCTTATCAAACCTGTCGCGGCGGACCTGGAAGGTGGTCGACCATCCCGGCGCCGACTTGTCCGGAAAGTAGATTTGGGTGCCGCGCTCGCCGAATGCGAAGGCGGCGCCGTCCTTGTACTGGAAACCGGCGGCCTGGACGCTTTCCAGCAAGCCAGCCTCTTCGAGGAAGCCCATACATTGGGGCAGCAGGCTTTCGCCGATTGAAAAGCGGGGAAAATGCTGTCGTTCGAAGACGCGGACGTTCCAGCCCGCGGTCGACAGGCGCGCGGCGGCAAGCGCGCCGGCAGGCCCCGCGCCGATAATCGCGACGTCGCACTCGATGTTGTTCATGCGGGGCTGGTTCTTCCTGCAATCCTGGCGAGACCGGACAAAGACAACGCGAGAGTTACGCCGATGGCGATGGTCAATCCGAAGCTTTGCACAGGTATCGTCGTACTCAGCAAGAGCAGCCCCATGGACAGGATCGTTGTGATCGCATCCAGCGTTACGGCGAGCGATGTCCACCGATCGCCGGTCTCACCCGCCTCCCATTCGAAAGCGGCGTAGTCAAGGCCGACGCCAAGCAGGACCAGACCGGCGGCCAGCGTGAAGAAATTGACCGGAACGCCGAACGCGGCTGGCGCGAGAATCGCCGCGACCAGGGCCAGAGCCGGGCAAAGGACGATGACCAGCGCACGGGACTTGCGATATACGGCGATGACAACGCACGCCGCTCCGGCCAACGCGGCGAGCAGCGCCCAACCGGCATAACCGCGATAGGCGGCGAAAGCGCGCGAGTAGCGCTCGACTGGATCGACAACGACGGCGGCGCCGACCTTAGCGCCATCGGGCAGAGCTCCGGATGTGATCGGCGCGGAGAGGAAGGTGCGTTGTCGCGCCTGTCCCGACAGAGCTGCGAACCAGGATGGCGGCTCCACAGATGCGTCGCGACTGGCTGGCAGCGGGTCCGGCTCAAGACCGAGTTGGGCGACATGGTCACCCAGGAAAGGCTGATAGAGTTCAACGTCGAGCGTTGCGCGCGCGCTGGCGCGAGATTGAACGGAGGGGTCGAAGCGACTGAGCGCGAGCACGGCGACATTGTCTGGCAGGATACGCAGCGCAGCTGCTTCGTGGTCGCGTGCTTGCTCCCCGTCTGACGCTTCCGTGTAGAGGAATGCGCCGCTGGAGGCGTCTACACCCGCCTGCGCCAGCTCGGCCTCGTCGGCCAACAAGTCCGCAGGGCGGGCCTGGAAGGTGCGCACATCATCAACGAACGCCAAGCGCGTGGCTCCGTAGGCCGCCATTCCGGCAACGATAATCATGGGCGCGATCGCCGCGACGGTCGGAAGCCGCGCCCGTTCCCGCAATGCCGCCAAACGGTTCCAATGGCGAATGGGGCGGTCCGGGCTTGCTGGCGCCTTGTCCAGCGGGACAACGATAAACAGAACAAAGACCCAAGCAGCGAACAGGCCGGCGCCGGCCATCACGGCCACTTGTTGGAGCAGCGGGATGCCGAAAAACGCAAGCGCTGCAAAGCCGAGAATGGTCGTTACCAGGGACACCGCTGTCGGGCGCATCAGCAGACGGCGACGCGTTTCCGGGGCCGCCCATTGCGTGGCCGGCCCCGTGGCGAGTGCGTGGATCGCGTAGTCCGAGGCGATGCCGACAAGCATGGCGGCGAACACGAAGACCAGCACATTGACGCTGGAAAAGACGAGCAACGTTGCGCCGATGCCGATGGTCAGTCCGTAAGCGACCACTGCGAGTGCGGCGATGGCCGCCCGTAGCCGGAGGAATGCGAAGAGAAAAAGGGCGATCACGCCAACGCTGCCGAGAGCGCCGATCCTGGTGACGTCGGTGCGGGCCTGATCGGCTGCGGAGGCGGCGAAAAAGATGCTGCCGGTTCGAGCCAGCTCGACGCCCTGCCCGCTCCATTGCTCTGTGAAATCGCGGACTTCCTGTTGCATGGCGGCTTGCGCATCCAATGCGTAGGCTGATTGCGTCAGGCGCCCGGAGACCAGAACATGTTCGGGCGACCCGCCAGCAGGCAGCGGCGGCGACAGGCATTGCGCCAGTTGCAGGGTACGCAGGAAGGGGTCGGCGCGCAGGAGATCGCTGTTGACGGCGCCGGTTGGCGAATAGATCTGCGCCAGCGCCTGGCGCTGAGTTTGTCGGGCGGTTGCTGCGTCGAACTCGTCGGAGGGGATACAGAGCAACTCATCCCGGTTGGCGAAGAGCCAGCGAGCGGTTTCTTCCCCTTCCTCCAGCGCTGGGCGGTAAAGCCCCACATTCGTCAGTCGCGTTTCGAGATCGCTGGCAGCCTGCTGGGCGATCTCGGCGGTTGGCGCAGAAACCAGAAAGGCGACGCGCCCTGAGAGGGCCGTACTGGACTGTTCGATGGCGAGATCGACTGCCGTAGCGCTGTCTGGCCGCGGCAGGACGGACTGGATGTTGGTGTCGATCGGCGATCCCGCGACGAACCGGAAAGCGATGACGACGAGCGCCAAGGCCAGCGCGGCCCAGCACGTTGCGGGCGCGGCGGTCGTCAGCCTCGACCTCACCCGGCCGGCTCTGCGAGCGAGATGTGGGTCATGTCGCCATTTTTCTGGCGGACGCGGACATCGTGGAGGGTTTCACAGCCGGTGACTTCGATCGCAGCGATCTGGTCGGCCAGTTTCGTGTCACGCGGCGAGAGCTGGTAGGACCAGGCGCCGTCTTCCAGAGCTGGCTGCTGCTTGATCGCATAGCTCGCTTCAAGCGCCGTCATGTCTGCGCGCAGCAAGGCGGCGAACCCAATCCGCGAAGAGAATCCCGCTCCAGCGGTCTCGCCGACTGGTTCGAAGGGACCGCCGTCAACAGACTGGGTTACGCCGTCATCGGCGATGCGGGTGACAATTTCGATCGGCGTTGTGACCCGCCAGATCACAACGCCGTCTTCGACCGACACGACGCCTGAGGAGACAATTGGCCGGCTGGCCCCTTTGAGATGACGTTCCTGCCGGAACGGTTGGGCCTCCGCCGGCAGCGTGACGCCCCCTGCCGCTGGCGATGGACATTGGGCAAGCGCCGCCGGCGCGAAGAGCCCGGAAGCGGCGAGACTCGCCGATGCGAGCAGGCGCTTCACAGGAATGGCTCCAGTTTTTCGCGCAGGACTGGCGGCGTTTCCCACAGCATGCGTTCAGTTTTCATTTCCACTGCAACCTGAATGCTGGAGCCTCGCGTCAGGCGTTTGCCTGTTTCCACATCACGGATCTCGAACGCCATCTTGAGGCGATTTTCCCACTCGACAATGCCTGCATGCACCTCGATCTGCTGATTAAGGCGGATCGGGTGCGCGTAACGGATCTGCATATCGATCACAGGCCAGCCATAGCCGGATTGCACCATTTCATCATAGCCGTAATCGATGCGATCGAGCAGCGCGACGCGCGCGAGCTCGAAGAACTTCGGGTAGTTGCCGTGCCAGACGATGTTCATCGGGTCGATGTCGTAGAATTGCGGCACGGTACGCACGCTGGCGGAGATGATGGCTTTCATGCGCTGCGTTCCTGACCAGCAGCGCTGACTGCGCGCCTTGATGGCGGCGCGGCGCGATCATTCCAGAAATCGTAGAAATTGAACCATTGCAGCGGCGCCTCTTTCACTTCGCGCTCCAGCCGTGAGACGTAGGTCTGCACGTAGTCGCGGATCGTCTGGGCGCGTTCGGCGCGCGGTAGACGGACGGGATCGGCCAACAGTTCGAACCTGACGCCGTAGCGCTTGCCGCGGCGGGTCGTGAACATGGTGTAGGTCGGACATTTGAGGGCAGAGGCAAGAATGACCGGTCCGATCGGAAACCGGGCTTCCGCACCCAGGAAACCGACCGGGATCGACTTGCCCTCGCTGTCTTCGAGCGCGACACGATCACCGGTCATGACCACCCATTCGCCGCGTTCGATTGCGGCTGACAATTGCATGGCGGCGCCGACATCCAGTTCGGAGACCTGCATCATGCGCACCGGCGAATCCGGCGCTGTGCGTTCGATCACGCGGTTGAACCGTTCTGCGTGGCGGGTATGCATCAGAACGTTGACGCGGAACCGGCGCGAAACCGTGGCGACGGCGCGAATGACCTCCGGGTTGCCGAGATGGGCGGTTATCACGACAGCCCCTCGCCCGCTTTTCTTGGCGGCGTCGAACAGGCCGTCGTTGACGCCATCGACATCTGACGAGCGAATGTCGCCATTCCATGCCGCGAACTTGTCGACCAGCGCGTAGCCGAACGACATGAAGTGGAGAAAGCTGCGCCAGAGACCGGGGCGCTGATTCAATGCGCCCTGCTTCCATGCGCGACGAAGAAAGTCGAGCGATGCGCGACGCTGGGCTGCGCCGGTCAGAAAGAAGAAGCCGATGACCGGGACCAAAAGCGCGCGGCAGACAGTGCGCCCGAGGATGCGATAGGTCCCGACGACGATCGAAAGCCCCCAGGCGGAGCCTCGTTCTCCCATGTCTGACCAGTTCTTCGCCACACGCCGCTCCGCTGGTCCGATCAGTACCGGACCGGGAGGTCGCCAGACAAGAGGTCGGCCGCCAACTGCGCCAGCGCGTGGTCGAGCGGGCGGTCTTCATCGATGAAGTCGACCCTGTCACGGACCGCATCCAGCTGCGACGATAGCGCCGGGCCAAGCTGGGCGCGGGTCAGCTCGCTGGCGCGCAGTCGCAGTTCGAGCGCCTGCGCGGAGGCGATCATGTGGGCGGCGGCGACCTGGGCGACGAGCTGGTTGGCGCGCAAAGCGTCGCGCGCGGCGATCGTGCCCATCGAGACCTTGTCCTGGTTGTGGCACTCGGTCGATCGCGAGAACACGCTGGCCGGCATGGTGAGCTTGAGCGCTTCGGCGGTCCACGCGGATGATGCGATCTGCACCGCTTTCAGACCATGATTGATGGTTGCGCGTTCGCCCTCGGCGCCAGTGAGATTTGACGGCAGGCCATTGTTGTAGCGGGTGTCGACGAGCGAGGCGATTTGGCGATCCATCAAGTCGGCGAGATTAGCGGTCTGGGTTTTCAGCGTGTCGGCGACGTGGGCGATGTGGCCGCCGTAGAAATGGCCGCCGTGCAGAACATCGCCGCTTTCCGGATCGAACAGAGGATTGTCGTTGGCCGAATTGATTTCGGTTGCGAGCATCTCTTCCAGCGGGGGCAGAACGTCTTCCATCACGCCGATGACGTGCGGGGCGCAGCGGATGGAGTAGCGGTCCTGGATGCGGTTAGCAGTACGGTTGGCCGAGGGAGCGAGATCGGCGCGAATGCGGCGCGCGGCAAGCGCCTGCCCCGGGTGCGGCTTGGCGTTGAAGAGCCGCTCATCGAAATGAGCGGGGTTGCCCAGCAACGCCAGAGACGACATCGATGTCAGGCGCGTGGCGGCGACTGACAGGCGGCGAGACTGCTCCAACGCGAGTGCGGCGAGACCGGTCATCACCGACGTGCCGTTCATCACGGCCAGCGCTTCCTTAGGCTTGAGCGTGATCGGGGCGAGTCCCTCGGCCGCGAAGGCTTCGCGCGCCAGGCGCACCTCGCCATTGTGGAGCACCTGACGTTCGCCCGCCAACGCGCCGGCGATGTAACTCAGTGGCGTGAGGTCGCCGCTTGCGCCTACCGACCCTTCCGCCGGGATCAACGGGAGTATGTCACGCGCCAGCATCTGAGAAAGCAGTTCGACCAATTCGAGACTCACTCCGGACCAGCCGAGCACGAGCGTGGACAGACGAACGGCGAGGACGGCGCGGGTTTCTTCCGGCCCCAGAATACGGCCGGTTCCACAGCCGTGGAAACGCGACAGATGCAATGGAAGCTCGGCGACGAGGTGCGGCGGCACTTCCCGGGTCACGCTGTCGCCGTAACCTGTCGTGACGCCGTAGATCTTGCCTTCGGTGGCCAGCAGCTTGCGCACATGTTCGGCTGAGCGCTGGATGCGTGCGATGGCGGCTGAATCGCGGGAGAGACGCGCGGGGAAACGGCGATAGGCAAGCGACTCCACAGCGGCGGATGTGAGCCGATCTGCGCCGAACTCGAATGCCTGCTGTTCTGGGTTTTCCGCCAATTCCATTGCACATCCCCGCAGAACGCCGGGACCGCCGGTCGTCCTGTTGCGGGATGCCAGATTGCGACGCAATGATCCAGCGGCGGGACCAGCCAGATTGTCACGCTTTGGACAAGCGACTTAAGTGCAGGCGATGATCGGATTGATGGAGATGCGCTGAGGGAGGCTGGAATGAGCGTCAAGAGCGGCAGTTGTCTGTGTGGCGCGAGGCGGTACGAGATCGTGGGCGATATTGGCGGCGTGTGGGTCTGTCATTGCTCGCTTTGCCGCAAGGCGTCCGGGTCGAACGGCAATTCGATCCTGATCGTGCCGAAAGAGCAATTCCGCTGGACCAAGGGCGAAGATCATTGCGTGACCTATGCACTGCGCCCGACCTATTCGATCACGCGATGCGCGACCTGCGGCACGCCGCTACCAGCGGAAACTGATGACAAGAACGTCTACCTGACAGCGGGTACGCTGGATGACCCGCTGGAGGCGGGCATTGTGGCGCGGATCTTCTGCGGCTCGCGCGCAGACTGGGACCACGACGAACCCGGCGCGCCGCATTATGGCGAGCGGTCGGGCTAGCACCTTACTCCCACTCGATCGTTCCAGGTGGTTTTGACGTCACGTCGTAGACGACGCGGTTGACGCCCTTGACCTCGTTGATGATGCGCGTGGCACAGCGGCCGAGGAAGTCGTGAGGGAATGGGTAATAGTCGGCCGTCATGCCGTCGGTCGAAGTGACGGCGCGCAGGGCGAGGACGCTTTCATAGGTGCGCACGTCGCCCATGACGCCGACCGTGTTGACCGGCAGCAGCACGGCGAAAGCCTGCCAGATTTCGTTGTAGAGACCCGCCTTGCGTATCTCGTCGAGATAGATCGCGTCGGCCTTCTGCAGGGTCTCGACGCGCTCGGGCGTGATCTCGCCAGGGATGCGGATGGCGAGGCCGGGGCCGGGAAATGGATGGCGCCCGACGAAGGCTTCGGGCAGGCCGAGTTCGCGACCCAGCGCCCTCACCTCGTCTTTGAAGAGTTCGCGCAACGGCTCGACCAGTTTGAGGTTCATGCGCTCGGGCAAGCCGCCGACATTGTGGTGCGACTTGATGGTGACAGACGGGCCGCCGTCGAACGAAACGCTCTCAATAACGTCGGGATAGAGGGTGCCTTGGGCGAGAAATTGCGCGCCGCCGACCTTCGAGGCTTCGGCGTCGAAGATGTCGATGAAGGTTTTGCCAATGAACTTGCGCTTGGCCTCGGGATCGGTGACGCCTTTCAGGCCGCCGAGGAAGGTGTCGCCCGCATCCACGTGGACCAGCGGGATGTTGTAGTGGTCGCGGAACAGGGTGACGACCTCGTCGGCCTCGCCCATGCGCATCAGGCCGGTGTCGACGAAAACGCAGGTGAGCTGTTCGCCGATGGCTTCGTGGATCAGCACGGCAGCGACGGATGAGTCGACGCCGCCGGAGAGGCCGCAGATGACCTTGCCGTCGCCGACCTGAGCGCGGATCTTGCCGACCATTTCCTCGCGGAACGCCGCCATCGTCCAGTCGCCGGCGAGGCCTGCGACCCCCTTCACGAAGTTGGACAGAATGGTGCGGCCATGGGTGGTGTGGTGGACTTCGGGGTGGAACTGGGTGGCGTAGAAGCGGCGCTCGGGATCGGCGATCACGGCCATCGGCGCGCCGGGAGATTTTGCGATAACGCCGAAGCCGGGGGCCATGTTGGAGACGTGGTCTCCGTGGCTCATCCAGACCTGTTCCTTGTCGCCATTGGCGAAGAGGCCGGACAGGAAGGGATCATCCTCGATCACCGGCTCGATGAAGGCGCGGCCGAATTCGCGGCTGGTGCCGCCCTCCACCGTACCGCCGAGCTGGTGCATCATTACCTGCTGGCCGTAGCAGATGCCGAGGATGGGGACGCCGGCTTCGTAGACAGCCATGTCGGCCATGGGCGCGTTGTCCCAGTAGACACTCGAAGGCCCGCCCGAGAGGATGATGGCCTTGGGGCCATAGGCTTCAAGGAAGGCCCTGTCGGCCTTGTTGAAGGGATGGATTTCGCAATAGACGCCCATCTCGCGCAGGCGACGCGCGATCAGCTGCGTGACCTGGCTGCCGAAGTCGACAATGAGGACGCGTTCGTGGGTCTGTGACATTGGCTCGAATAAGCCCATTCGCGCGGATTCGTCCACCATGCCGCTCGTCGCAGCGGCCGCTGCCCACAGGAGATGCACGCAGGCGCTGGTCGCGCTGGCGGAACAGTCAGGACTTGCTGGCGAGAGAGCCGATATTCGTGAGCACCAGAATCAGTGCGAGCAAGACTGCTATCGGCCACAGGAGGCCGAACAGAACGATCGCGGCGATGGCGCTTGAACCCTTCGGCTTGTCGACAATGAAAGTCCAGACGAGACTGACGATCGCGAGCAGCGCGTAGAACGCGAGCGCGTTGAAATCCGCGCCGGGGGCGAGCGCGGTCATTGCGCCAATCGCAACCGCCGTGGCGACCATAGCGGCGACATAGCCAAGCGAACGGCGGGCGGCGCTGCGGCTTTCTGCAGGGGTCATCGAGAGCGCCTCGTGGAAGGTGATGGCCGGTCCAGACGGCCTAGGTCGCGGTCATGCCGCCGTCGACCACCATTTCGGCCCCCGTCATGAAGGCGGCTTCATCGGAAGCGAGAAAGCGTACGGCGTTGGCGATCTCGCTTGCGCGACCGACGCGGCCCAGCGGATGGGATTTCGCCATTCGACTGCGCGTCGCTTCTTCGGTTTCGTCGCCGCGCTTCGCCGTCTCGATGGCGCTGGCCATCATGTCGGTATCGATGATGCCCGGGTGCACAGAGTTCACCCGGATATTGAGATCCAGCGTGGCGCATTCGATCGCCGCGCTCTTGGTGATGAGGCGGACGGCGCCTTTCGATGCGCTGTAGGCGGTGGTCATCGCTGTGCCGATGATGCCGGCGACCGAGGAGATGTTGACGATGGCGCCGCCGCCTGGCCACTGGCCGGCGCGTTCGGCGATGGCGGGGATAGCGTGCTTCATGCCGAGGAAGACGCCATCGACATTGATTTGCTGCATGGTGCGGAAGTCTTCCAGCGAGGTGTGGGTGATCGGCCGGAGCCAGAAGACGCCGGCATTATTGACCAGGATATCAAGGCCGCCGAACGTGTCCTTGGCGAACTGGACAGCGGCGATCCAGTCGGCCTCGGAGGTCACGTCGCAGCGCGTGTAGGCGCCGCCGATCTCGGATGCGACCGGGCCGCCATCGTTGAGGTCGGCGATGACGACCTTGGCTCCGACTTCCGCCAGCGCCCGTGCGATAGCTTCGCCGATGCCGCGCGATGCGCCCGTCACCAGTGCGACGCGACCGGTCAGATCCTGCATGTTGTTTCCTCCGCTTTTGCCTGTCTGTGCACCGCACCGCTGCGGGAAAGTCAACGCGTCTGGCGATGCTCGTTCATCAGATCCGCCAGCTTCCGGCCGCCCATTCCAAACCTGCTCTCGATCTGATCGTGAACGACTTCGCGCGAAGACAGGAAGGCGAAGGGCGGTTTGGGCGATTTGAAGGTGATCTCAATGCGGGAAAACCTTTGATGATCTCCAGTGATCCAGTTGACCGCCTGAACCTCGCTCCATTCGCGCCGGTGCGTGCGTCCGCCTCTGGCGTACGTGAAGCCTTGATCGTCGAGCGCCAGGCGGGTTGATGCAATCAGCCACAACCAGAAGACGCCGAGGGCGATGAACAGGGGGCCTACGATCCAGAGCGCGGTGATGTGCCAGCCGCCCGGGTCGAGTGAAGCGGCGGCGAACAGGCAGACTGCGCCGATGAACAGCCAGACACATGCCGGTACCGCATCGCTTGCGGAGGGTCTCAGCACGCGGGCGGCCTTGCCCGTCACCCCGTCCGCCTCATCACGGCGGCGAAGAAACCGTCGCCTCCCGCCGACCTTGGCGTCAGGCGCAGGCTGCCATCTGGTCGCTTCAGCCGACGCACGAGCGCTGCGCCGTCGTCGGTGAGCTGACCCGACCGGACGACCGCGTCGGTTGCATCGTCGAGTACAAAGTCTGCGCGGTCAGCGAGAAAGTCGGCGATCTGATCTTCGTTTTCTTCCATCAGGAACGAGCACGTGACGTAAATGAGCCGCCCGCCGGGTTTGACGTAGTTACAGGCGGTGCGGAGAATCTCCGCCTGCTCCTGCCGGCGTTTGGCCAGCGCGTTGGGCTGGAGCCGCCATTTGGCGTCGGGGCGTCTGCGCCATGTGCCGACGCCGGTGCACGGCGCGTCGATGAAGACGCAGTCCATGGCATGCTGGAGGTCGTCCAGGCTGGCGTTTTCGCGTGGGTGGCGCAGCTGGATGTTGTGGGCGCCAGCGCGCTTGATGCGCGGGATGATGGCGGAAAGCCTGCGGCCGTCGACATCGTGAGCGAAGACCTGCCCCTTGCCCTGCATCGCCGCGGCGAACGCCAGCGCCTTGCCGCCGCCGCCAGCGCAGTAATCGAGCACCTGCTCGCCCGGCTGCACACAGGCGGCGGACGCCGCGATCTGCGAGCCCATATCCTGCACCTCGACCCAGCCTTTCGAGTAGGCCGGAATCGCCTCGACGGATTGCTGGCGCTCGAGTGATTGCGGCGCAGGGATGCGGAAGCCGTTGACAAGTTCCTGGATCGGTTTGGCGCGCACGCTTTCCAGCGCGCGGCCTGCCTTTTCAGCGTCCGCCTTCAGTGTGTTGATGCGCAGGTCGACTGGCGCGCGTTCGGCCATCGCCTGCGCCTCGATTACAGCGTCGTCGCTAAAGGCGCGGATCATGTTGGGCGTCAGCCATTCTGGGAAATCGCCCTGTATGTGGATGGCGGCGGCGGGATCGGGCGCGAGCAGCAGGCATTCGCGTTCGACTTCGCTCAGGGCTGCAGGCGCATGATCGTCCTTCAGGGCGGTTTCGATGCGGCGGATATCCCAGTCCCAGGCGGCTTTCAAAGCGCCCAGCGCCAACGCGCGCGGACCTTCGGCCTGCATGGCGTGTTCTATCGAGTTCTTGCGGCGCAGGGCGTCGAGCGCCAGGCCAGAGACCCATGCGCGGTCCTTCGCGCCGGCATAACGCGCGCGCTTGCCCCAGTCGCGCATGGCCGCCTTGATCGGCTGGCGGCGCGAGAGCACGTCGTCGAGCACTTCGATTGTCGCTGATATCCTGCCGCCGTCTTTCATGCCCGCCCTATAGACGCTGGCGGGCGGCGGGGCCAGCGGCGGATGGCCAGCTTATACGCCGGCCAGCGCGCGACCGATTGCGCCGGCGCGATCGGCCTCCGGCAGTTTGAACAGCTCCAGCCATTGCACGCCCGCGAAGAAGTATTCGAAGTCTTCCGGAGGCTGGGC
>JBHIWT010000066.1:0-16785 GCA_041987265.1 Hyphomonadaceae bacterium
TTCGGTGCGCAAGGGTGAATCGACCCTGACGACATGGGACATCAAGGCGGTCAACGATCACCTCTTCGCCCTTCCCGGCGGCGACGTTGGCGCGGCGTTCGGCGTTGACTATCGCCAGGAAGAGATCTTCGAGGACTCAGATCCTCGACTGGATGGCACAATCCAGTTCACCACTGGCGCAGAACCTGATCGCAGCGACCTTGTCGGCGTTTCAGCGACCGATGATTTCGGCGGCGAACGCGATGTGTGGGCGACGTTCGGCGAGTTGAACATCCCGATTATCGGCGACGGAAACAACTTCCCTCTCGTGCATGCGCTGGACCTGCAACTGGCCGGCCGTTACGAAGACTCGTCGGACTACGGCGACAGCTTCAAACCGAAAGCTGCGGCCTACTGGAGCCTGTTCCCCAGCCTGGCGGTACGCGCAGCCTACGGCGAAGGCTTCCGTGCGCCGAACCTGGTTCAGATCAATCAGGGCGACATCACGCGCCGGAACCAGGGCGACGAGGACATCTATCGCTCGCCTGTCACCATGACGCCGGCAGATATCGGCGAGACCTACAGGATCTCGACGCGCGCGGGTAACCCTGACCTCAAGGCTGAAGAGAGCACCAGCAAGACGCTCGGCGTGATCTTTGAACCGGAGTACAGCTTTCTTGAAGGCCTGCGCGTCTCGGTGGACTACTTCCGTGTCGAAACCGAAAACGCCATCGCGAACATCGGCGTCACCCGCCTTCTTGAAGAGGACTTCAACAACCGCATCGCGGGCGGCTCAGGCATTGCCGAGGTCATCCGCGCCGCGGTTACCGCCGACGAGATCGCAGCGTTCAACGCCTATAACGCCGCCAACCCGACGGCGCAGCGCGCACCCGCGGGTGAAGTGATCAACGTTCTCGATGGCTACGTGAACCTCAACAAGCGCGATGTCGAAGGCTACGATACGTCAATCTCGTACGCATTCCCTGACTCCCCGATCGGCCGTTTCGGCATCGGCGCCAGCGCCACGCAGATCCTGCAGATCCTGGAAATTCAGGAAGATGGCACAACCTTCGACGACCTCCGCTTCAACGGGAATCCGGAATGGCGCGGTAGCGCTTTTCTGAACTGGAGCCTCGGCGGCTGGAAGTCGGGCTGGTCGGTTCGCTACGTGTCCGATGTCGAGGACAGCTCCGCCACGCTAGACACCGATACCAGCATCCGCTGGCAGGTCGATGACTGGTATACGATCAACGGCTACGTCTCGTACGAGTTCGAGCCGGGTCCGGGTCTTGTTGGCGGCACCGAACTCAAGCTTGGCGTCCGTAATTTGACCAACGAACTGCCGCCTTACGCGGATGAGACCTATGGCTTCATCACCGGCCTGTATTCGTCCGAAGGCCGTGTTGTCTACGGAGAGATCTCGAAGACGTTCTAGGTATGAGCATGCGGCGCGGGGGATTTCTGGGCGACTCGAAGAGAGCCTGTTATCCGCTGCGCCGCAAACCTTTCATCGACACATCAGCCAACCTGTCGCCAATGCAGCTTCGTTCCCGTTTCGCTAGCCTCACCGCTTCTCTGTTGGTCCTGACGGCCTGCGAGGCTGAACAGAGCAATTCGGGCCATGCCGATTCTTCCGGGATGCATGGCGTCGTGGTTTCCGCTTCGCCTGAGGCGCCTGCTGCCGGCGTGGAAATTCTCGAACGTGGCGGCAACGCGATCGACGCGGCGCTCGCAGTTCAGTTCGCACTCGGCGTCACCGAACCGGCGATGTCGGGCCTGGGCGGCCAGTCGCAGATCATCATACACCCGCCAAATGGCGCGCCCTATGTGATCAACGGCACGTCCTACGCCGCCGGCGCCATTCCGGAAGAGATCCCGGCGCGCGCGCTGGTCACAGGCTGGACCGCAACGACCGTGCCTTCGACCGTGAAGGTCATGGATTTTGCGCAGCGCAATTTCGGGAGCGGCAATGTGAGCTGGGCTGACACGCTCGCGCCTGCTGTTCGTTATGCGGAAGAAGGATTTGAAGTGGGTCAGTTCCGGGCTCTGGTTTACCAGCGCCACGAAGACGACCTGCGTAGCAGTCCGACTGCGGCGGCTCTTTTCCTGATGCCCGACGGCGCTCTGCCGCAACTGGGCGACATCGTGCGCCAGCCTGTGCTCGCAAACACACTGACGAGGCTGGCGCGGGATGGCGCGGAAGACTTCTATACCGGTTCGATCGCCGCAGAGATCGCAGCGGACATGCAGCGGTATGGCGGATGGATCTCCGCTGACGATCTCGCTGCGACCCCCGACCCACGCGTTCAAGAGCCGCTGACGACGACCTATCGCGGGTATGATGTCTTCACGCTTCCCCCGCCTGCCGGCGGATGGGTCGTGCTCCAGGCGCTCAACATTCTTGAGCAATTTCCAGCCGATACTCTGTCGCAAGCAGATGCGGAACGCGCCGGCGCCTTGCTGCACGCATTGCAGATCGCGCACCGGTCGAGACAGGACACGCCGGAGACCGATCTGGTCAATTACGAGAAGGATATCGGCCTGCGTATCAGCAAGGAGACAGCGTCAGCCCTGTCACACGGTGCTGCGCGCGCCTACCGGAACGCCGGTGGTGAAACGACCCATTTCTCTGTCGTGGATTCTGACGGCCTCGCCGTTTCAGTCACCGCCAGTATTGATTCCTATTTCGGCGCGCGTGTCGCCAGCCCTTCGCTTGGATTTCTCTACAACAATTACATGCAATCGCTGGAGAACGAGCCGGGACATCCGTTCTCGGTCGCCCCGCGCGCCATGCCCTACTCCTCAATGAGCGCCACGATCATCGCCAAGGATGGCGCCCCGATCGTCATCCTCGGCAGCCCAGGAAGCGCCCGCATCATCTCCGCCGTCACACAAGTTTCCAGCCACTGGATCGACGTAAATCAGGGTATCGAGCGAGCAGTCGCGGCCGCGCGCGTTCATGTCGTTCCCGATGATGACGGTCGCGACAACGCCTATCTCGAGAGCACAATACCGGGCCTTGATCTTGAAGCGTTGAGTTTCGACCTCATCGAGCCGCAGACCGACTTATCGATCAACGGCCTGAACGCCTATTTCGGTGGTGTGCACGCGATCGGCCGGGAGAACGGCGCATGGCGAGGCGCCGCCGACCCCAGGCGTGACGGCTCAACCGGCTACGCAAATCCGCACTAGCCGCGCACCGTTTCGATGCGAGCTACCAATCGACCCCGGAAGCGCGCCAACGCTTTCGAGCGTTGCGCTCATGCTCGGGCTGGGCGGGAGAGCGCTGCAAAGGGGGGTGTCTGACCCAGGGGCGCTCAACTCAGAGTCTGGTTGCTCTCGCGCGCCTTGATCTTGACTGTCTCACAATGAGACAGGTCGCTCGCGCCAACCAGATGGGTGCGGTCAATCGGGTGAACGCGATCGACGCAAACTGACCTTTCAGCCCCCCAGCGTGGCCTGAATATTGATGGGCTAGGTCCGGAAATCCACCGCGGATCAAGGGTGATGCGACCGCCTGTGCAGCCGCTGGCGGAATCCGCGCCGGGCTAAGGACAGGACGAAGCGGGACCAATACAGGTGACATCAAGCCTCAGCCTCTTGCGGCGGTTCCTCGCCTGGTGGCGGGATGAACTGCTAACCTTCGTTCCCGAACGGCTTCGTCATCTTGCGCCGGGACAGGATGCGCTACTGATCGACTTGCATGATGACTGTGTCGCCCTGATCGAACTCAAGCGCGGCGCGCGGCGTGAACTCGGCCGTCTCCCACCAATCAGCAATGACCCGGAGATGGCGCGCGCTGCCGTGCTCGACGCGCTCGGCAGCATCGCGAAGGACAAGCTTCCGGTGTTGCTGGACCTGCCGGTCTCCCGTGCGCTGGTCCGACGCCAAAGCCTGCCCAAGGCCGCCGAGGAAGATTTGCATCAGGTCGTCTCCTATGAGCTGGAGCGCATGACGCCGTTCAAGCGGGAAGAAGTCCGGTTCGATCTGCGTGTCGTTGGCCGGAACGAAGCCGCCAGCCAGGTCGACATCCAGCTCGGGGTCGTTCCGCACGCTGAGTTGGATGCTGCGTTGAACGAGCTTGCTGTCATTGGCCTCGCTCCGGAGCGCGTCGGCATCGCCGCTGAGGGCCTGTCGTCGACCGACGGCATCAACCTGGTACGCGCCCGGTCGGGACGCGAGGATCGCCGGTCAGCGGTCTCAACGCTGATTCTCGCAGCCGCAGCGGTCGCACTGGCCCTCACCACGATACTGCTTCCGCTGGAGCTCAAGCGACACCGCTCAGAACAGCTTGTCGCCGAGGTTTCGGCGCTGCGCAGTGTATCTATGGAGATCGCTGACCGCAGGCGCGCAGCCCAGTCAGCTCTGGACCGTCTCCGGTTCATCGACGACCGCAGAATCGAGCGTCCACTGCTGGTGGCGACGCTCAATGAATTGTCTGAGCTTCTGCCCGATGATGTCTGGTTGACGGAGCTGAAGCAGAACGGCGCGGAAATCGAAATCCAGGGGATTGCGCCTGCTGCTTCCGGCCTCATCCGTCTGATTGAAGACAGCCCCGCCTTTGAAAACGCCGCGATGGCGGCCCAGGTCCGGCGCGACCCGCGAACCGATCGAGACCAGTTCACGATCACCTTCGATACAGTCGGCACCGAGGTTCCATCTTGAAACCTGGAACCCTCCCCTCGCGACTTGCCGCCCTGGCGCTGGCAATCGTCGTGCTCGCCGCGATCGTGTGGACCATCGTCCTGCCCACTGTGGCGGAGCACGAAAAATACGATCAGCTGATCGAGAATGCGCTCAGCCAGAAGACGCAGTTCGAGGCGCTCGCAGTAGATCCTGAGGGCGCCGATGCCGACCTCGATAGTTCAGAGCCTGGCGCCGTTTCGACAGCTGATTACCTCCCGGAACCCGGGGCGGCGCTAGCCGGCGCCGCTCTGGTTGGAAGGATCGACACCATCGTTGCGCAACATGGCGGCGCGCTCGTAAGCACGCGAATTCTCGGGGACCAATCCGACCAGGACGCGCCCAGCGTAACCGTTCGCGCCCAGATGAAAGCCTCCATAGGTGGGCTGCGATCGATCCTCCATGAACTTGAAACCGGCAGCCCCGCCTTGTTTCTCGACGATGTTCTCGTGAGTGCGGATTCAGTCACCGCGCCCGGCCGCAATCTGGCAAGCGTCGATGCTGATCCTGCCGAACCACACCTGGACGCGCTGTTCAGTGTCACAGGGTACCTGGCTCAGGAGGGAACGCCATGATCGCCCCTTCGGCCGCCTGGTCCCGAATGCTCGCGATCGCCTGCGCGGCGTTGGCGCTGATAATCGGCGCGGAATTGCTGCTACATTATGCATTCGCTCCGACTTCGGACGATGCGCTACCGCAACAGTCCCAAACGACCTCACCACTCCAACGAACGCTGCGGCCTACCCGTTCGCTCGACGAGTTCACTGCGATCATCGAGCGCCCATTGTTCTCACCTACGCGGCGACCGGCGACCGGGACTTGGACAACACCGTCGTCCACCGGCGGACGAGCCAGCGGACTTGTTCTGTCGGGAACGATCATCTCTACACGCCGAAGCATTGCGCTCGTCCGCGCATCGGACTCCCAAGACCTGCATCAGGCCGCAGTAGGCGACGAGATCGCGGGCTGGATCATCGAGGAAATCCATGCTGACCGCATCTTCGTTAGCTCAGGCGGCCAGACCAGCGAAGTCCCGATCTGGGACGCCATCGCGCCGCCACGACAGGACCAGATCCCATGATGTGGCCCATGAATCTGAGCATTTCTTCAGTTAACGGACCTGGGGACCAATTCTTGCGGCGGTCGACAATCAGTCCACGTTCGTCACATCGCACGGCGACCGGGGGCTACAAAGATGTGTCGCGAGCCATGGAAACAAAGCATCAGATAGCATCGAGCCGACGGGCCAATGCATTCCGCGCTCGCTGGCGCGCGTGCACCGGCATGATTTCGGGCGCGCTGCTGCTCGCTTCCTGCGCCACGTCTCCCACCGCGCCCGCCTCTCACATTGGCGATCTTGCGCAGAACAATTCCGATCGCGCCATGTGGGTGACAGGCGCACCCGACGAAACATCCTTCCAATCGACCGCCAGCTCCCCCGTATCCGAGCTGACCCAAAGCGGCCTGGACGGCGGCTCAAAGGAAAAAGTCCAGATTGGAACCGGGCAGTTCTTCGGCGCGCCAACGGCGACGGGCTCGGATGGGGCCGTTGGAGATGGTCGCGGACTGGTTCTCAATTTCGTGGACGCCGACATCCGCGAAGTCGTTCGCTCGGTGCTCGGCGGGTCGCTCAATCTCGACTACGTCATCGACCCCAGCCTGACCGGCCGGGTGACTTTGCAGACGACGCGCCCCATCCCCGCAAATCGTATCCTGCCGACGCTCGAAACGGCGCTGGGATTCAGCGGCGTCGCTATCGTCCGCTCCGGCGACCTTTACCGTGTTGTTGCGTCGGATACTGCAGCCAGCAGCCAGGTCGTTCCCAGCCTGCGCCCGCGCAGCGACCTGTCAGGCGGCGGCTATGGCGTCCAGATCGCGCCTCTGCGTCATGTTTCCGTGGCCGAGATGCAGAAAATTCTCGAGCCGCTGGCACCCAAGGGCGCCATTCTGCGTGTCGACACCGCCACGAACATGTTGCTGCTTGCCGGGTCAAGCGACGAACGCGCATCGATGTCGGAGATCATCCGAATCTTCGATGTCGATCGACTGGCGGGAATGTCATTTGCGCTGACGCCACTCAAGTTCTCAGACGCCGGCGCAGTGGTCACCGATCTGGACAGGGTGTTTGGAGAGAACGGCCCGTTCGCGACTGCGGGCGTCATGCAGTTCATTCCGATCGAGCGCATGAACAGCGTGCTGGCGATCAGCGCAAACCCGGCCTATCTCGCCCGCGCCCAGGAATGGATCAAGAACTTCGATGTGGGCAACACCTCGCTCGACCGCCGCATCTACATCTATCAGGTCCAGAACGGACTGGCCGTGGATCTCGCTGCGGTCCTGTCCAAAATATTCGGCGGAACCGTGGACTATGTCAGCTCGCAGGCGTCGGCTGGTCCATCGCTCTCCGGCGGATTGGATCTTTCACCAGGCGCGCAGCCGTCCGGCCCGGCGGTTGCTCAGAGTGCTGCTCCCGCGCGCGACATACAACCTGGGTCAGCGGCGAACGCCGTCAACGGCAAAGACGTGCGCATCATCGCGAACGACACCAACAATTCCCTCGTCATCCTGTCGACAGCCAATCAGTTCCTCCAGATCGAAGACGCCCTCCGCCGGCTGGACGTAACGCCGCTTCAGGTGCTGATCGAGGCGACGATCGCGGAGGTGCGGCTCGACGATAATCTCAAATACGGCGTCAAGTGGTTCTTCGAGAGCGGCGATCCGACCCTGCGCCTCAGCGACGTCAACTCAGGCGCGGTTGAGTCCAACTTTCCCGGCTTCTCAGCATTGTTCACCGGATCCCAGTCACGCGTTGTCCTGGATGCGCTCGACAGCGTCACCGACATCAACGTGATCTCCTCGCCGCAGATCATGGTGCTCGACAACCACACCGCCAGCATGCTCGTGGGCGACCAGGTGCCGATCGCCACGCAATCCTCCGTCAGCGTACTCGATCCGAATGCGCCGATCGTGAACTCTATCGAATTTCGCGATACCGGCGTCGTGCTCAACGTCACGCCGCGCGTGAACGAGAGCGGTCTCGTCAATCTGGAGATCGAGCAGGAGGTTTCCGATGTCGTACAGACGACGACGTCAGGGATCGACTCTCCCACAATCCGTCAGCGACGAATCCGCAGCTCGGTCGCTATCCAGAGTGGCGAGACCGTTGCGCTGGGCGGCCTGATCCGTGATCGACGGACAGTCGTCTCCGACGGCGTGCCCGGCGTCTCCCGCGTTCCAGTTCTTGGCGGCCTGTTCGGCACGCGCCAGAATGCAACCGAAAAGACCGAGCTTCTTGTGCTGATTACCCCCCGTGTGATCCGCAACAACGAACAGGCGCGTCAGATCACCGACGAGTTGCGCAGCCGCATCGACGCGTTTGCGCTCCCGAAATCCACAAGCGAGCGGTAGATCATGCGCGCGGTCTGGCGGCACGCGCGCGACCGTGGCGTGGCGCTGGTCGTGGTCTTGTGGGTGGTGATGCTCCTCGCACTAATCGCCCAGAGCTTCGCCAATGGCGCACGCACCGACACACGGCTCGTTCTGAACCTGATCGAAAATGCGCAGGCCCGCGCGTTGGCCGATGGCGAACTGCACCGCGCGATCGCCCGCATCGTTGTGAGGCGGGGAGACATGGACACCGTTTTTGACGGACGCTGGGAGACGTTCGAAACGTCAAACGCTTCCGTTGCGGTGTCGGTCGAGGATGAGGCTGGCAAGATCGACCTCAATGTCGCTCAACTTCCGCTCCTCTCCGATCTCTTGCAGGCTGCGGGCCTTGGCGGAACGGAAGCCGCCCGCATAGCAGCGGCGATCGTCGACTGGCGCGATCCTGACAATCTCGTCCAACTCAACGGCGCTGAGGATTCCGACTATCGGGCGGCCGGCCTCGTGTACGGAGCCAAGGATGCGCCCTTCGAGACCGTTCAAGAACTACAGCAGGTGCTAGGCGTCGATGCGGCGCTTTCTCAGCGCATCGCTCCGAACGTCACAGTCCATTCCCCGCGCGGTCGCACGGATCTTTCCGCGGCGCCGGAACTCGTCGTCCGCGCGGTACTTGCAGGTAACCAAGCAGCTATTGCGAATGTTCTCGAGGCCCGCGCAAATCGCGATCCGGGCGGTCTGTCCGCGAGCAGCGCAAACGTCGCCGCGCTCCGCCAATCCGCGAGATCGCCCCGTCGGGTATTCACCATCCGCGTCCGGGTAGAAACGGATAGCCGCGCTCGCGCCGGTCTCGATGCTGTCGTTCGTATCGACCGCATCGGATCAAGACCGTTCAGCATTCTGGAATGGCGCCCCGCACAAGCCGATCGGGCAGCGCTAGTCGCGGATGGGAACTCGTAGCGCCGCAACAAGGCTTGGCCAACGCCGCGCCTCACCCGCTCGATACCGGAGATCAATTCGGACCAAAGAGGGGCCGCCTTCCTCGCCCAGCCAGCCCGCGCGCCAGCTCGCCGCTTCGCCTTCCGTCGCCGAACCGAAATACGCAATCTCTCCGGCGGCGATGTCGCGGGCGAGGATGGCGCTTCCGGTGTCTGCTCCGTCTTGAAAGTCACTAAGGTCGGGCTGCAGTGCACGCCAACCGAGCATCAGATTCCGGGTTTCACTTGTATTGTCGAAGTAGAGGCGGATCCGATAAGGACCGGGTGCCGCCGACAGGACAGGCGGACCGCCGACGAACACAAACTCATCCGCTGCCCCCGCCATGAGCACTTGCTGCGCGCCGGTCTCATCGACGCGCTTGACGGGCGCCGCCCGCTCAACGAGCCGACGCACGAGAAGCTGGGCCGACTGCATTTCGGAGAGCTGCTGGTCGAATTCCTCCCCTCGCTCCCAGGCGGCGACGCCGAAACGCAGGCCGCCGCTCATCATGGCGAATATCATCGCCAGAAGGGTCACGCTGACCAGCAATTCAAGCAGGGTGAACCCGCCTTGGTTCGGCTCGGGAAGCCTGGACTTTCCAAGCGTCCGATCAGGCCGGCGCGTCATCTGGCGACCTCTCCAACCCGAGTCGTCGCGAGTTCAACAGCCCCCCGGTCCGCGCCGTCTACCCATTCGATGGTGAGTGAGACATCAAACAACGCGATGGACTCCGCACCGCCTTCGGCAGGCGTGACAGTCTCTCGCCAGCGAAAAACGTCATCGTAGGCGCCGCTTTTCGTTCCAGACCGCAACGGCCGCTCGATACCGAGGCCAGCCAAGTGTGATTCCGCCAACAGGATCGCGACGGCGTGCTGCTCCGAACGCCGTGCATTCGTGGCTCCCTGACTCAACGTGCTGAACACTACCGCCAGCGAGACCGCCAGAATCGAGAAAGCGACCACGACCTCCAGAAGCGTCAGACCGCGTTCGGATTCCGTCCGCTTCATCGGCTCACTCCCCAACCACAACTACGCCAGTAAGCCAGTACACCTCGACCCGCGCCGAGACGTCCGAGCTGTCTGAAGCGATCTCGATGCGTGCACCGCTAGCGCTCCCATCCGGGTAGAAACGAATGAATGAGCCAGTCGGGACTCCCCCAACTGTCGGGCGCATCGAGGCGACAAAGCCTCGGGGCATTTCCGCGCCTCGCCTACCGGGAACCGTCAGCGCGGTTCCGTCCGCCGCCAGCACCACGTCGAGTTCGCGGTTTTGTTCGATTGCCAGACCGCGCGCGAGACGCAGTTCGGAGGCAATGTCTCGTGCGGCGGCGCGCGCCTTCACCACACCTGATCCGGATGGCGCATTTGCGGCGACGAGCGCCGCCACAATGCCGATCAGCCCGACCACAACGAGCAATTCGAGGAGAGTATAGCCCCCCTCACCCTGCGGCTCACCAGTTTCCGACATCCTGATCTTCGCCTTCGCCGCCCTCGGCTTTGTCGGCCCCGAGCGAATAGAGATCAAAGTCCCCTGCCCGTCCGGGTGTGCGGTACTGGTATGGGCTGCCCCACGGGTCGATGAGTCCGCCTGCGTTCTTGAGGTAGGGACCGTTCCACTCTTCAGCGTTCGCCGGTCGCGTCACCAGCTCATCGATTGTTTCCGGATAGTCGCCAGCGTCGAGCCGGTAGAGATCAAGGCTGGCGGAGATGTTCTCGATCTGAATCTTCGCCGCCTGGGTCTTGCTGCTCGAAAGGTAACCGATCACGCGCGGCGCCACGAGGCCGGCGAGAAGCGCCAGGATGGCCAGAACGATCAACAACTCCAGCAGCGTGTAGCCAGCCGATCCGTCGGCGCTTTGTCTGGTCGCGTTTGCGGTATTCGGGTCTTTGACGCTGCGCTTCATGGGTCAAAAGGCCAAATCGTTAAGGCTCAACATAGCCAGCAGGATTGAGGATATAATGCCTGCAATAATGAGGCCGAGCAGCAGCGTGACCACGGGGGTCACCAGCGACAGTGTTCTCTGGATCGCCCTGCCGACCTCCTGATCGTAGACCTCGGCAGTCTTGGCCAACTTGCTCTCCAGCCGTCCGCTCTCCTCACCAACGCTGATCATCTGGCGCGCCAGTTTTGGAAAATCTGTGAGCGCGCCGAGTTCTTGAGACAGACCACGTCCAGCGCGCACGGCGCGCGCGACCTGCGCAACATCAGAACGATAGGCGGTATTGCCGATCGTTCCCAACGCCGTCTCTAGCGCGGGCACCATCGGCACGCCGTTTGTGAGGAGCGCGCCGAGCGTTCGCGAAAGATTCGCTGTCTCCTTCTGCTGCACAAGCGGGCCGACGAGCGGCGCGCGCAGCGCCAACCGATCCCATTGCAGGCGCAGCCGTGGCGTCCGCAGCGACAATTGCAGCGCAAAAAACGCTGCGAGCGCCGCCAACAGCAATGCCCACCACCACGTCTCGACGAAGCCGCCGACATCCAGAACGATCCTTGTCGGCAAGGGCAGTGTTTCGCCAGCACTATCAAACAGCGTCTTGAAGCGCGGCAGGACGAATCCGACCAGCGCGAACAATGACAGGAACGCGGTCGACAGAAGGATTACGGGATAGACGAGCGAAGACCGGATCGCGCCCGTGACCCGTTCGCTTTCCTCGAGATACCCCGCCAGCCTCGCGAAGACCGGCTCCAGCGCGCCGCCGGCCTCACCCGCGCGGACCATGCTCACATAGAGACCTGAAAAGGTTTCGGGGTGGTTTGATAGCGCGTCGGCCAACGTCGAGCCACGCCGTACCGCCTCGAGAAGCCGCGTCGCCACTCGTTGCGGTCCGGGTGCATCACTGAGCGTCTGCACGATCGCCAGCGCCCGCTCCAACTCGATACCCGCCTCCAGCAAGGTCGCCAGTTCCCGGGTGAGGATCATCGTTTCCCGGCGCGACAGACCCGGGCGGCGGCCTCCGATCTCCGCGCCCAACAACCCTATCAGCCCCACGCTGACCGCAGTTGTGCGGATCGGGAGAAAGCCAGTCGACTGGAGCTGCTTCACCGCGCCCTGCTCAGTCTCCGCGTCGAGTTCGCCTTCGACGACCTCGCCAGCGCTGTCGACAGCCTTGTATCGGAAGCGCGTCACGACCTGTCAGACCTCCCGCGTGACTCGTACGACTTCTTCGATGCTGGTCACGCCTGCAAGCGCCTTCCGAATCCCGTCGTCGTACATGGTTCGCATGCCGACTTGCGTGGCCGCGTTCTGGAGCGCGCGCGCATCCGCGCGTTTCATGATCAGCGCGCGGATGTCGTCGTTGATGGGCAGCACCTCGATGATTGCTGTGCGGCCAAAGTATCCTGACCCGTTACACTCCTCACAGCCTTTCGCGCGGTAGAGCCGTTTGGGTGATCGAACATCAAGGCCGAGCCGTTCTGCCAGTTCAGGAATGACTTCATAGTCCTCCCGGCAACGCGGACACAGCGTCCGCACCAGCCGCTGCGCGACGACACCGGCCAGTGTCGATGTGAGCAGGTAATCTTCCGCCCCCATGTCAAGCAGGCGCGTAATCGTGGCGGCGGCGGAATTCGTGTGCAGAGTCGACAGCACCAGATGGCCGGTCAGCGCCGCCTGCATCGCAATCTGGGTCGTTTCGATATCGCGGATCTCACCGATCATGATGATGTCGGGATCCTGCCGTAGCAGCGAGCGAAGCACCGAGGCGAATGTCATGCCGATCTGCGGCTTCACCTGCACCTGGTTGACGCCATAGAGCTGGTATTCGATCGGGTCCTCGACTGTCAGTACCTTCTTGTCCGGCGTGGAGAGCGCAAGCAGCGAAGCATATAGCGTCGTCGTCTTGCCGCTGCCTGTCGGCCCGGTCACCAGCACCACGCCGTTGGGCTGGTCGAGCATCTGTTTCAGCCCTGCCAGCATCTCGCCGTCGAAGCCCAGGTCCTGGAAGGACATCACGCCGGACGAACGATCCAGTATCCGCAGAACCAGGCTTTCGCCATGCATTGCCGGCACGGTCGACACGCGCAGATCGACCTCCTTGCCGCGCGCCACCAGTTTAATGCGGCCATCCTGCGGCAATCGCCGTTCGGCGATGTTCAGTTTGGCCATGATCTTGATGCGCGAGATGATCGCGTGGCGCAGGCGCGTGGGCGGCGATTCGACTTCCTGCAGGACGCCGTCGATACGAAACCGGACGCGGAGCTGGTTTTCGAATGGTTCGATGTGGATGTCGGATGCGCGCGCTTCGACCGCTCTGGCGATGAGCAGGTTCACCAACCGGATCACCGGCGCCTCGTTCGCCATGTTCCGCAACAGTTCGGCGTCTTCGCCGAGGTCGCGATCGTCAATGTCAGCACTTTCAACGATGTCGGAGAGACCCGCAGGCTTCTCGCCATAGAGGCGGTCAATCGCAGTCTCCAGCTCAGACGGCACGGCGACTTGCGGCAGTACAGGCCGGCCGAATTTCAGTTCGATCGCCCGGCGACCGAACTCATCGCGTGGATCTGCCATCGCCAGCCGCACGCCTTCGGCTGTCACTGACAGCGGCAGCATACGCGCGTCCTTGAGGAACGCTGTCTCGATATCGACCTCGCCATCAATCTCGGCCGGATAGTCAACCGGGGTGAGCAAGGGCGCGTCAAGGAATTCAGCCAGAACGCTGGCCATGTCGCGTTCCGCCACCAATCCGAGTGAAATGGCTATCGCATTGACCCGCTGGCCATTCTCACGGTGCCATCGCCAGACGCGCTCAACGCCCGCAGCGTCCAGTTTGCCGCGCTCCATCAGCAACTGGCAGAGCCGCCGGTCCTCCGTCTGGGCCGCATCGTCGACGTGTATCATCTCGTTCAGTACCGCGATCGGACGTCAGGTCGCCCAATCAGAACGCTGTGCAAGGTCCGATCCAAGCGGCATCTCGCGCTGCGGGAATCCGCCGCTCAGAATGCGCCAAACTCAACCGGTCCGTAGAGCCACACGATCCAGATGCCGACGCAAAGGGGAGGACCAAAGGCCAGTTTCGTCTGCTGACTGAGTTGCTCACCACGGATGACACGGACCAGCAGGATTGCAAACGCACTCGCGCAGGCAATCAGCACGATGCCAGGCAGGCCGGTCCAGGATGTCCATGCGCCGCCTGCGGCCAGCAGCTTGGCGTCGCCAAGCCCCAGCCCCTCTCTATTCCTGACTGCACGATAGCCCACGGCGACCAGAACGAATCCGCCCCAACCGATCAGAACGCCGATAGAATGATCGAGAAGCGCCTGCCACCCCAGCCCCGCCGCAACGGCCAGTCCGCCCAGCACCAGCGGTAATGTGAGTACGTCTGGCAGGCGATAAGTTCGGGTATCGATGGCCGCAAGCACCAGCAGGGTCCAGCCAAGGCCACAACTGACCCATACCAGCCAACCATCGAGCACCAGCGCAGACCACGCCGCCACCCCCAGCGCCATCACTTCAACGACCGGATAGGTCCAGCCTACCTGGCCGCCGCAATGACGGCATCGCCCCCGCAGGAACAGCCAGCTGACCACCGGGATCAGGTCCGTTACGCCCAGCTTGGTCTTGCAGGTACGGCAACTCGATCGTCCGCCGAGCGGGCTTTCTCCCGCCGCCATCCGAACGGCCGCATTGGCCAGGAAGGAGCCAATGAACGGTGCGGCCAATATCAGCAGCAGGACATCAGGAGCGAGGGGCAATCGGATGAAGCCGTCCGTTCACGAGATCGAAGGCCGAACTTCTACGCTGCTGCGGTCGATGACCGCAACAGCAGGCGCCCGACATCAGACGCCTAGTTGAAGCATCCCTCGATATTGTCCGGGCTGGCCTGTAGCAGGTTCAGTTCGTCGTTCAAGGCCGACTGGATGCTGGATGGATTGTTGGCGCTGTACTGGTTGTTCGATTCGTCTGGATCGCTTTCCAGGTCGAAGAATTCCCATGTCCCGGCATCGTAGCTCAGCTTGAAGTCGTCCTCGCTAACGATCGTGTACATGTTGCCGCCAAATCCGCCGCCGCAGAGCTCCGTGAAGCCATAGGGGCGCCCAGTATCTGCGCCAGCGTCGCTGAACAACGGCACAATCGAAAAGCTGTCATCCGTGACTGGCGCGAGCGCACTCAAGTCCACGCCCGCGAGCTCTGCAACGGTAGCGTACATGTCGGTTGCGATCACCAACGAGCTATCTCGTTCGCCCTGTCGCGTCACACCCGGTCCGCTCACCACAAGCGGCACGCGGATGCCCCCTTCCTGAATGGTCCACTTGGCGCCGCGCAGGGGACCATGGTTGGTTTCCTGCACAGGCGGCGGTGTGCCGTTGTCGCCAATGAAGATAATCAGCGTGTTGTCGAGCTGGCCAATCTGGTCGAGGTGATCGAACAGACGTCCCATCTCCGTATCCATCGCCTGGATGATCGCCTTATAGACCGGAATGTCGCCGTTGTAGATCGTGCCGTTCGCCGGGCGGTTCGCAATCGATGACAGTTCCTGCTGGTCCCACAGGTCGTGCGGGGGCACCTGGAATCCGTCGTTCGCAGAAGTCCCGTGGGGCGCGTTGTACGGCAGGTAGATGAACCACGGCTGGTCGGGATCGGTCGACGCGACATCATCAATGAAGTCAATCGCGAAGTTTGTGATCGCGGTTGTGGCGTATTCGGTCGTCTGGAACGAGCTGGTCTGACCATTCTCGTTCACAGTCACGGTCCAGTTGAAATAGTTGCTCACCCCGCCGCCGATAATGCCACGATAGTTCGGGATCTCCAGCTGGGTGAAGTGGCCAGCGCCCTGGTTGCCAGCCAGGTGCCACTTGCCGAACACGCCCAGGGCGTAGTCGGTAGGGGCGTTGTCGGCGATCAGTTTCTGGATCGACGTGTTCGACTGTGTGGGCAGGAGATCTCCGACATTGGTCACACCGTTCGCGTGCGGGTACTTGCCGGTAATGATCATGCCGCGGCTGGGCGAACACAGCGGCGTCGCCCGCGCGTTGTCGAAGGTCACCCCATTTGCGGCCAGCGCTTCCAGTCTGGGCATCGACACATGGCCGTCATTGCCGGCGTATTCCGGGTAGATGCTGGCTGAGTCGACGCCTAGGTCGTCGGCGAGGATGAGCAGGATATTCGGGCGATCTCCCGCTTCCGGACGCACGGTTATGGAGACCGTAGCCGGCG
Source organism: Hyphomonadaceae bacterium (assembly GCA_041987265.1). Lineage (GTDB taxonomy): Bacteria > Pseudomonadota > Alphaproteobacteria > Caulobacterales > Hyphomonadaceae > IH12. The sequence goes on from JBHIWT010000066.1 coordinate 16,175, forward strand.
AGCTGTTGGCTTCACCATCATTCACACGGAAGGTAAAGCTGTCGGGACCCGAATAAGTCGCATTCGGCGTGTAGGTCAGGTTCGGCGCCGCACCCGACAGCCCGCCGTTCGATGGGCCCGTGACGATTGAGTATGTCAGAGCGTCGCCATCGCCGTCCGAGCCGGTCAGCGTGATGTTCAGCGGTGTAGCGAACGCGGTCGACACATTCTGCGCAAGCGCCACTGGCGGCGTGTTTGGCGGCTCGACGATGGTCCAGGTAAAGGTCGCATCGTCTTCAAACTCACCGTCGGAAACCGTGAGCGTAACCGGATAGACGTCAGCTGCGCCTGCGCTGATCGTGCCGCTGATCACGCCGCTGTTCGTGTTGATGTTAACGCCTGGCGGAAGGCCGACCGCAGAATAGGTCAAGGGATCGTTGTTGGGATCGCTGGCGGACACCGCCACAAAGACCGAGTCGCCTTCATCGTCCGTACGATTGCCGGGGCTGGTGACTGTCGGCGGTTCGTTCGGCTGCTCGACCACCACACTCCACGCGAAGTTTGCAGTCGCATTCGCAGTCTCGGGATCGCCATCGGAGACCGTAACTGTTGGCGAATACGAACCGGCTGCA
>JBHIWT010000067.1:0-16568 GCA_041987265.1 Hyphomonadaceae bacterium
GCCATAGGCCTGAATTCGTTCCGCAAGGCGCGCTTCGCAAAGCATCGTCAGGCAATTGGCGCCGCGCGACTGACAGAATTCCAGAACCCCGAGGGCGAGTTCACGCTGATGATTGCTCGGCCAGCGCGGTTTGTCGGCGCGCCGCTGGTCCGGCCGGGCGATCCATCGGGAAAGATCCCAGCATTGCTCACCTTCCGGAATGTCGGTCTCCGCGTAGTCAGCGAACTTCTTCAGCAGGGTGGGGCCCGTCGTCGGGTTCAGCCGCAACGAGGCGGCGACATCCCCGAATTCGTCTACGCTGACGAGATAAACGGCGTCGAGATCGTCGAATTCGTCGGTCTCGCGTCCGTCACGACTGGTCAGGCCGGCCCAGCCATGTCCCAGCACGTAATAGTCGTGACGCATGCGGAACATCTGATCGAGCTGTTTGCCGTAGAAGTGCTGGTTTTCCGAAGTGATGACCTGGATCACGTGCAGCCTCCATCATCCGCGACCGCCTCGTCCGCGACATCGGGAATTGAAACGACAGCAAAACACAACCGCAAGTAGCATTCAAGCCGCTTCTGCAACTGGCGGGATGGCGCCCGGAGCTACGGCGCCGCACGTCTCCAGGACGCTCGCACCGCAACTTGCGCTTGGAACTTGCGATTGGCGGCGTAGATAACCCGGATGAGTTCACCGCCTTCCACTCCTGCGGCCAGCGCCTCTTCAACCGCCCTTGTCCTGTTTTCCGGCGGGCAGGATTCGACAGTCTGCCTGGCTTGGGCGCTCGAGCGCTTTGCCCATGTCGAAACAGTGGGCTTCGACTATGGCCAACGTCATCGCATCGAACTGGAGTGTCGACCGAAGGTGCGCGATGCGATCCGGCATACATTCCCGACATGGGCCGAACGGCTGGGCGATGACCATATGCTCGACCTTGGCGTACTTGGGCAGGTATCCGAAACCGCGCTGACGCGGGAGGTTGAAATCCTCCAGTCGGAAACGGGCCTGCCGTCGACATTCGTCCCGGGCCGTAACCTGGTCTTCCTCTCGCTCGCGTCCGCCATAGCCTACCGTCGCAGCGCGGGTGTGATGGTGGGCGGAATGTGCGAGACGGACTTCTCCGGCTATCCTGATTGCCGGCGCGATACGATCGATGCGATGCAGACCGCCCTGAGCCTTGGTCTGGCGATGGACGTGGAGATTGCGACGCCGCTGATGCACATCGACAAGGCCGACACGTGGGCGATGGCTCATGAACTCGGCGGCGAGCCGCTGGTCGAAATCATCCGCGAGCACACCCATTCCTGCTATCTCGGCGATCGCACCCAGCGCCACGATTGGGGCTATGGGTGCGGAACCTGTCCGGCCTGCGACCTGCGCGAAGCCGGCTGGCGCAAATACACAGCCACGCAGGCGGGCGCATGACTTATTCCGTCAAGGAAGCCTACTACACGCTGCAGGGCGAAGGCGGGCAGACAGGCCGCGCAGCCGTGTTCCTGCGTTTTGCGGGCTGCAATCTCTGGTCTGGGCTGGAGCGCGACCGGCAATCTGCTGTCTGCCGCTTCTGCGATACGGATTTCATCGGGACCGACGGGCCGGGCGGCGGAAAATTCGTTACCGCACAGGACCTTGCCGCCCACGTGAAAGCGCTATGGCCCGGCGGCGGGCGCCCTTACGTGGTCGCCACGGGCGGGGAACCCCTGTTGCAACTGGATGCGCCGCTGATCGATGCCCTGCACGAGGCGGGCTTCGAGGTCGGCGTTGAAACCAACGGCACCCTGCCGGCGCCGGACGGGCTGGACTGGATCTGCGTCAGTCCGAAATCGGATGCGCCGCTGAAACAGACCACCGGCAATGAGCTGAAGCTGGTCTACCCGCAAGCCGATGCGCCGCCGTCCCGTTTCGAAGGCCTGGCGTTCGACAGCTTCATCATTCAGCCAATGGACTGCCCGGACCGTGAGGCGACATTGAAAGCTTCACTGGAATACTGTCTCGCCAACCCACAATGGCGGCTGGGACTGCAGACCCACAAAGTGTTGCGTATCCCATAGAAAAAGCCCGGCCGCACTAGCCGGGCTTTCTCGTTTTAGGGCTTGGGCCCGGGTCTAGCTGATTGACCCGGCGAACTTGCGCGCGAAGCGATCGAACGCCCATTTCGCGTCATGCCAGGTCGAGACGCCGACCGCCTGGCTGATGTCGGTTTCGTACCATTTGTATTCCAGTTCGCCGATCTCGGCGCCGGAAGCGTCGTAGGCCGTGCCCGTGACCTTCGCGCCGCCGACAGAAATGCTGCGCATCCCGTCCAGACCGATACGATCGGACAATTGCTGGAAGGTCGGCCGGTTGGGGCGCGCGTCCTCGATAACGACGGTTACCTTCGCGGCGTCGACGCCAGCCTTCTCGAAGGCGCGCTCGATGCGGCTCTGCAGCGCCTCGGTCAGCACGGCGGCTTCGCGTTCGCCGTAATCGTCAGCCAGTTTTTCCTTGAAGGCGTCAGACTGCGAGACTTCGACGGTCACCGCCGAAGCGGGCGCGACAAGCGCCAGCGCGGCGCCGGCAATAAGCAGTTTACGGAACATTCTTTTCCTCCGTTGTGCTTTGTTATCTCTGGCCAGAGTAACATACCGGCCAAGGGTCAGGCAAAGCATCTGAACGCAGGCTGAACGGCGCGCCTAGTCCCGTTCGCGCTTCAGGCGCTCGACGTCTTTCTTCATCTGTTCTTCTTCGCTGGTCGTCACCACATCGACCGCGCCGCCAACCACTGCGCCGGTTGCGCTGACGGCCCCGCCGACTACCGCGCCTGTAGCGCCGATCGCGGCGCTGACGCAGCCGCTAAGAAGAACAAGACCAAGGCAGGCGAGGGCGGCTTTCATGACGAACCTTTCAGGACGAAACGGTAATGATCAGCGGCTGCACCCTTGCGCAATGTGGTTGACAGAGCCTGAAGACGAACCATCGCGCGACGGCTCGCCATCAGGCCCTGCAACGAGGGCTAAAGTGTGTCTGTGGCGACGATTTCCGCGGGCCCCTGGACGCATTTGATACGGACGGTTTCAACGTCCTTGACCGCTGCGCCGTCACGAGCGTCCAGCCGTACGCCGTCAACCTCGATTTCGCCCTGCGCGGCGACGACATAAAGATGGCGTCCGGGCGCAAGGTCGTAGGTCAGCTCGTGGCCTTCTTCGAGTGTGGCGCCGAGCACCCGTGCGTCCGCCCGGATTTCCAACGCATCGGCGTCGCCCTTGCCTGAAGCCAGCACCGACCAGCTGCCGGCGCGGTCCGCCTTGGGGAACTGACGGGCGCCCCACGATGGCGCGCCGCCCGCACGATCGGGAAGGATCCAGATCTGGAACAGCGTCGTCGGCTCGTCTTCCATGTTGTATTCGGAGTGCTGGACGCCAGTGCCGGCGCTCATCACCTGCACGTCGCCAGCAGCGGTGCGTCCCTTGTTGCCCATGGAATCCTGGTGGGTGATCGCGCCCGTCCGGACATAGGTGATGATCTCCATGTCCCGGTGGGGGTGGGGCGGGAAGCCGGACTTCGGCGCAATCTCGTCGTCATTCCAGACGCGCAGCCGGCCCCAGCCCATGCGGCCTGGATCATGGTAGTTGGCGAAGGAAAAGTGGTGGTGGGCGTCGAGCCAGCCGTGGTTGGCTCCGCCCAGTGTTTCAAAGGGTCGTGCTTCAATCATAGCGATGCCTCCAGCTCGCCCGCGCCATAGCTGGCGCGGCGTACGAGCTATATAGGAGCGCTAGTTGCGATTGCAACAAAGACTCCTGACCCGCCGTTCGACTACTTTACCGGCGAATAATCCGTCGGGCGCAGCAGAACGCTATCCGGGCGCTTGGCCAGCAACTGGCCGTCGACCTGGCTGTCGGCGGCGACCTTCTGCCATTGCGGATCAGCGGCGAAGTCCCGCCAGGACTGGTTGCGCGCTGCGACGCCCGGGAAAGCCAGCAGGTAGACCATCGTGCCGTCCAGCGTTTCCTGTCCTTCGACGGGACGCCAGTACAGCACGTTGGTCATGCCGTGGTTTTCGAAGATGGCGCGGGTGTGATCGCGGAACCGGGCATGGATAGCCTCAAGCTTGCCCTCAGCCGCCGTGTAGGTGCGCAATTCGAACGTGCGCGGCGTTTCTGCGGATTCGAGCGACAGCTCGGGCGAGTACTCGGCGGGCGACAGGAAGAAGTTCTCGATCTTCGAGGTCAGCGAACCGTTCGCCTGCGATTCCTGGTAGACCTTCGTCCATTCCGGGTCCGTAGCGAAGGCGCGCCATGACGCGTCACGCGCCGCCCGGTCCTTGTAGCCCATGATGTAATAGAGGCGGTTGTCGGCGGGCTGGCCCTCCTGGACGACCGGGGTGCCGAACAGGATCGGCGTCATGCCGTGCTTCTTGAACAGCTCGACCGTGTGGTCGCGGAACCGGCCATGCAGCTCGCCCATCTTTCCGTCGGCGGCGGTGTAGATGCGCAATTCGTAAAGACCGACCTCCTGAACCGCTTCTTCAGCAGGCGCTGCAGCTTCGGCCGCTGCGGGCGCTTCGGCGGGCGCTGGCGCGGTGGCGCAGCCCGATGCGATCAGCGCGGCGCCGGCGAGAGCGCCGATCGAGGCGCGCCGGGCGTTCCGTTTGATGAAGGAGAGGGCAGAAAACATGGAATTGCTCGCGATTCGACCAGAAAAATCCTGACGGACGTTAGCCCGCAGCATGGCTGGGCGACAAGTCTCACCCAGTCCGGACGACGCGTTCACGCCATCTTGAATGCTACGGTCAAGTGACGCAAAAGGGACATCAGGCGCGCCGAGCGACAGCGGCCCCGCCGAGAAGACATGCGGGCGCGATGGACTTTGTCATTCTGATCTTGCTGATCCTCCTCAACGGAGTGTTCGCGCTATCGGAGCTGGCAATCGTCTCCTCCAGCCGCCCCCGCTTGCAGGCGATGGCCGACAAGGGCTCGTCCGGCGCCGTCACGGCGCTGCGTCTGCTCGAAGACCCATCCAAACTGCTGTCGACTGTCCAGATCGGCATTACCCTGATTGGCGTGATCGCCGGCGCGTATGGCGCGACCGCCATCGCAGACGACATCCGGCCGTGGGTCGAGAAGGTTGCGCCTTCACTCGCCCAGTATGCGCCCGTCGTCTCGTTTGGCGGCGTCATCGTGCTCACCACCTTCCTGTCGCTTGTGTTTGGCGAACTGGTTCCCAAGCGCATGGCGATGGCCGCGCCCGAAAAGCTGGCGGCGACGATGGCGCCATTGATGGCGCTGACGGAAACCGCTGCATCCCCGCTGGTCTGGCTGCTGCGCACCTGCACGGAGGGCGTGATCCGGATGCTGGGTCTGCACCGCCATACCCAGGCGGAAGTGACGGAGGAGGAGGTCAAGCTGGTGATCTCCGAAGGCGCACGCGCTGGCGCCATCGAGACAGACGAACGCGACATGCTGGAAGGCGTGATGCGCCACGCGGATCGTTCCGTGCGCACGATCATGACCCCGCGCCCCGAGATCGTCTTCCTCGACCCCGATATGGGTTCAGAAGAAATCCTCGAGCTGATCAAGCAAAGCGGTCATTCACGTTTCCCGGTTGCCAGCGGCGATGCGGACAATCTGGTCGGCATTGTTCAGACCAAGGATCTGCTCGCGCACATCGGCAAGGGCGGCGAACTGGACGTCAGCGCTGTCATGCATCCGCCGACCTATGTTCCCGAAACCGTCAATGTGATGCGCCTGCTTGAAGCCATGCGCGGCAGTCCGGTGCGGATGCTGGTGATCACCGATGAATATGGCGCCGTGCTTGGCATCGTTACCGGCGCCGACCTGCTGGAATCGATCGCAGGCGATGAGGCGCTGAGCGAGGACGAGGGGCTGGCGCGGCCGGTCGAGCGCGCGGATGGCTCGTGGCTGATCGACGGGAAGACCCCGGTCGACGAACTCGGCGATCTCGTCGGCGAGCGTCTGCCGGACGATGAAGAGACCTATTCCACGGTCGCCGGCCTGATCATGCACTTGCTCAAGGACCTCCCGAAGGAGGGTGACCGTACGGAACGCTGGCCGCTGGCCTTCGAGGTCGTCGACATGGATGGGCGCCGCATCGACAAGGTGCTGGTCCACCGCATGGAAGCCAGCGAAACCGAAACCGGCTAGCCATCGAGAATTGGCTTGTTGCCCGGCGCGAACCCGACTAGAGCGCGCCCATGGACCAGACCCTCGTCACCCAATTCATCACGTATTTCGTGACCTTTTTCGTGCTGATCGACGCGGTTGGCGTCGCCCCGATCTATGCGGCGCTGACTGCGCGCGGCGACGCGGCCTATCGCCGGACGATGGCGTTTCGCTCGGTGTTGGTCGCCACGATCATCATCTTCTCTTTCGCCTTCGGCGGCGCCTGGCTGCTGGACCATATGGGGATCAGCCTTGACGCCTTCCGCGCGGCCGGCGGCGCGCTGCTGTTCCTCATCGCGCTCGACATGGTGTTCGAAAAGCGCACCGAACGGCGCGGGCAACGCGCTGACGAACACATCAGCACGCACGAAAAGATGGACGATATATCGGTCTTCCCGGTCGGCATCCCGATGCTGGCGGGTCCCGGCTCGATCGCCTCGGCGATGCTGTTCATGTCCAACGCCTCAGGCGACCTGCCGCATCAGGGCGTGGTGCTCGTGGCCATCGGCGCGAACCTGGTACTGTGTCTGATCATTTTCCTGGCCGCCGGGCCGCTGGTCCGGATGATGGGCGAGGCGATCGCCGGCGCCATCACCCGGATATTCGGCGTGATCCTCGCTGCACTATCCGTGCAGCTGCTGATCGACGGCCTGAAGGGCGCCTTTCTGGGTTGAGCCCTAGACCGGATCGTACGGGAAGACGTCCGTCGTAGCGTCCAGCGGGAAGAAGTCGTTCTCCATCGCCGGCAGGCAGGTGTCGAGGATCTTGTCCGGCGTCCATCCTGTCGTGTCCGCCATCGAACGCAGCGGGCGCGGCTGGTTGAACAGGACAATCTCGTTGCCGCGCACGCCGAATATCTGGCCGGTCGTCGACTTCGCCTTGTCAGAACACAGGGCGACAGCGAGCTGCGCAACCTGATCGGCGCGCATCGCATTCTTCATCTGCTCCACCCGCGCCGCGCTGGCTTCATCCTTGACCGGGATCGAGGCGATCATCCGCGTCCACGCGAAGGGCGCGATGATGTTCGAACGGACGTTCTTGCGTGCGCCTTCCATCGCCACGGTCTTGGAGAGGCCCATAATGCCCAGTTTCGCTGCGGCGTAGTTAGCCTGGCCCACATTGCCGATCAGGCCGGAAGTAGAGGTGAACAACACATAGGCGCCGTCTTCCTGTTCGCGGAACAGTTCGATCGAAGCGCGGGTGACGTTGAACGAACCGCGCAGGTGAACCTCGATCACGCCGTCCCAGTCGCTTTCGCTCATCTTGTGGAACATGCCGTCACGCAGGATGCCGGCCGGATTGATGATGGCGTTGAGCCCGCCGAACTCATCCTTGGCCTGTTCGACCATGCGCTGGACAGCGACGAAATCGGTGACGCTGTCGGAGTTGGAGACAGCCTGGCCGCCGGCTTCGCGGATCGCCTTGGCGACCTCTTCGGCAGGCCCGGCGGAGCCTTCATCGGCGCCGGAAAGCGAGCCGCCGAGATCGTTGACGACAACCTTCGCGCCTTCACGGCCCAGCAGGAGCGCCGTCTCCTTGCCGATGCCATTGCCCCCGCCAGTGATCAGTACAACCTTGCCGTCCAGAACGCCCATTACTCACTCCCTCATGTCTTGGTTCGCCAACATTCAAAAGCACATGGCGCGGCCTAACGCCAGCATTGGAGAACCGGTCGGATAGCCACATGGCGTCGCACAATTTCTCTTTGACCGGCTGGGGTCGCGGTCCTAAGAGCGAAAATTCCTTGTCGGCGTCGACCTGCGGAGACCAGCGCCCTGAACACGCCGCCCACCACGCCCCCGCGTACGATCGCGCCCTACACGATCTCGCATGCCGAACCGGCGCACGAGGAGGACGTGACCGCGCTCTACAATGTCGTTTTCGGTCCCGGCCGTTACGCCAAGACAGCCGAGCGCCTGCGTGAGGGCAATACCCGCATCGAAGCGGCCTGCCATGTCGCATTCGACGACAGCGGCCTGGTCGGCGCGGTACAGTTCTGGCCGCTGACGGTGGGCGGGAGTGGCAATGCCGCCTTGTTGGGGCCGCTTGCGATCGACCCGCGCCGCCGCGGCGACGGCATCGCCTTCAAGCTGATGGAAACAGGGATCGCGGTGTGCGCGGATCTGGGCTTGCCTGCGGTCATCCTGGTGGGAGACGAGACCTATTACGCCCGTGCAGGGTTTGCCCGTGTTGCACGCGGGCGCTTTCTCATGCCCGGACCGGTCAACGCGGATCGGATACTGGTGCGGGAGCTGACGGAGCAGGCGGCAGACCTCCGCGGTGCGCTCAGCGTCCCTCGCGCCACCACGCAAACATCATGAAGAACACCGCAAGCGCCATGCCGATCACGCCGGGCAGCAATTGCGTCGTTTGCGTCGCACGAACTGCATAACCCTCATTCCTACGCAGCCCCATCCACGACGAGCCAGCCGCATTGCCGCGATTGCCGATCCGCCGCATGTCCGGCAGGTCGGGCGAACCATCTGCGCCGACACGGAAGACGCCGCCCAGCGTCGCCGCCGCAATTGGCTGCAACAGGTCGGTCGTCGAGCGCAGGTCGATGTATTCGCGCGGGTGCGCCGGTCCGCGCACAGTCACCGCGCGGAGTTCGCCGCTGCCGGCGCGGAACAGGCCAAGCTCTGCGTCTTCCAGCTGGGTGCGATAGAGGCCCGGACCGGCAAGCGACCATTCGGCTGTCGTCTCCTGACCGTCCGGCCCGATCAGCGACAGCGGCTCGGGAACTTCCGTCAGCGTGCGCAGCTGCGCCTCGATCGTGTGTGAATCGCCGGTGCGCAGTTCCAGAAGCTCTTCCTCCAGCTCCGGTTCCTTCATTAGCCAGTGCGCCGTGCGGCGGATCAGTTCCGCATAGGGGCCGCCGCCTTCAAACCCGCGCGCCCACAACCAGATCTGGTCGGACATCACAGCAGCGACACGGCCTTCATCAACCCGGTCGAGCAACAGGAGCGGTGCGCCGTCCGGCGCCTGGATCAGCGTCTCGGCATTGCCGGCGTCGACCTTCATGTAGCGTAGCCACGGTCCCCACACCGAACCATTGTCCAGCGGCGCCGTCACCGAATGCCGGCGGCCAAGCTCGGTCAGCTCCGGTGCGAATTTTTCTTCGACGACTTCACCCGTGGCGTAGCCCGGCAGAACAGAAACCAGCGGCGTATTGTAGAGCTGTTGCGAGCCCGGGTAGGGCGGTCCCGCCGCCACCAGCAAGGCGCCGCCATTTTCCACATAACGCGCCACACGGGCGAGATATTGCGGCTCCAGAACCTGTGAACGCAGCTCATGGTCGAAGATCACAAGATCGAATTCGTCCAGCTTGTCTCGGAATAGCTGCCGGCGCGGGAAGTTGATCAGCGCGATCTCGTCCGTCGAGGCGCTGTCGGTCTTTTCCGGCGGCCGCAGGATGGTGAAGTGGACGAGGTCCACCGCTGGATCGGATTTCAGCAGGTCCCGCCAGACGCGTGCGCCGGTATGCGGTTCGCCGGTGACCAGCAGGACGCGCAACCGGTCCTGAACGCCGGAGACAGCCGCAGACGCCAGATTGTTGGCGAGCGTCAGTTCCTCGGGGATTTCGGCAACCTGCACGACCACCAGATTGTCGCCGCGCCGCTTGAGCGTGATCGGGATGATCTGCGGCTCGCCGGTTGCGACACGCTGCGGCGGCATGAACTCGCCGTTGATCGATACCGCGACGTCCACGAACTGCGCTGTCGGATCGTCCACCTGCACGCGCAGGTCGATCTCGTTGTCGATGATGCCGAAACTGGGCGCCGACTGGATCTCGATCCGCCGGTCGATCTCGTTCTCGCCGCCGACGATCAGGGAGTGAACCGGACCGAGTTCGATGGCGGTCTCGGGATCCGGCGGCAGGTTGTGCACTTGTCCGTCGGTCACGACGATGGCGCCGGCGACTCGGTCGCGCGGCGCATCCGACAGCGCCGATTGCAGGGCTGTATAGATATCCGAACCGTCCGCGTCGGGATCAGTCTCGCTGACACGCAGCTCCAGCGTTTCGTCAGCCTCGATCTGGGTCTTCAGCGCATCGTAGGCGGCCTGCGCCGTCGCTGTGCGCCCCCGGAAATTCATGCTCTCGGATCGGTCTACGACAAGCGCGACAATGTCTTTCAAGGGTTCGCGCTCTTCTTCCACCCACAGCGGGTTGGCCAGCGCCAACGCGAGGACGCTCAAAGCGAGCGCCCGAAACAGCCAGGCCTTCCCGCCGCGCCAGACATAGCCGAACCACAACACGGCTGCGCCGCCAGCCAGCGCCCACAGGGCCAGCCAGGGAATGATCGGGTCGAACGAAAGGCGGGAGGCTTCAAACATCTGTGTCAGTCCGACCGCCGCGAGCGGCCTTCGTCGCGTCCCAGACGTTCCAGCAAATCAGGAATGTGCACCTGATCTTCCTTGTAATTCCCGGTGAGCACGTACATCACGAGATTGATCCCGAACCGGTACGCCATCTCGCGCGCGGCTTCTCCGCCCTGCATCGAGAGCAGCGGCTGGCCGTTGGTCTTGTCGATCGCCCATGCCCCGGCCCAGTCCGATCCGCCGATAAACAGGCCGGACACGCCATCCCCGCGCCGCGTGTCGCGATCACCGCTGCCGCTCTCCAGCCACAGCCGGCCATTCAGACGTCCCGGGAAACTGCGCAGCAGGTAATAGCTCTTTGTGATGACGTGGGTAGACGGCGCGGGCTGCAGCGGGGGCGCATCGATGCCCGCAAGCAGGGTCTCAAGATCGGCCGAAACATCCCGTCCCGGCGCAGCATCACGCGTGTCGACGACAAAGGCGCCGCCTGCGCGCAGGTAGGCGTTTACACGCTCAGCGGCTTTCGGCGACAGGGGCTGCGCATCGCGCGGCACGGCGTAGTAGATCAGCGGATAGACTTCGAGAGAGTCGGTTTCAAGGTTGACCCCGTGCGGTTCGTCCGGCTCCACCGACGTGCGCTGGCCAAGCTGGAAGCTGAGGCCGAACAGCCCGGCTTCTGTGATCTGGTCCAGCCGCCCGTCGCCGGTGCGGACATAGGCGAAGCGCACGCCAAGCGCGGCTTCCTCGGCCTGCCGGCTGGATGACTGGGCGTCGGCGACATTCGGAGCGCCGAACACGACAAAAGCAGCAAACAAACCAGCCGTAGCGCCGCGGCCCCAGTGCGGCAGGCGGCCGGCGAAGGCCAGGGCGATGGGCAGGTCGAATGCAACGATGGCCATCGCCGCAGCAATCATCCATCCGCCGAGTCCGCGTCGTTCAAGCACGGCGGCTTCTTCCGAAACCTGTACTGATGTTGGCCATTGCGTGTAGGCCAGTGGCGCAGGCGCGCCCGTGTTCAACGCACGCTCGCCGCCGGGACCGGAATACAGGCCGGGAGGCGAAGCCGGGCCGGGTCTGGTGCTGGCGAAGGCGTCCGCCTCGATGGGCGAGGCGCCGCCCGACGGCGCGCCAAGAATGCCGAACCCGTCCAGCGTGCGCACCGGCGTCAGCGTGCCTTCCGCTTCGTTGCGCACCTGGGTGCGTTCGCCGCCCGACACGACCGACCGCCGCAGCATTTCAACGAATGCGCCGGTGTAGGGCAGATCCGACCAGTCGGGGTCTGCGGTGACATGGAACAATACAAGCTGGCCGCGCCCGATCGGCGCGCCGGTCACAAGCGGCGTGCCGTCTTCAAGACGCGCCCAGGTCAGACCGGGCAGGTCCGCTGACGGTTGGGCCAGCACCTGCTGGCGCACAACGGTGTCTTTCGGCAGCGGAATGCCAAAGAAAGGCGAGGTGGAGTCAAAGTCGGCAAGGCGTTGCGGCGTCTCCCACGCCAGTGATCCGCCCAAGGCGCGGGAGGTTGGCCGCAACGGCGTCGGGATCAGGTCATCGGCGTGCGCCGCCAGACGCGGTCCGGCAAAACGTATCAAAACGCCGCCCTGGTCGATCCAGTCGAACAGCAGCTCTGCATCGTCCTCGGAAATCTGACCGCGATCGCCCAGTACGATTGCATCGACCTTGGCCTCGATCAGCTGGTCCAGCGGCTGCTCGCTCAGTTGCGTATAGGGCTGCAGAGCCTTGCGCACATAATAATGCTCGGACAACAAGGGCTGGGCCTCGCTGCCGGCGTCGGCAAGCCCGACATGCGGCCGGCGCGCTGCATCATCCCACATCCACACAGCGCCAGCCGATTGCGCGCCGGCGATCCGGAACCGCGCCACACGGTTCAGGGCCGCAGTCGGTATCTCGAACAGGCCCTCGGCGGTTTCCTCGCCCGCCTCAAACGCGATCTGGGTGGAGGCGATCGATGCGCCCTCGGCGGTTTCGGCGATCACGTCGGCCGTATCGATCCCCTCGCCCAGCGCGCGCACGACACTGACCCGCGCACCCTGCGCCGAGGAGTCCGCCGATGTGATGGCGTAGGCGCCTTCCGGCCGCGCAACACGAATCTCGGTCGGCGCCAGGTTCGACAGCCCGTCGGCGAATGAACGCGCAGAGTCATGGTCAAAGCCATCGCTCGCCCAGATAACGCGCCCTGGCGCCACACCGCTGTTGGCGATGCGGGTCAGAGCGGCGTTGCGATCGGGCAGCCATGGGGCCGGTCGCGCATTGCGGATCACCTGGCGTGCGGTCTCGATGTCGAGTGGTTCTGATATGTCGCGCGGAAATTCACGCGGAGCGGTAAAGGCGACATAGACCGGCGCATTGCCTTCCGCCGCTTCTTCCGCTGCAGCGATCGCATTGCGCGTCACGTCGCGCCAGCGCTGGGCGCTGGTCCACCCATCATCGACAACGACCAGTGCACGGCCCGCGGCATCCTCCAGCGAGGCGTTAGGCGCCCAGGTCGGTTTGGCGAAGCCGAGGATCGCCAGAGCCAGCGCCAGCAGGCGCAGGGCCAGCAGCCACCACGGCGTGCGCGCAGGCGTTTCCTCTTCTGCGCGCAGGTCACGAAACAGCGGCAGCGACGGCAGCATCACCCGGCGCGGTTCCGGCGGCGTCGCGCGCAACAGGAACCACAGCACCGGCAGGCTCAACAACCCGAACAGCGCCAGCGGCTGCAGGAAGAGGAAGGGCCCAAGCGTCACGCCGGCGCTCCCGCCATCATGAACATGTGCGCCATCCGGTTCAGCGCAATGCGCGGTTCTTCGTTCGTCTCGTGCGTAATGAATCGCCAGCCGAGCCCTGCCGCCAGTTGCGCCAGCTCCTCACGGCGCCTGGTGAAACGATCCAGATATCCCTCGCGCACGGATTCAGCCTTGCCGATAATCCGGTTCAGCGCATCGCCGGGCCGCGCAAACCGCGTCCGCCCGGAGAAGGGGAATTCGACTTCCAGAGGATCGCAAACCTGCACCAGCAAACCCTCGCGGCATTTGGCGGACAACGGCTCCAGCCGCGCCTTCCACACGTCCATGGGTTCGTAAAAGTCACTGCAGATTATGGCGCTGGCATGATCGCGTGGCGCCGGTGGAAACGCACTGTTGGCGTCCATGTCCCGCAGGTCCTCGCCCACGCGCGAAATCGCTCGCGACCCCGAAACCGCGCTGCGCCCGCCGCCCAGCGCGCCGCAACGCTCGCCCGCCCGAGACAAAGCGCCTGCAAGCGCCATGGAAAGGACCAGCGCACGGTCAGCTTTCTCTGGCAGCTTTTCGTCGCTGGTAAATCCGAAGCCTTCGGACGGATCGACCCAGAACAGATAGGTCCGCGCCGTTTCCAGCTCGGTCTCGCGCACATACAGCCGGTGACCCTTCGCCGAACGGCGCCAGTCGATCCGCTGTGCGCCGTCCTCGGTTTTGTAGCGACGGTATTCCCAGAAATCCTCGCCGGTCCCCGCGCGCCGTCTTTGCGCCGAACCGATCTGCGCAGCGCTTGCGGCGCGCGTCTGCGTCGTCAGCGAGCCGAGCTGATTCGCAAGGCCTGACGCCTCAAGTTTGAGCTGTTCCAGGGGCGCGCGAGCCAATGTCCTGCTTTCAGACGACTTTGTTAGCCAGCGTGGCGATGAGTTCAGACAGCGTGCCGCCAGCGCCTGTCGGATCGTATGCCAGCGACATACGGTGGCCAAGGGCGGGTTCCGCCAGAGCCTCGACATCGTCGAGAGACGGCGCAAGGCGCCCGCGCAACAGCGCGCGTGCACGCGCGGCGAGCATCAACGCCTGACCGGCGCGCGGGCTGGGCCCCCACTCAACGCGCTTCTTCACATCCTCATCGTCAGTCTGCTCAGGACGCGCGGATCGAACCAGGCGGACAATCGCTTCCAGCACCGTTTCCGGAACCGGCATGCGCCGGACCAGCGCCTGCATGTCGATCAGTTCCTGCGGCGTCAGGGCGCTCTCGACCTTCGCAACCGTCACGCCGGTTGTTTCGATAAGGATGCGCCGCTCGGTTTCATCGTCCGGATAATCAACGTCGATCTTCAGCAGGAAGCGGTCGAGCTGCGCCTCGGGCAGGGGATAGGTGCCCTCCTGTTCGATCGGGTTCTGCGTCGCCAGCACATGGAAAGGCGGCGGCAGGTCATAGCGCGCGCCCGCGATCGTCACATGACGTTCCTGCATCGCCTGCAGCAGCGCCGACTGGGTACGCGGGCTGGCGCGGTTAATCTCGTCGGCCATCAGGAGACTGGTAAAGATCGGGCCCTTCACGAACCGGAATGAACGGCCGTTTTCCGTCTCGTCGAGAATCTCCGAACCCAGAATATCGCTGGGCATCAGGTCGGGCGTGAACTGAACACGTCCCCAGTTGAGACCCAGCGCCGTCGCTGTGGTCTCCACCAATCGCGTTTTGGCCAGACCCGGCGCGCCGATCAGCAGCGCGTGCCCGCCGCCAAGGATCGCGGCGAGCGTCAGCTCCACCACCTTGTCCTGGCCAAACACAGCCTTGCCGATCTCGGACTTGACCTTCGCAAGCGCCTCAACAGCGGCGTCCGCCTTGGCCACGATTTCGGCGTTGTCCTCAGGGGCGATCCCGGCTTCACTCATGCTGGCGATGAACCTATGTCTGGGGCGACCCCGTAACGGAGCCGCCGATGTCGAATACCGAATCCAAAGACGCCGATGCGCTCATGGACTTCGTGGCCACCTTGCAGGCAGAAGCGGGATTGGAAAAGCCCCGATCGCTGCCGCCAGTGCATTTGTGGAACCCTGAACATTGCGGCGATATCGGGTTGGAAATCCGCAAGGACGGTTCGTGGTGGCAGGATGGCGTGCGCTTCAGCCGCCAAAAGCTGGTTCGACTGTTCTCCACGATCCTGCGGCGGGACGAGGACGGCTATTACCTCGTGACCCCGCATGAAAAGGTTGTGATCGAAGTTGAAGACGCGCCGTTCACCGCAATTCGCCTCGATCGCACTGAACAGGACGGCGAAGTCGCCCTGGCGGCGACAACGAACGTCGGCGATGTCGTTCTGATCGGTGAGGACAACCCGTTGCGGGTGGAAACCGATCCGGAAACCGGCGAGCCCTCCACCTACGTGATGATCCGCAACGGCCTCGAGGCCCGGCTCGCCCGGCCGCCCTACTACGAACTGGTAGGCTGGGCCAGCGAAGACCCCGACACGCGAATGATGAGCATAGAATCGTGTGGCGCGCGCTTCGAACTCGGCCGCACGGTTTAGGCCCAATGTCGTTTACCAACCCGGACGACTTTCTTGCTCGGGCGCGCCAGCGTCTCTTGCCGATCGATGCACCGTTCGAAGCGGTGGCGCGCGGCGATCACGACTTCATGCCGGATCCTCCGCCTCCGCCGACATCCAGGCCGCGCCTCGCGGCGGTGCTGATCGGGCTGATCCCGCGCGAGAATGATCTCGCCGTCCAATTGACCCTGCGGCCGGATACGATGGCACAGCATGCAGGCCAGGTCGCCTTTCCCGGCGGACGGCTCGATCCGGACGATCCGACCTTGCTGCACGCAGCGTTGCGCGAAGCGGAAGAAGAGGTCGGCCTGCGCGCACAGCAGGTGCAGATCATCGGCCGCAGCGCCGGCTATCTGACGGGAACCAACTTCCTGATTGCGCCGTTTGTCGGCCTGATCGACGCTGACTACGTGCCCGAACCGGATCCCGGGGAAGTCGCGGATGTCTTCGAGACGCCGCTCTCCTTCCTGATGAATCCCGCAAACCATGAGCGCCACAAGGTGTTCTGGAAGGGCCGGGACCGGGAATATTTCGCAATGCCGCACAACGGACGTTATATATGGGGCGCGACCGCCGGAATGATCCGGGCGCTGTATGAACGGCTCTACGACGAGCCGCGGGACTGACGGGATATGATACGCCGACTGTTGATCGAACTGCTGCTGTTCATGGCGCCGTTCATCGTCTTCTACCTGTATCGCGCTGCATCGCGCGATATGTCGATCAAGGATCGGTGGCCGCTGACCTGGCTGGTTGCCGCCGGCGGCGTGCTTGCGGTCGGCGCGCTGGTTGTCGCCCCGCTGCTCGAACCGTCCGAG
>JBHIWT010000068.1:0-15605 GCA_041987265.1 Hyphomonadaceae bacterium
ACCCGCGGAGAGGGACGCCAGCCCGACGGGTCGCGCCAGCACAAACCCGTCAAACTGATCGGGTCCGGCAGCATAATAGCCCTTGCGGACGCCGATTTCCATGAAATTGAGGCGCTCGTAGAGCGATAAGGCCGGCAAATTGTTGCATGCCACCTCCAACACCCAGCGTTCCAGGCCTCGGGCGGCGGCTTCCTCGTCCAGAGACGCCAGGATCTGGCGGGCCAGACCCCGGCGGCGGCGGCCCGGATGACTGGCAATTGTCAGCAGTTCGACGTCTGCCCCTGCACAGAGCGCCACGCCCAGAGCGGCGATCCGGCCATCGTGTTCAGCCACTGCGCAGAATGACGTATCGCGCCGCAGCCAGACCTCGAAGTCGGCGGCGGACCAAGATCGGTCAAACGCCCTGCCGTGAAGTTTCGCCATGCGCGGAGCATCTGTCAGCAGGGCGCGACGGACCTTCAATCGCGCGTCTCCAGTTTCACCGGCCGCATCGGCGCGGCGTCCGGAGCGCGCACATAGACCGGACGTGCGAGCGCTGTTTCCATCTCGATCCTGGCGCACAGGCGCGCCGCGGCGAGCGCGTCAGGCGTAAGCGGCTCAAAATCGGCCAAGACGCATTCAGGTGGCGAGTCGCCGACGATCGCGTCCATCTCGCCTGCCCTCGCCGCAATTTGCTGCTCATCAATCTCAACCGGAGGCTCGGCGCCACGCCCCGCAATGAGGACTTGCGCCCACCAGGTCCGCTCCGGCGGGCGACGTTGCGCAGGCAACACTGCGAGAACCTTGCCGGCGTGCGTGCAACCTAGCGCCTCCAGTGCGGTCACGCCCGCGACCGGGACTTTGAGCGCCAGCGACAAGCCCCGCGCGAACGCGACGCCGACCCGGATGCCGGTGAATGACCCGGGACCGGTAACAACTGCGATGCGAGACAAGTCTCCCCAACCCAATGCGGCGTTCTGCATGGCGCGTTCAACCACGGGAGCGATGCGGGCGTCGTGACCACGCGCCATCTCCTCTTTGACCACATGTTCGACGCCAGCGGAGATGACCGCCGCTTCACAGGCGCTTCCGACTGCGTTGATCGCAAGGATGTTCATACTCGGCTCAGGTCCTGTGGGCGCGTGCGCCCTGGCGCGCATCAGCGGCGCCTAGAGTACAGCCTCAACAGCCGTCACTTCCGGAACGTAGTGCTTGAGGAGATTCTCAACGCCCTGCTTCAGGGTCATGGTTGATGAGGGGCAGCCCGAACACGCTCCACGCATCACCAGTTCGACGACGCCTGTGCCGGCATCGAAACGATGAAACTCGATGTCGCCGCCGTCCTGCGCAACGGCCGGGCGGACGCGCGCGTCGATCAACTGCTTGATCTCTTCGACGATTTCCGCCGTTTCGCCCTCATAAACTGTCTGGTCGGCCTCGACTGGGGGCTCATTGGCTTCAACTACCGCCACGCCAGAAACGTAATGATCCATGATGGCGGCCAGGACCTGAGGTTTCAGGTAAGCCCAGTCAGCCTCATCCGCTTTGCTGACCGCGATGAAGTCTGCACCGAGAAATACCCCAGTCACGCTCTTGAGCCCGAACAGGCTCAGCGCCAAGGGCGAACGACCGGCCGCTTCCGGCGAGGTGAAGTCAAACGTCGCGCCCGGCGACACGTCCTTACCGGGAAGGAATTTCAACGTCGCCGGGTTTGGCGTCGATTGGGTCTGGATAAACATCGTTTTCCTCTGGCGTTACAGAGGAGATGGGCTTTTCCACCGGCAGTGGCAAGTCCCGCCGGCGGGACACGATTGTCTAGCCCGCCATGCCGCCGACTTCATTGAGCTGGGCGTCGGTCAGTCCGCCGGGCACGACCGTAACTGCAATCGGGCGATCCGCCAGAGGCCGGCCCTTGCCAATGCGTGACACGAGAGGGCCGGGTCCCCCCCTTCCTTCTCCGGATGCAAGGACGAGAACCTTGATCGTCGGATCATCGTTGACCAGCAGCCTGATCGCATCGACCGGCTCGTCCTGACTGACGATCAGGTCGGCCTCGACGCCCGTACGCTCGCGGATCAGGTCGACGTGCTTCATCCCCGCCAACCGCGCGCTGTCGATCGCATCCTGCTCGATATGCTTGTCGAGCCCGACCCAGCCGCCCCAGCCGGGAACATGAATGCAGCGCAGGACAGTCAGGCCTGCAGGGATCGCGCGCGCGCGCAGGCCTGCGTAGACGATGGCCGAGACGCATTCCTCGGTATCGTCCGACACTACCAGGAATTTACGTGTCGGTTCTGTCATGTCGCCATGAGGCTCTGTCATGTGCGCGCGGTCAAGTGTGCCTGACCGGTCTATTCAGCGGTCGTGAACTCGCCATGCGGCGCAATTCCGACCTCGGCGGCAGCCACGCTGGTTGCCTGTTGGGGCGCGCGCGGGAAGTAGGCGAGATAGCTGTCCGTGGCCTCAAGGGCCTGCCCGACAAGGAAACCCATCGATGAAGCATGGTTGCCGAACATGGCTCCGTCAGGTTCGCCATTGAATACAAAGATGGGATGGAAACGCGCAGCCGCCCGCCACGCTGCGAGCGCCTCAGCGCGAGCGGCCACAGCTCGAGAATCCTCCGGCCATGCAATCGTGTCGAGGAAGAGATAAGCGGCCTGCGCCCTCCCCTTCGCAGCGTAGACAGCGCGTGTCGCCGCCTCATCAAGCGGGCTACCGCTGATCACTGATGACGACATCACCAGCTCAGACTGACTGCGCTTGCCCCATTGCTGGATCAGGGAGAACCGCGCATCGAGGTTCTCGGAGTTGACCATGGTTTCGCCTGCGCGGTTGCGGACCCGCCCGTCGTAGCTCACGAGCGCATCTCTGGAGGCGCGCAGCTGCACGCCGGTGCTGTTGGCGTTGAGGAGTCTGGCCGCGGCGTCCAGGTCGGTGTCCGGCAGTCCGGCGGCAGCCGACTGGCGGGCGGCGAGACTGACGTATTCGCCGATCGCTTCCGCAAGTGCCGATTGATAAGCGGGTTTTGCCGTCAGCAATCCCATCGGCGCCCAAGACGGCGCATCGCTCGCCCATCCAAGGTTCTTGTAATGATGCTCGATCAGAGTTGCAGCGCCGCCCGCCCATGGCGCGGACCATTGCGTACGATCAACCAGCGCTTCGGCGTCGCGATCCCCGACTCCGCTCGATAGAACGACGAGCGCCGGATAGATGGACAACAGGCAGACGAAGAAGAGCGCACGGATCGTCCGACCGATGCGCCGCGCCAGCGAGCCTGCGCCGCCGCCGTCGTTGTCCGCAACGACCGTTTCAGCTGTACGACCGTCGATCGTCACCAGCGGAAAAGGTGTCTCGATTTCTATAACCGGTTCTTCAGCCACGACCATGTCGCGGCGGAGATGCAGCACCGACATAGCCCGTTCCCAGCTCCAATTGGATTAAGAGTCAGAGTGAGTCGCTCCGACGTTAACCTCAACCCAACAATCCCTTACGCTTTGTTAACTGGGTCCAACGGGATTCTGGTCGACTGCGAGCTCAACGCTGAGCGTGCGCCCCGATGCGAGCTGGAGTGTCACCGGGAAAGTTGCTCCGCTTTCAATACGTTGCGGCTCGATCACCATTAGATGAACGCCGCCCGCCGCCAGTTTCACTGGGGTGTTGGCGGGTAGATCCAGGGTCGGGGTCGGCCGCATCGAGGCAGTCGCGCCGTTGAAAACCGTTGAGTGAATTTCCACCGACCGGGCCGCCGGCGAAGCGACGGCGACGATCTGATCCGTCGCGCGGGACTCGATCGTCATGTAACCGACGCCGACAGAGCCCGAACCCAGTGGCGGCCGGTAAGTCGCGTTGGTCACGTGGACTGCATCGCCCTCGGCGCTGCATGCCGTCAGAACTGCGGCAACAAGTGCGAGCGCGAACCAACACCTGCGAACGCGTGTGCTCGTCAGGGTCACGACCAGAAGCCAACCGTGCGACGAACGTCCTCAATGACCGGTTCGGCAATAGCGTTCGCCCGTCCGGCACCGTCCCTTAGTACGGCATCGACCTCGGAAGGGTCATCCATCAGGCGCCGCATGCGATCGGCGACCGGACCGAGTTTCTCGACCGCAAGTTCGCCGAGCGCCGGCTTGAATACGCCAAAACCCTGTCCGCCGAACTGCGCCAACACATCCGCTTCCGACACGCCGGCCAGTGTGGCGTAGATTCCGACCAGGTTGCGCGCCTCGGCCCGACCTTCGAGGCCTTCGACTTCGGACGGCAACGGCTCCGGGTCGGTCGTAGCTTTCTTGATCTTGCGGGCGATATCATCCGGCGTGTCCAGCAGATTGATCCGCGAAAGATCCGACGGGTCCGACTTGGACATCTTTTTTGACCCGTCCTTGAGGCTCATGATCCGCGCGCCTGGTCCGGTGGTCAGCGGTTCCGGCAATGGGAAAAAACCCGGCGCGTTGAAGTCGCGGTTGAAGCGGTCGGCGATGTCACGCGTCAATTCGAGGTGCTGTTTCTGATCTTCGCCCGTGGGGACATGGGTTGCGCGATAAGCGAGAATGTCGGCGGCTTGCAGCACCGGATAGGCAAACAGGCCAACAGATGCGCGCTCGCGATCCTTGCCCGCCTTGTCCTTGAACTGCGTCATGCGCTCGAGCCACCCCATGCGCGCCGAGCAGTTGAGAATCCAAGCCAGTTCCGCATGCGCCGTCACTGACGACTGCGGAAAAATGATGGACTTCTTCGGATCGACGCCCGCCGCGAGGAATGCAGCCGCAATCTCGCGTGTTTGCGCAGCAAGAAGTTTCGGATCCTGGGGGACAGTGATCGCGTGGAGATCGACAACGCAGAAGATGCAGTCTCGCGTCTTTTGCATATCGACGAACTTCACGAGGGCGCCGAGATAGTTGCCCAGATGAAGGCTGCCGCTCGGCTGCACGCCCGAGAACACGAGGTCCGGTCCTTGATAACTTTGGGTTTGTTCAGTCATCGCCTTCTCCGCAGCCCGCCATGCGGGCCGGTCGGGATTATCAGTCCGGGGTCGCGTTCGGCAAGTTGTCGCCGGTAGTTGCGCGGTCTCGCCGCATCGCATTGCGTACCTCCGACGGGCGGATGGCTCGGAATGCAAAGGCGAGAATGACGTAGATGACGAAGCCGACAAACGCGACGGCTATTACGGCGATCTCCTTTGCGAGCAGCCATTGTTCCAGCGTCTCTCGGTTTATTGCGCAAACCGTGACGAAGGCGGCCATACCGCCGCTGGCCAACCCGAGGCGCAAAAGTCTCAGCCATACTCGCGCGCCAATCGAATAGACTCCTTCGGCGGCGAGCGTTCCGGCCAGAAGGAAGACGTTGAACCAGCTTGAGATGCTGGTCGCCCAGCCCAGTCCGACAGCGCCGTCGATCCCCTGCCCGGGCAACCAGAACCACAGCGTGGCGCCGAGGACGATATTGGCTGCTACCGTCAGGAGCGCGAACTGCATCGGCTGTTTCGTCTTCTGCCGCGCGAAAAATGCGGGCGCGAAGACCTTGGCGAGAACGAAGGCCGGTATTCCCCAGGCAAACGCGCGCAAGACTTCGCCAGTTCTAACTGCGTCGTCGCTGGTGAAGGCGCCGCGCGTCATCGTGGCGTCGATGACAAACACCGGCATGATGAGCAATGCGAGAGCAGCCGGGACAGTGAACGCCATCGCCAGGATCAGTCCATCGTCCATTGTCTGGTCGGAGCCCGCGCGGTCCGACTCAGCGAAGTGTCTCGTCAGGCGCGGCACAAGCGCAATACCGACGGCGACGCCGATCAGGCCAAGCGGCAACTGGTAGAGGCGCTCGGAATTGTAGAGGACGGCGCGCGCGCCCTTGTCAGATCCGGAAAGGTATTGGGTGACCAGCGTATTGATCTGGAGCGCGCCGCCCGCGATCGAACCTGGCACCGCCAGCGCGATGACCTTTCGAACGCCCTGATTGAGGACAGGCAGACCCGCCGACAATGAAACGCCCAGGCGCCTTACACCCCACCACAACAAGAACGCCTGCAGGAAGCCGGCAAATGTCACGGCCAGGCTTGCGGCGAGCGCAGCCTCTCTCTGATCAGAGATAACCAGCGGCGGAACGATCGTGCAGACATTGAGAAGTATCGGCGCGCCGGCGGTCAGCGCGAACCGGCCAAATGTGTTCAGCACCCCCGACAGGAGCGAGGCGAGCGTCATCGACACGAGGTATGGCATGGCCAGCTGCGCCATCAGCACCGCCGTGCTCATCACGTCGGGATCATTGACGTAGGCCTTGAGGAAAACCGGCATGACCCAAGGCATCGCCACTTCAAAACCGATCACGATGACCGCGACCACCGGCATGATGACCGCCATGACATCGGATGCGAGTTTCTCGGCTGCAGCGTCGCCCTCGAGTTCGCGTGTCTTGGCGTAGGACGGCACAAACGCCTGCGCGAAGGCACCTTCGGCAAACAGGCGCCGAAAGAAATTCGGGAGCATCTGCGCGGTGCCCCATGCGTCCATTAGCGGTCCCTGACCGCCAAACCGCGCATTCAGGGCCAGGTCGCGCGCAAAACCCAAGACCCGGCTTCCGAGCGTGAATCCCGTCTGCACAAAGACGTTGCGCGCAAGCGACATGGCTTCGTCCTAGCGATTGGTGGAAGCCGGCGCGCGCGCCAGCGTGTGGGCGGGAATCTTGGGCGGATTGGGTCCGGCGGCGCGCAGCACCTGTGTTAGCTGGTCAATGAATGCACGATCGCCTTCAGGCGGGAAACCGCCCTCCTCTGTCGGTTCGACGTAGAAAACGTCGTGGACGCGTTCGCCATAGGCGCCGACGTGTGCCGAACTGACGGACAGCTTCGCTTTGTGGAGCATGTCGGCAATCTCATAGAGAACGCCAGGGCGGTCACGGCAGGACACCTCGATGACAATCCCGCTCGATGCAGCCGAACGATCAATGCGGATTTTCGGGGTGATGATGAATGCTGCCAAACGGCGGCTGGGGGTAGCAGGTTTGCCTGGCGCCTTGACCCCTTCGCCTCCAAGCGCAGCAGCCCGCAGATCGTCCAGCAAACGTTCCAGCGCGGCAGGATTGTCCCTGCCCAATGGTTCACCTCGGCTGTCCTGCACCTCGAAAACGTCGAGAACCCGGCCCGAACCCGACTCATAAAGGTGGGCGGCGGCTACGTTTGCCCCCGACGCGCTCAGCGCGGAGCAGAGATCCACAAACAGGCCGGACCTGTCCGGCGCAGAGAGCACGATCTCGGTGACGGAACGGGTGGCGTCCATGCTTGCACTGGCGGCGATCCCATCATCGCCGGCGGCCTCCAGCGCGGCGGCGTGCCGGACATGCGAATCCAGCGTGAACTGAACCCAGTAGGCGTCCTCGACGCCTTCGAGCACGGTGCTGTTTCTGCCGAGACTTTTTTTGAGGGCTTCGCGCGCCTGCTCAGCACGGTCTTCGAGTTGTGCGCGCACGCTTGCTTCGTCCGTGCGTCCGCCACGCAGCGCGGCCTCGGTTGCGTGGTAGAGATCGCGCAACAGCTGGCCTTTCCAGCCGTTCCATACACCCGGGCCGACGGCACGAATGTCCGCGACCGTGAGCACCAGCAGAAGCCGCAGCCGTTCCAGATCGCCGACCATGCGGGCGAAATCGGCGACCGCCTGCGGATCGGAGACGTCGCGCTTCTGCGCGGTGTCGCTCATTTCGAGATGGTGCCCGACCAGCCATGCGACGAGTTCGGCTTCGTCCTCATCCATGCCCAGGCGAAGCGCGGCCGTGCGCGAGACCTTTTCGCCCTCGACCTGCTGATCCCCCCTGCCCTTGCCGGTATCGTGCAACAGCATGGCGATATAGAGAGCGCGCCGATTCTGGATCTTTGGGAACACCGCCGTCGACAGCGGGTGATCGTCCGCCAGCGCCCCCTGTTCGATGTCGTGGATGATGTCGACGGCCTTCAGCGTGTGCTCGTCCACGGTGTAGTGGTGGTACATGTTGAACTGGGTCTGCCCGACGATCTGCCCGAACTCCGGAACAAAGCCGCCGAGCACACCGGTTTCGTTCATCAGCGGCAGCACGCGGCCGGGGTGCTGCTCGCCTGCGATAATGCCGATAAACAGATCGCGTGCGGCGTCATCTTCGCGGAGCCCCCGCATCGCTCGCGGCGCCTGACGGCGCGCTGCCGACATGGCCTCGGGGTGGATGTCCAGCTCGTCGCGGACGGCGATATCAAACAGTTTCAACAGATTGACGGGGCGTTTGCGAAACGTGTCTGCGCTTTCGATGGACAGCCTGCCGCCATCGAGGACGAAGCCTTCCTCATCCAGCGGCTTCGGCGTGGAGAAGTTGAAGAAGCGCGCGCGACCCCCCGGGTTTTTCTGGTTGTCGGCTTCGAGCTTGGCGCAAAGGATGCGCGTCAGAGAGCCAACTTCCTTTGCGGCGAGAAAGTAGCGCTTCATGAAGCGCTCGACGGAAGTGTTATTGCTGCGTGAGGCGAACCCCATGCGCTTCGCCATCTCTGGCTGGAGATCGAAGGACAACCGATCTTCTTCCCGCCCGGTCAGGAAATGCATGTGGCATCGGACGGTCCAGAGAAAACGCGCGGCGCGCAGATAGGCGGCCTTGTCGTGTTCATTGAACGCGGCGTTGTCCAGAACCTCATCGAGCGTCCGGCCGCCATGCAGGTATTTCGCAATCCAGAACAAGGTCTGCAGGTCGCGCAGCCCGCCCTTCCCGTCCTTCACGTTGGGTTCGACACGATATCTGGAACCGCCCTCGCGTTTGTGGCGCTCATCGCGCTCGGCCAGCTTGGCTTTGACGAACTCAGCGCCGCGACCGGCTACGACGTCCTTTGCGAATTTCTCATCAAGAGAAGCCGCCAGTTCGGCGTCCCCGAACAAGAAACGGCGGTCGAGGATTGATGTCTGGATGACGACGTCCTGTCGCGACAGCCGCACGCACTCATCGACCGTGCGAAACGCGTGGCCCACCTTCAGACCCATGTCCCACAGCGCATAGAGCATGTACTCGATCACGCTCTCGGACCACGCCGTCTGCTTGTAGTTGCGGACAAACAGAAGATCGACATCAGAGGACGGCGCGAGCACCGAACGCCCATAGCCGCCGACCGCAAACACGGCCATGCGCTCGGCTTCGGTTGGATTGTGCGCCCTGAAGATATGGATGACTGTAAAGTCGTAGAGTGCGGACAGAACTTCATCCATCACCGCCGACAATAGGTTGGCGGTGTCCAGTCCGTCGGCGCCCTCTTCCAGCCGCTCCTGCGCGATCATGCGGCCGCGAAACAATGCGGCGTGCAAGAGATCGAGAGCGCGCGCGCGCTGGGCCTGTGGATCAGACGCGTTGTCGAGCGCCGCGGCGGTCAGTTGTACACGGAGCTTTCGCCCATCCACGATATCGCCGATCCGCCAGGCGCGCGTTCGGACCGGGACCAGGTTTCGCCGGGTGGATGCGATAATGTTCATTCAAGTCAGATAGCCGGGTTCGGGCCGCCAAAACAGTGACCAAACGGCGTCTCACCTGATGCGCGAAGCCCGGCGCGCCTTATTTGGCGGCCGGGCCCTGGCGTTTGGAGCCGGGAGGGCTCCTGGGGGAGGAACTAGGTTCGGAGCTCAGGCGACGATGCCGCTGGCGCCGAAGACGGTGTAGGCGAAAGCGCCGAGGCCGGAGATGACCAGCACGATGCTGGCGAAAACGTCGAAATCGGCTGGCTTGGGAAGATCGATCAGACCACGCATTGTTGTTCTCCTGGTTTGTTGTCGACCGTTCTGCCTCTCGGGTCTTTGCGGTCGTGCCAGTAATTAAGCAAACCGCGTGCCAGAATTTGTTAAGCACGTACCAAATTGTATTATTTGGTATTTTATAGCTTCGCTCGGAAATCGGACAGATGGCGCGGCGTTTCTCGCCATACTGTTTGGCGATAGTCGCTTAGATTTGGCGAATACGGCTAGTCTTCGGACTCCGTCGCCGCGCGGAGCCGGTAGACGAGTTCCAACGCCTCGCGCGGCGTAAGTGAATCGGGGTCCGTGGCGGCGAGAATCTCATCGGCGGGGCTGCGCCGGGGCGGCTGGGCCGCCTCTTCTTCGCGAACCTCGGCGAAGAGCGGAAGATCATCGAGCCGTTCCTGCGAGGGATTGTCCGCCTCGAGCCGTTTGAGGATCGATCGCGCCCGCTTCACCGCCAGGGGCGGCATGCCGGCAAGTTTTGCGACCTGCACACCGTATGATCTGTCCGCCGGGCCGGGCTGAACCTCGTGGAGAAAGATCAGATCCCCTTTCCACTCCTTGGCCCGCAACGAAACGTTGGCGCAATGCTCCAGCGAATCCGCCAACCCGGTCAGCTCGTGATAGTGCGTCGCGAAGAGCGACCGGCAGCGATTGACCTCATGGAGATGCTCCACCACGGCCCATGCGATGGACATACCGTCCCACGTCGCAGTGCCGCGCCCGACTTCATCCAGGATGACGAATGAGTCTTCGGTCGCGAGATTGAGGATCGCCGCGGTCTCGATCATCTCGACCATGAAGGTGGATCGTCCGCGGGCAAGATCATCGGAGGCGCCGACGCGCGAGAACACGCGGTCGGCGAGCCCAAGCCTCAATCGGGTTGCAGGGACAAAACAGCCTGCCTGCGCGAGGATAACCGCGACCGCCGCCTGCCGCAGAAATGTCGATTTACCTGACATGTTCGGCCCGGTGACGAGAGACAGTCGCGGCGCGCTATTCCCGCTGGCGTCCAGAGAACAGCTGTTTGACGTGAAGCCATCGCCCTGACGCCGGAGCGCCTCTTCGACCACCGGATGTCGGAGCGCTTCGGCGTCAAACTCCGGATGGTCGACAAGCTCCGGGCGCGTGGCTCCGACTTCTTCGGCCCATTCGGCGGCGCCGGCGGCGACATCCAGCCTCGCCAAGGCGTCTGCGGCTGCGGCCAGGTCTGCGCCAGCGTGCTCGAGGCGGTCGCAGAATGCATTGAACATGGCCAGTTCGCGTTCCAGCGCTTCCTGATCGGCGCGCGAGATCCGCGCTTCCAGTTCGGAAAGCTCCAGTGTGGAGAAGCGTATGGCGTTCGCCAGCGACTGTCTGTGAGTGAACGTCGCAGCGTGAGGCTCAGCGGTCAGCGCATCGGCGTGCCGGGCCGTGACCTCGACGAAATAGCCGAGGACATTGTTGTATTTGATCTTGAGCCCCGACACGCCGGTCGCTGCAGCATAGCTGGCTTCAAGCTCGGCGATGACCGTGCGTGCATTCTCTTTGAGCGTGCGCGCCTCATCGAGTGCCGGATCGTGGCCCGCCGCGATGAAACCGCCCTCACGCGCATATACTGGCAAGTCGCTCGCCATGGCGGCTCCCAGTTCGGCGACCAGCGCCGCAAGCTCAGGCTTGTCCGACAAAGACAGGACCGCCGCAGCCTCGTTCACGACTTGCGGAAGCGGTCCGCCGTCCCGGCCGAGCGTCGCCGAAACCTGTTCCCCCAAGCCCAGCGCGTTGCAGATGGCCGCGAGATCGCGCGGGCCGCCGCGTCGATGCAGCAATCTCATACGCGCACGCTCGATATCCGCCGCCTGTTTCAGCAGTTCGCGAACCTGAGCGCGAATTTCCCGCGCATCGAGAAACAGAGCTGTCGCATCGAGCCGCGCCTCTATCGCTTCCCGATCGCGCAATGGCCGGGACAGGTGGGCAGCCAGCAGCCTCGCGCCGGGCGCGGTGACCGTTCGATCGACTGTGTCGATCAGGCTGCCGGCGCGCTCGCCAGCCACCGTTCGGTCGATTTCAAGGCTCGCGCGGGTCGCCATGTCGATCGCGAGAAAGTCCTGCGCCGCCGCCCGCTGAGGCGGATCGAGCCGCGCGGACTGGCCCGCCTGGGTAACGGAAAGGTAGTCCAACAGGATCGCACAAGCGGACAGCTCGGCGCGTGTAAACCCGCCAAACCCGTCCAGTGACGACACGCCATACGCCTGCTTCAGCAGCCGTTCACCGAGATCGGCCCCGGCCCGAGCATTCGGACGCACAACCAATTGCGCCCCGCCGGTCTCGTCCATCCAGGCGCTATGGCCGGCAGACTCGGCTACGAGAATTTCCTTGGGAGCCGCGGCCGCAAGCGCTTCGCCCTCCCCTCCCGACAGAACCGGCATGATTTCTATCCGGCCCGTGGACACGTCAGCGATCGCGATCGCCGCCTCGCTTCCCCCCTGCCCATAGCCAATTGCGGCAAGCCGGTTGGAGGCCCGCGGCTCGAGCAAGGCGTCCTCGGTCAATGTGCCTGGCGTAACGACGCGGACGACTTCTCGCCGCACAACGGCCTTGGAACCTCGCTTCTTGGCTTCGGCGGGATCTTCAACCTGTTCGCATATGGCGACGCGAAACCCCCTGCGTATCAGTCTTGCGAGGTAGTTTTCCGCTGCGTGGTGCGGAACACCCGCCATCGGGATCGGGTCGCCCTTGTGTTGACCACGATGAGTCAGCGTGATGTCCAGCGCCGCGGCGGCCTGTTTGGCGTCCTCGAAGAAGAGTTCATAGAAATCGCCCATTCTGAAGAACAGCAACGCATCGGGATGGTCCGCCTTGGCGGCCAGATACTGAGCCATGAATGGCGTGACCGCTTTGTCCGCCGGATCGGCTGCGGTATCGGTTCCAGTCGCCTTTGCGGCGCCGGTTGATGCCGATCCTTTCTTCTTCATGCTTGATTCAGCCACCATTTCCGGCTGAATGCGCTCCAGCCTCCATGCGTCCAGTGTGCGATGCACCTGCCTAGTCGACGACAACCCGCTATCTCAAGTCCTGATTGCCATGCCCTCAATGTTCCTGCCCCTTACCGACGAGGAAGCGCTCGCGTTTCACAAACTTCCGCGCCCGGGCAAGTTGTCGGTCACGCCGACCAAGCCAATGGCCACACAGCGCGACCTGGCGCTGGCCTATTCGCCCGGTGTCGCCGTCCCGGTCAAGGAGATCGCACGCGAGCCGGATACGGCCTACGACTACACATCGAAGGGAAATCTGGTCGCCGTGATCTCGAACGGCACAGCAATTCTTGGCCTTGGCGACCTTGGCGCGCTTGCTTCCAAGCCCGTGATGGAAGGCAAGTCAGTGCTATTCAAACGCTTCGCTGATGTTGATTCCATAGATATCGAGGTCGACCAGAAGGATCCCGAGAAATTCATCGAGTGTGTCGCGGCGATCGCGCCGACGTTTGGCGGCATCAATCTTGAGGATATCGGCTCGCCCGCCTGCTTCATCATTGAGAACGAGCTGCGCGAAAAGCTTGATATCCCTGTTTTTCATGACGACCAGCATGGCACAGCGATCATCGCGGCAGCCGGACTGATCAACGCATGCGAGATCACCGGACGCCGATTGTCCGACCTGAAGGTCGCAGTATCCGGCGCAGGAGCAGCCGGGCTGTCTGTGTCGGGCCTGATCCGCCACCTCGGGGTTCGGCCGGAGAATATCCTCCTTTGCGATTCCAAGGGCGTCATCCACTCTGACAGGAAGGACGTCGATCAATTCAAGTCGGCGTTCGCCGTCAGCACGGACAAGCGCACCCTGGCGGACGCGATGGACGGCGCGGACTGCTTCCTTGGCTTGTCGGTCAAGGGCGCGGTGACGGCGGACATGGTAAAATCGATGGCCAAGAATCCGATCATCTTCGCAATGGCGAACCCGGATCCGGAGATTACGCCTGAAGAAGTGCGTGCAATCCGCGATGACGCCATCATGGCGACTGGCAGGTCGGATTACCCGAACCAGGTCAATAACGTGCTCGGCTTCCCATACATCTTCCGCGGCGCGCTCGATGTGCGTGCGCGCACCATCAACGAAGAGATGAAAGTGGCGGCCGCCCGCGCGCTGGCGCAGCTAGCGCGCGAGGACGTGCCCGATGAAGTGGCCACCGCCTATCATGGCACGCGACCGACGTTCGGACCGGATTATGTAATCCCTGCCCCGTTTGATCCGCGGCTTATCTGGTACATCCCGCCGTTTGTCGCCCAGGCGGCGATAGATTCAGGCGTTGCGCGCAAGCCAATCGAGGACATGGACGTTTACCGCGATACGCTTGCACAGCGTCTCGATCCAGCCGCGTCCTTCATCCAGCGCATTCACGGCGCGGTCCGCAACGAGCCAAAGCCAAAGCGCATCGTGTTTGCAGAAGGCGAAGAACCTTCAGTCATCCGTGCAGCGTATGCGTTCAAATCGCAGGGCCTTGGCGAACCAGTACTGGTCGGGCGCGAGGAACAGGTCACCAGCAATATGGAAGAGCTGGGCGTACCGGCGAACGAATTGCTGATCATCAACGCCCGCATGTCGGAGCGAAACCAGGAATATCTCAACTACCTCTACGCCCGGCTGCAGCGCCACGGCTATCTCCAGCGCGATGTCCAGCGGCGCGTAAATAACGATCGCAACGTGTTTGCCGCCTGCATGGTCGCGCTTGGCCATGCCGACGGCATGGTCACGGGCGTCACCCGGAACTTTGCAACCAGCTTCGAGGAAATCTCGCTGGCGATCGACCGCTCGAAGGAA
This sequence comes from Hyphomonadaceae bacterium, assembly GCA_041987265.1. Taxonomy (GTDB): domain Bacteria; phylum Pseudomonadota; class Alphaproteobacteria; order Caulobacterales; family Hyphomonadaceae; genus IH12. The sequence continues at coordinate 14,496 of JBHIWT010000068.1, forward strand.
GCCCGCGCGATCGGGGCCACGATCGTCATCGGCCGCACGGGACCCATGCTAATTGCAGATACCGGCGTCACGGAAATGCCGGACGCGAACGATCTCGCCGAGATCGGGCTCTCGGCGGCGCGGACAGCCAAACGTCTTGGCTTCGTTCCCCGCGTTGCTTTTCTGTCGTTCTCGACCTTCGGCAACCCGCAAGGAGAGCGCATGGAAAAAGTGCGCGACGCGGTGGCCATTCTCGACAAGCGTAAGGACATCGATTTCGAATACGAGGGCGAGATGGCGGTCGATGTCGCGCTTAATCCCGAAGCGCAGAAGCTCTATCCGTTCTCACGGCTGTCGGGTCCGGCCAACGTGCTGGTGATGCCGGCGGTCCACTCGGCCGCGATCTCAACCAAGATCGCCGCAGTGCTTGGCGGCGCAACCGTAATCGGCCCCTTGCTGGACGGATTGGATCGCTCGGTTCAGATCGCCCCGTTGGATGCGAAAGTGCAGGAAATCGTGAACCTGGCTGCCTTCGCCGCCTACACGCCGCAGAGCTGATTGCGTTACTCAGCCGCTGCGGGTTCAGGTTCTGCGGGTGAAGCGCTTTCGTTGCTGAACAGCTTCTGCCGCGCCCACTCGACGCCAGTAAGTGCGACGGCTACGCCGCCGAGCAGCGCTGTCAGGACGAAGAAGTCGTGAAAGCCCTGATGGTCGATGTACTCGCCCATGGCGCCGCGTCCGAGTGAGCCGATCAGCATCGTCAGCGACGCCAGAAGCGCGTACTGAACCGCCGCGAACTTCGGGTTCACGATCGATGTCAGGAATGCAACGAACGCAACGCTCGCCAGCCCGCCCGCCAGGTTCTCCATCGCGATTGCTACTGTCAGGCGCGCGAGTCGCTGGTCCATCCCCATGAGCGAAAGCATTCCGTCGAGGTTGGTGAAGCTGAGGAAGGCGTCCATCCCAGCTCCTCCAATCGCCAGATCCGCGAACAGCAGGTTGGTTATTGCGCTCAAGAATGCGCCGATGAACAGGCATGGAAGCCTGCCTATGAATAGCAGCATGGCGCCGCCGAGCGCTGCGCCGGCGACGGTCATCAGCACGCCGAATGTCTTCGAGGCGATTGCGACA
>JBHIWT010000069.1:0-15591 GCA_041987265.1 Hyphomonadaceae bacterium
AGATTTCCTCGCCGGTCAACTATCGGCGCTTCTTGGCGAAAAGCCCCTTATGAGCGATTGGGAAGACCATCTCACCACGGTCTTTCCTGAAGTTCGCCTGAAGACCTTCCTTGAAATGCGCGGCGCCGATGCGGGTCCCAAGCCGACCCTGTGCGCGTTGTCGGCGCTGTGGGCGGGATTGCTCTACGATTCCGTGTCGCTTGATGCTGCCTGGCAGCTGGTGCGCGAATGGGGCGCCGCCGACCGCGAATCCCTGCGCCGAAGCGTACCGGCAATGGGCTTTGACGCGCCCGTCGCGGGACGCAGCGCTCTGGACGTTGCGCGGGACATGCTGGCGATTTCGCGGGACGGCTTGCGGCGGCGCAAGCGCCTCAACGCCAGCGGCGACAACGAGACGATCTTCCTCGGCGTGCTCGACGAGATCACCGAAAGCGGGCGCAACCAGGCCTCCCGGCTGCTTGATCTGTACGAGGGCGAGTGGGGCCGGGAGATGGCTCCGGTTTTCCAGCATTTGCGGTTCTAGCGCTCAGCGCCGGACGGACAGGCATCCCCAGACGGGCCGTGTCAGGGCAGGTTGTTGGGCTGCATATTGATTTTTTGACATTTTCTCCCCCTCAGTGTGATGTGCTGGGATAAGTTGCCCATTCAACGGGACTCGGGAGAGCTGCTTTGGAAACGACAGATGCGGGCGCAGTGAGCGCAGCCGGGGACAAGAAGACCATCCTTGGGCATCCGCGCGGGCTGGTGATCCTGTTCTTCGCAGAAATGTGGGAGCGGTTTTCCTACTACGGCATGCGCGGCCTGCTGATCCTTTATCTGACCTGGCACTTCCTGTTTGACAGCGATTTCTCGCTCACACTCTACGGCGCCTACGTCGCGCTGGTTTATCTCGGACCGCTGCTGGGGGGCTATCTCGCGGACAAGTATATCGGCTTTCGCAAGGCGGTGACGTTCGGCGCGATCCTGCTTGTCGTTGGCCACGGGCTGATGGGCTTCCACGGCCCGAAGGCGACCGAGTCGATTGAACTAGACGGCGCATCCTATGAACTGACCCGTCTTGAGTACGACGAATCCCAGAGCCGCAACATCATCATTGACGGCGTCGAGACGCCGGTTCTGACCTTCGAACAGCCGGAAAAGGGATCGGATATTCGAACGATCTCTTACGAGGTGGGCGGGGAGACAGTTACCGCCACTGGAACAATCGATCGGGTGCAGAGCCCGCTTTACAGCATGATCCTGTTCCTTGCGCTCGCCTTCATTGTGGCGGGCGTCGGATTTCTCAAACCGAACATCTCGACATGTGTCGGCGCGCTGTATGAGGAAGGCGACCGCCGTCGCGATGCGGGCTTCACCATCTACTACATGGGCATCAATCTCGGTTCATTCCTGGCCGGAATTCTATGCGCGATCGCGGCGGCCACGCTTGGCTGGTGGGCGGGGTTTGGTCTCGCCGCCGTGGGCATGCTGGCCGGGCTTGTTGTCTTCGTGATCGGCCAGGACTGGCTTGAGGGACGCGCCGATCCGCCGGCGGACGTTGATCTGAAGTCGCCGGTATTCATGGGCTTCAATCGTGAATGGCTCGTTTATGGCGCCGGTCTCGTTTTTGTCGTGGTGGCGTTCGGCCTGTTGCAGATCGCCGGGATCATGTCGCTTGCGATGCACGGCGTGTTCGCCATCGTGACGACCGGTATCGTGATCTACATGCTGACGAAGCTGGAGCCTGTCGCACGCGACAAGATGATTGGCTTGCTCATCCTGATCGTTTCCTCGGTGCTTTTCTGGGCCCTTTTTGACCAGGGGCCAAGTTCGCTGAACCTGTTTGCGGCGGCGCACGTAACCAACGAAATCGGCGGTTGGGAATTTCCGGCGCCGGTGCTGCAGTCGGCAAACCCGCTCTTCATCATCATCTTCGCGCCGATCATCGCGGCGCTTTGGACCCTGCTTGGCAAGCGCGGCAAAGAGCCGAACGCCTTCATCAAGTTCGGCCTGGCCATGATCCAGATCGGCGCCGGTTTCTATGTGTTGAACCTTGGCATCGCTGGCGCTGCAGCGGGTGAGGACGGCACGATCAAGATCAGCGTGATCTTCATCATCCTGATGTATCTGCTGCACACGACGGGCGAGGTCTTCCTCAGCCCGGTTGGCCTGTCGGCTGTAACGAAGTTGTCCGTGAAGACGATCGTCGGCTTCATGATGGGGTTCTGGTTCCTGGCCTCATCCTACGCCAATGTCATAGCGGCCCAGGTTGCGCGCGCGACGCAGGTGCCCGAGGGCGCCCCGGCTCAGGAGAGTATCGACGCCTATAGTGCGGTTTACGCCCAGCTTGGGACGGCGGCCGTGATCCTCGGCGTCATACTGCTGGTCGCGAGCCCGTGGCTTCGCAAGCTGACGCATGGGGCTGACGGCAGCGGCGTGAAGGAGAAGCGGGCTGAAGTGGACGCGGCCGGCGTGACGATGGATCGTAGCGGCGCCTGAACACCCAGGTCGTTGGCTGCGCCTAGCCCGCGCCGCCGACCGTGATGGCGTCGATCTTCAGCGAGGGCTGGCCAACGCCGACGGGTACGGACTGGCCGCCCTTGCCGCACGTGCCGACGCCGTCGTCCATGGCGAAGTCGTTGCCGATCATCGAGACCTTGTTGAGTACGGTGGGCCCGTGGCCGATCAGGGTGGCGTTCTTTACCGGCGGGCCGACCTTGCCGTCCTCGACGAGGTAGGCCTCGGTGCACTGGAAGACGAACTGACCGTTGGTGATGTCGACCTGGCCGCCGCCGAAGTCGACCGCCCAGATGCCTTTCTTGATCGAACGCACGATTTCTTCCGGATCGGCGTCGCCGCCCAGCATCACCGTGTTGGTCATGCGCGGCATGGGGGCGTGCGCGTAGCTTTCGCGGCGGCCATTGCCGCTCGGCTCGACGCCCATCAGCCGTGCGTTCATCCGGTCCTGCATGTAGCCGACAAGGATGCCGTCTTCGATCAGGACGTTGCGCTGGGTCGGCGTGCCTTCATCGTCGAAGGAGAGTGAGCCGCGCCGATCGGAGATTGTGCCGTCGTCGACAACCGTGACGCCCTTGGCGGCGACCTGCTGGCCGACCTTGCCGGAATAGATGGACGAACCCTTGCGGTTGAAGTCGCCTTCGAGGCCGTGACCGACGGCTTCGTGCAGCAGGACGGCGGGCCAACCCGGGCCAAGCGCGACTTCCATTTCACCTGCAGGGGCCGGCACCGATTCCAGATTGACCTCGGCTTTGCGCAGGGCGCGGCGGGCGAGATCACGCCAGCGGTCCTCGGTGATCCATTCTTCGTAGGCGGAGCGCCCGCCCATTCCGGCGGAACCGGTTTCGCGCCTCCCGTCCTTCTCGAGGGTGATGGCGATGTTCAGCCGGACAAGGGGGCGGGTTTCAGCCAGCCGCATGCCGCCGGAACGAATGATTTCCACGTCGGTGTTGGAGCCGGCGAGGGATACCGAAACCTGCACGACGCGCGGGTCGGCGGCGCGGCACCAGGCGTCGATTTCCGCCATCAGGCCGGCTTTCACGGAAAAGTCTGGCGCCGCGGTCGGGTCGACGGCCGCATAGAGCCTGCGATTGGTGAGCGCTGGCGGGGCGGCCAGTTCGGCTTTCGCGCCGCGTTTGGCCTGCGCAGCCGTGCTGGCGGCGCGTTTGATGGCGTCCAGCGACAACTCGCTTGCGTGTGAGTAGCCTGTGGTCTCGCCCGAAACGACACGTAGTCCAAATCCTTGCCCGCTGTCGTAGGCGGCGGTCTTCAAGCGACCGTCGTCAAAGCCGAAACTCTCCGACCGCACGGATTCAACGTAGATCTCGCCATCGTCCGCGCCCTTGAGCGCTTCATCGAGCACATCCGCCGCCGCGCTGACGCTGACGCCCTGATCTTCGAGAATTCCGTTCTTCAACCGACATAGCTCCTTCTTGCCGCGCCAGCCGTTGGGGCAGGGCGGTTACAGATCATGTATGGAGTCCGGTCGCGGGCGGCTAGTCAGCGGCTGGAATCACTTCGAAACGTTCCAGCTGGCGTGCGGCCAGTTCGAAATCTGGCTGGATTTCGAGCGCGTCACGGAAGTCATGGTAGGCCGCTTCGATCAGGCCCAGTTTCTCGTTGGTCAGGCCGCGATTGTAGTGGGCCACCGAGCGCGCATTCACGTTTTCGGCGTTTACCCCGACGTTCAAGGCCTCCAGCGCCTCCTCGTAGCGGCGTAGGCCATAGAGCGCCGCGCCGCGGTTGACCTGCGCGTCAGCAAGGTCCGGCTGGATACGGGCGCTGATGCTGTAGTCCTGCAGCGCCATCTCCAGGCGCCCCTGGCGCATGTGGATGATGCCCCGGTTCACGTGCGTCGCCGCCCGGTCCCGCGGCGTCAGCCGTTCCTGTTCCAGCGCCAGATTGCACGTGTCCATGGTCTCGCGCGGCGAGTTGCCCGATTCGACGGCCTCGTAGCATTCACGGGCCAAGCCGCCGCCAAAGACGGTCACCGCAGCGTTCGCCGCTCCCGTTGAGCCCGCGATACCGAGGGCGCAAGCAACGGAAATTGTTAGTTTCTTCATGGTCCAACCCTCCATCAGTTCAAAAATCCCTGCGACACTATGCTCGGGATTGCAGGGGCGGGAATAGTAGTAGTAGGCACCATAACACGCTAAAGCGCGCAAATCATCCGCCCGCCGAGGATGCTGAGAATCATGGGTTTGAGAGTCTTGAGATTACTTGGCGCCTTCGCGGCCAGCCTTTTCGCCGCGAGCGCATATGCGGCCGTGCCCGTGGACGGCGCGATCGGCATGCAGCCGCCCGCCACTGAGCTGGCCCAGGAGGTCGTCAACTTCCACACGATGCTGCTCGTTATCATCACCGCGATTGTGGTGTTTGTGACGCTGCTGCTCCTGTGGGTGCTGGTGAGATACAATAGAAAATCCAACCCGGTGCCGAAGACTTTCAGCCACAACACGCCGATCGAGATCGCGTGGACGGTTATCCCGGTCTTCATTCTCGCGGCGATTGCCGTGGTTTCGTTCCCATTGCTGTTCAAGCAGGAGAGCGTGCCGACCGCTGATGAGAGCCAGATCGTCGACGTAAAGGTATACGGCCGCCAGTGGTACTGGAGCTACATTTACGGTTCCGGCGATGATGAGATCTATTTCGACTCGAACATGATCCAGGACGCTGACCTGGCGCCGGGACAGATTGCGAAGCTGTCTGTGAACAACCCGATGGTTGTGCCGGCCGGCAAGTATATTCGCCTGTCGATTTCAGCGTCTGATGTGATCCACGCGTGGGCGATTCCGGCCTTCGCGGTGAAGGTTGATGCGATTCCGGGGCGGTTGAACCAGATATGGTTCAAGGTTGATGAACCTGGCGTGTTCTACGGGCAGTGTTCTGAGCTGTGCGGCGTCAATCACGCGTTCATGCCGATTGAGGTGCGCGTTCTACCCCAGGAGCAGTACGATACATGGCTGGAGCGCGTGGCGGAGTCGCCTGCGGCTGGCAATGAGTATCTACAGAGTGTGCAGCCGCTTGCGGCGCAAGTGGCTTCGGCTCAATAGGCCGGTAAGGAGAGTCTTCTCATGGCGTCCGATAGCGCAACCGCCACACACGACGGCCACGACGATCACCATTCGCCCAGCGTCTGGAGCCCGGCCCGCTGGCTGTTCTCAACGAACCACAAAGACATCGGCACGCTCTATCTGGTCTTCTCGCTGTTTGCCGGCATCATCGGTTTCACGTTCTCCGGCTTGATGCGCGTGGAGTTGTTCGAGACTGGTTTCCAGGTCTTCGAAGACGGTCAGCAGTACAACGTGATCACCACGATGCATGGTCTGATCATGATCTTCTTCATGGTCATGCCGGCGCTGATTGGCGGTTTCGGCAACTGGTTCGTTCCGCTGATGATCGGTGCGCCCGACATGGCGATGCCACGTATGAACAACATTTCGTTCTGGCTTCTGCCTGCTTCGTTCACGCTTCTCATGCTGTCGATGTTCGTTCCGGCGCAGGCGACCGGTGACGCGACCGGTTTCGGTGGCGGCTGGGTCCTGTACCCTCCGTTGTCCGGCTCGGTCGGTCATGGCGGTCTGGCCATGGACCTCGTCATCTTCTCGCTGCACGTCGCTGGTATTTCCTCCATCCTCGGCGCCATCAACTTCATCGTGACCATTCTGAACATGCGCGCGCCGGGCATGACGCTGCACAAGATGCCTCTGTTCGCCTGGTCTGTTCTGGTTACCGCGTTCCTGCTGGTGCTGGCGCTGCCCGTTCTCGCCGGCGCGCTGACGATGTTGCTCACCGACCGGAACTTTGGCTCGCAGTTCTTCGTGCCAGCAGGCGGCGGCGACCCGATCATGTTCCAGCACCTGTTCTGGTTCTTCGGGCACCCTGAAGTCTACATCATGATCCTGCCGGGTTTCGGCATCATCAGTCAGATTGTTTCGACATTCTCGCGCAAGCCTGTCTTTGGCTATCTCGCCATGGCGTACGCCATGGTGGCCATCGGCTTCATCGGCTTCATCGTCTGGGCGCACCACATGTACACGGTTGGCATGGGTGTTGGTCTCAAGGCCTATTTTGTGGCGGCCACGATGGTCATCGCGGTGCCGACGGGTGTGAAGATCTTCTCTTGGATCGCGACGATGTGGGGCGGATCGATCGAGTTCAAGGTTCCGATGCTGTGGGCGATCGGCTTCATCTTCCTGTTTACGGTTGGCGGTGTGACGGGCGTTGTTCTCGCGAATGCTGGCGTCGACTACTACCTGCACGACACATACTACGTGGTGGCCCACTTCCATTATGTGCTTTCGCTTGGCGCCGTGTTCACGCTGTTTGCCGGCTGGTACTACTGGTACGAGAAGATGTTTGGCGTGAAGTACAACGGCATGATCGCCGGCGTGCACTTCTGGCTGACGTTTGTTGGTTCGAACCTGATCTTCTTCCCGCAGCATTTCCTTGGTTTGCAGGGCATGCCGCGCCGGTACGTGGATTACACGCCGGCTTTTGAGTACTGGCACCAGTGGTCGACCTACGGGTACTACATTGTTGCAGTGGGCACCGTGGTGTTCCTCGTTGGCATTCTTGAATCCATGGTGCGCCGTCGCAAGGCAGACGCCAACCCGTGGGGCGAGGGTGCGACGACTCTGGAATGGACGTTGAGTTCGCCGCCTCCGTTCCACCAGTACAACGACCTGCCGCGTATCCGCTGAGCAGGCGGCGTCTTGACCGGCGCCTTAGGATCGAGGGCTTGAGTTGAGCAGTCTGTCAGCCGACAGCCGTTTGCACGGACAGGCGACCGCGCTGGACTATGTGCGGTTGATGAAGCCGCGCGTGATGTCGCTCGTCGTCTTCACGGCCCTGGTGGGGCTGGTTGCTGCGCCAGTCAGTATGGATCTGGTGACCGGCGGCACAGCAATTCTTGCGATCGCTTTGGGCGCTGGCGCCGCTGGCGCGTTGAACATGTGGTTCGACGCTGACATTGACGCTCAGATGGCTCGAACCATCAGCCGCCCGGTACCTTCGGGAGCGATCGCTCCAACCGACGCACAGGCATTCGGATTGATCGTAGCTGGTCTCGCTGTGACGTTGATGGCGATTTCCGCCAATCTCCTGGCCGCCGGACTGTTGGCGTTCTCAATCTTTTTCTACGCCGTGATCTATACGATGTGGCTGAAACGCTCGACGCCGCAGAATATCGTGATTGGCGGCGCCGCGGGCGCATTCCCGCCAACGATTGGTTGGGTTGCCGCCACGGGTGAGTTGTCGGTTGATGCCTGGATACTGTTTGGCGTTATCTTCCTCTGGACGCCGCCGCATTTCTGGGCGTTGTCGCTGTGGACCTCGGGAGAGTACAAGCGCGCAGGGGTGCCTATGTTGCCCGTTACGCATGGCGCTCGTGAAACGCGACGGCAAATTCTGGTCTACACCTTGATATCTGTAGCCTTCGGTTTTGCACCGGTGGCTACGGGGCTTGGCGGTATGATCTATCTCGCCGTCGCGAGTTTGGCCGGTGCGGCCTTCCTCTATTGTGGCGTGCGCGTCTTTCTCAGTCAGGCGGGTGACGTGGATCACGCTGCGGACCTTAAACACGCCAAGGCGATGTTCGGGGTTTCGATCGTCTATCTGTTTGTCTTGTTCCTTGCGCTGCTGGTTGAGTCAGCGCTTGGCCTGAAATTCGCGGTAGGGTGAGGCGAATGTCAGACGATACAGAACACCCAACCCCGATGACTGAAGCTGAGGCGGAAGCCCGCCGGCGGCGTGGCCGCTGGATGGCGCTCGCGCTGTTCGGGTTTGTGCTGCTTATCTTCGCGGTGACCATTTCGCGCCTGGGCGCAGCGGTGCTGGTGCGCGAGCTATGACCCCCAAGGCGCGGTTTACAGTATTGGGGCTGTCCGGCGCTGTGATTGGAATGCTGGCGCTGAGCTTCGCGGCCGAGCCGCTATATTCCACGTTTTGCCGGGTAACCGGTTTTGGCGGCACGACGCAGGTAGCTACGGCGCCGCCAAGCCGCGTGAGCGATCGGCCGATCCGTGTCCGGTTTGACGCCAATACCAGCAATGACCTTCAGGTTGATTTCAAGCCGACCGAAGCCTTTGTGGACGGGAAACTGGGCGAGACCATTCTGACCTTCTACGAAGTCACGAATACTTCTGACGGTCCGATCCGGGCCGTGGCCGCCTACAATGTCGCGCCGTACAAGGCGGGTGTCTATTTCAACAAGGTTGAGTGCTTCTGTTTCAAGGAAAAGACACTGCAGCCAGGCAGGACTGAACGTCTGCCTGTGATCTTCTTCATTTCCCCGGAGTTGGAGGATGATCGGTTCGCAAGTGATGTCCGGACCGTGACTTTGTCATATACTTACTATCCTGCTGGCGGGATTCCTGATTCCGCGCGGCGTGAGGACGCATCCGCAGGCTCCTAGAAGCTTGTTAGACATAGGGTTCCGGGGCTGCCCGGAGTGAACCAAGGGACGAACGACATGTCCGGCGAAGCCGTCAAGCACGACTATCACCTGGTGAACCCGAGCCCGTGGCCGATTTTGGGCGCGATCGGCATTCTGCTGCTGATGCTCGGCATGGGCGCGTACATGAAGGGCATGTTCGGGATTCCAGCCGATCAGTGGTGGGTGTTGCTGCCTGGCCTGATCTGGATTGTGTGGGTTCTGACCGGCTGGTGGAGCGACGTCATCAAGGAAAGCCGCGGCGGCGACCACACCGAAGTGGTCCAGATTTCCCTGCGCTACGGGATGGTTTTGTTCATCGCTTCGGAAGTGATGTTCTTCGTCGCGTGGTTCTGGGGCTTCTTCGAGATGGCCATCTTCCACGAAATTCGCGCGAACCCGGCTCATACCGACCTTGCCAACCTTGACCTTGAAGCCCTGAAGGGCTGGTCGAGCTGGCCGGTTCTGCAGACGGATGGCGAGCGCGTTCACACGTTCGACCCCTTCCATCTGCCGCTGATCAACACGCTGATCCTGCTTCTTTCGGGAACGACGGTGACATGGGCGCACCACGCGCTGCAGGTCGGTGACCGTAAGAGTGCGAAGATTGGTCTCCTGCTGACCGTCCTGCTTGGTATCAGCTTCACGGCGTTCCAGGTTGTCGAGTATGCCGAGGCCGGCTTCTCCTACGATGGATCGCTTTATGGTTCGGCGTTCTTCATGGCGACCGGCTTTCACGGATTCCACGTCGTCATTGGTACGATCTTTCTGATCGTCTGCCTGCTCAGGTTGATGGGCGGTGGGATGAAGGCGGAAAAGCATCTCGGGTTCGAGTTTGCCGCATGGTATTGGCACTTCGTCGACGTTGTCTGGCTGTTCCTGTTCGCGTTCGTTTACGTTGTGCCGCATCTGGTGTGGCCAGGCGGCGCAGGTCACTAGCGAAAGCGCCGGGCAGACTGGCGCTCGACCACGAGCGTCTGTTGGGTGTTTGGCTTCTGACACGGCCGGTCGCCTATCGAAGTGGAAACGAGGCGCGCTCGGTTGACGTTTCGACCCTATCCGCTGCTTACGATCGCTTGCGGCGCTGTTCTCGCAGCCCTGATCTGGCTGGGTATCTGGCAACTTCAGCGCGCTGACTGGAAGCGCGGCCTAATTGCTGAATTCTCAGCTCAGACCGAGGCTGGCGCTGCCGACTGGGCGGAGGGCGTTTGTCAGCCGCTGAAGAGCCAAGCAAGCAGAGTGGGCAGCGCAACTGCGTTTCGGCCGGTGGACGCCACCGAGCTTGAGCGGCGGGTATTCAGCCAGCAGCCAGGTAGCGGGTTTAGCGTATTCGGTCGGTCGATGGCCGGGGTCGTGGGATGGCGCGAGTTTCGCGCTTTGGATGTCAGTGAGTGTGGAACTGACAGCGACTGGATCCTCGCCCAAACTGGTTTCGTTGCCGAGGAGATTGGTGACCTGGGCCTGCCGCCGGTTGAGCCGGTTGAGCGATACGTCCTGGTGCGCTGGCCGGATCGACCGCCAATGGCTGGCGCGAACGATGCTGAAAACAACGAGTGGTACTGGTTCGAAGGCGAAGCAATGGCGGCGGCGATTGGGCCGGGGGAACTCAATCGTGATTTCATCCTCGAACCGTTTGGCGGCGTGCCGTCCTATCTCACCCGCACACCGCCCGTTCGCCACATCTCGTACGCTGTAACCTGGTTTGGATTGGCGATCTGTCTGTTGATCGTGTACGTGCTGGTGCACGCTCAAACCGGGCGGCTGACCTCAAGGCAGCGGGACAAAACGGACGAATGAAATACGTTTCCACACGAGGCGGCGGCGATGCTGTCGATTTCCTGACCGCCGCGCGGGCTGGTCTGGCGCCGGACGGCGGCCTTTATTCTCCCTTGGCTTATCCGACAATTGCGCCTCCGGCGGCTGGAGAGACCTATATTGAGACCGCCAGCAGAATCCTCTCGGCCTTTGCCGGCGACACGATAAGTGAGCCAGTGATCGCGAGTCTGGTGGCCGAGTCCTATTCTCCGTTCGCTCACGACGCTGTCGCGCCGCTCCGCCAGGTCGGCGAGGGGCGCTGGCTGATGGAGCTGTTCCACGGCCCAACGCTGGCGTTCAAGGATGTCGCTATGCGTCTCATCGCGCGCGTCTTCGACCACATCCTGTCGGAGCGCGGCGAGCGGATGACGATCCTTTGCGCAACGTCTGGCGATACCGGCGGCGCTGCAGCGTCTGCTTTTGCCGGCGCCAAGGCGGTTGAGATTGTCATACTGCATCCGGCTGGACGCATATCGGAGGTTCAGCGCCGGTTCATGACGTGCACGGGGGCTTCCAACGTGCACAACCTCGCTTTGGAGGGCGATTTCGACGGGACGCAGAAGATCCTCAAATCGTTGCTCGGTGACGGGCCGTTGCGAGAGAAGACAGGGCTTGCTGCGGTGAACTCGATCAACTGGATGCGGATTGCGGCGCAATCGGTCTACTTCGCCAGAGCGCAGGCGGCGCTAGGCCAGGACCGGCCCTTGCAGTTTGTCGCGCCGACCGGGAATTTTGGCGACGCGTTCTCCGGATATGTGGCGGGGCGCAGTGGTCTGGTTACCGACTATGCATGCGTGGCGGCTGTGAATGAGAACGATGCGATCGTCGACCTGTTCGCTGGGAGGACGGTCGCGGGGCGTTCGGCAAAGAGTACGCTGAGCCCGGCAATGGATATTCAGGCGCCGAGCAATTTCGAACGCTTGCTCTTCGATGCTTGCGGGCGGGATGGCGCCGTTGTGCGGCAGCGCATGGGTGGGGAGGTCATGGGCGAGAGCGCCGAGGTCGCCGCGCATATAGCTGAGAGTGGTTTTGCCGCTGAGCGTGTCTCGGACACGGAAACGATTGAGGAAATGCAGCGCACTTATCAGGAGTGCGGTGTCGTCGTGTGTCCGCACACGGCTGTTGGCCTTGCGGCGGCGCGGCGGGTGGATGCGGGCGAGCGACCGGTTGTCGTGCTTGCAACAGCGCACCCAGCGAAGTTTCCCGATGTCGTGCAGCAGGCGCTCGGGCGCGACTGCCCGTTGCCTGAGCGGGCAAGCGGCCTGCTGGATTGCGACGAGGATCTGGAAAAGGGGCCGATGTCGATCGAATTTGTGCGAGAGAAGATTGAAGCTGTCGCAGGAGGCGCGTGAACGCATCCCTTGCCGCAGAACTCGCCACATACAAAGATTGACCCTGCGCGGGCCGCAGCGGCGGCAGGCGCTGCCGCCTGGCGCGTTTCACCAGGCTCGCAGTCCATTGAAGTATCGTGCTGGTCGGGCGGGTCGCTGCAAGCCCTGAGCGGCTCGTGGTCGATGGATGAGTTTCTGCTTCAGTTCGATGGTTTGCATCGGCGTGAGCTGCACGATCGCCTATATGGCGGCGGCGTGGACGGCGACATCGATCTCGTGGTTCTGACGAGTGCGGGCGGACAGGTGCATTTTCGCGGGCAGGGCGATGGCGATCGCGGCTCCGATGGGTTGCTCTATCTGGAGGCGGCCGGCGCTGTTGAGGACAGGCGACTTCAGGTCGAGGCTGTGTTCCAGCCGATTGTCCAGTTGGATGGCTGCGCTGTCGTCGGGTTCGAGTGCCTGGCGCGGCTGCGTGGGGATGACGGGAAACTTGTCGGCGTAGACGCTGCGCATCCGGTCACTGGCATCGGGCCAGCCATGGCGCGGGAGGCGGTGGCGCTAATCAACAGTCAGACCGATGCGGGCTGGTTTGTGAACCTCAACCTCTCGGCCCGTGAGCTGGGCGACGCGGATGCCGTTCGCAACATCGCGTCGATCATTGGTCAGTCAGGCTGCCCCCCAAAACGCATACGTGTTGAACTCACGGAACAGGCCGCCCTGCGGGATCGTCTTTCAGCCCGGGCAGGGCTTGATGAGATCCGCCAGGCTGGTGCGGGAGTCATTCTCGACGATTTCGGCGCCGGTCATTCCTCGATGATGTGGCTGAGCGAACTTGATGTTGATGGGGTCAAACTCGACGCCGGGCTATTGCAGCGCCTCGATACGTCTCGGGGACGGCTGATCGTGCGGCGGCTGATATCGCTTCTCAACGAGTTGGGTGCTGAGGTCGTGCTGGAAGGCATCGAGGACGATAGCGTCGTGCCCGTTCTGCTGGAGCTGGGCGGGACTTTGGGGCAAGGTTTTGCCTTCGGGCAACCGGTCCCGGCCGACCAGATTGACGTCGCTGGCCGGGGTCGCTAGGCGGTTTTCTTGTTTCCTGCAGCCTGGGCGTGCCAAACTGGCCGCTGGTCTTTGGCGTATGATGGGCGGATAAATGACGGATCGCACCGAATACCGAATTGAAGGCTCCACCGGCGAGTGGGAGGTCGTCATGGGGCTCGAGGTGCATGCTCAAGTCGCGACCGCGTCCAAGCTTTTTTCCGGGGCGCCGACGAACTTTGGCGCAGAGCCGAACACCAATGTCTCGCTGGTCGACGCGGCCATGCCCGGGATGCTTCCGGTGATCAACGAAGCGTGCGTCGAGCAGGCCGTGAAGACCGGAATTGGTTTGAACGCACAGGTCAATCTGTGGTCCCGATTTGACCGGAAGAACTATTTCTATCCTGACCTGCCGCAGGGCTATCAGATTTCGCAGTATCAGTTCCCCATCGTCGGCGAAGGGGAAATCGATGTGGAAGCGGAGGAAGGATACAAGTTCACGGTCGGTATTGAGCGCCTTCACCTTGAGCAGGACGCTGGCAAGTCCATCCACGATCTGGATCCGGACGCGACCTATGTGGACCTCAATCGGTCCGGCGTAGCGTTGATGGAGATCGTCTCGAAGCCTGACATCCGGTCGCCGGCCGAAGCTGCCGCGTATGTCAAGAAATTGCGTTCGATCCTGATCGCGTTGGGCACGTGCGACGGTGACATGGAGAAGGGCAACTTGCGTGCGGATGTGAACGTTTCCGTGCGGCGGCCCGGCGGTGAGTTGGGGACGCGATGCGAGATAAAGAACGTCAACTCGTTCAGGTTCATCCAGCAGGCTGCGGAGTATGAGGCGCGCCGGCAGATAGAAATTCTTGAGGGCGGAGGATCGATCGATCAGGAGACAAGGTTGTTCAACGCAACCACCGGAGAGACGCGGTCGATGCGGTCGAAAGAGGACGCACACGATTACCGGTATTTCCCTGACCCCGATTTGTTGCCCCTCGAAATTGAACAGGCGCAGGTCGACGCCATACGGGCGGCCATGCCCGAATTGCCCGATGAGAAGCGTGCGCGGTTTATGGAGAGCTATGGGTTGAACGCTTATGACGCTGGCGTGCTGGCGTCGGATGCCGAGAAGGCAGCCTACTTTGAGGCCGTTGCGGAAGGACGCGACGCCAAGCTGGCGGCGAACTGGGTCAGCCAGGAATTGTTGGGCTATCTCAACAAGGAGGGTCTCGAACTCGCCCAATCGCCGGTGTCGGCGTCGGACCTTGGTGGCCTGATCGACCTCATCGCGGACGGCACGATTTCCGGAAAGATCGCCAAGCAGGTTTTTGGCAAGATGGTCGAAGGCGCCGGCTCAGCAGCTGAAATCGTCGAGAAGGAGGGCCTCAAACAGGTTACGGAACCGGGCGCGATCGCCGAAATCGTCGACAAGGTGATTGCCGACAATCCGGATCAGGTTGAGCAGGTGAAAGAGCAGAAGGCGCAGGGGCATGCAAAGCCCAAGGCGCTCGGGTGGTTCGTCGGGCAGATCATGAAAGCGTCTGGCGGCAAGGCCAATCCCAAGGCGGTGAACGAGATCCTGGCGCAGAAGCTGGGGTTGTAGTTTGTCCGGTTTCTCGGATCGCATCGACGATTTCGATTTCGAACTGCCTGACGACCTGATCGCACTTCGACCGGTTTCGCCGAGAGAAGATGCGCGCCTGCTTGTCGTGCGCGGTCCGGATGGTGCGCTCGAAGACCGGCAGATACGCGATCTCCCCGCTTTGCTATCGCGGAACGATGTTCTGGTGCTCAACACCAGCCGGGTGATCAAAGCTGCCCTGTCCGCTGTACGGCCTGCACGCTCTGAAATCGGGTCCGACGTTACGCTAGACATCAATCTCAATCGGCGACTGGCTTCGGACGTATGGAGTGCGTTTGTCCGTCCGGCGCGGCGTGTCGCAGTCGACGATATCATCTTGTTTTCGCATGGCGTCACTGCTGCTGTGACCACGACCCCCGAAGACGGCGAATGCAATCTTCGCTTCAATCATGAGGGCGTAGCGCTTGATCGTCTGATCGAAGCGATAGGATCCGCACCGCTTCCGCCCTACATCACGTCGAAGCGATCCGCTGACGATCAAGATGTGCGCGACTACCAGACCAGTTTTGCGGAAACGGGCGAGTCTGTTGCAGCGCCGACCGCCGGCTTGCACCTCTCGGATACGATGCTCGGCGCATTGCGGCAGGCGGGGATCGGTACCCTACGTGTGCGTCTCGACGTCAACGCGGGCACATTTCGCCCGGTAAAGTCGGAACATCTGTCTCAACACAGGATGCACTGCGAGCGCGCGATCATCACGCAGGAAGTTGCTGAAGCGATCGAAGATGCTCGCAGCGTTGGCGGACGATGTGTGGCTGTGGGCACGACCAGCATGCGCGTGTTGGAAAGTGCGGCGAAGGGGGGTGCGCTGGCGGCGATGGATGCCGATACCGACATCT
>JBHIWT010000070.1:0-15538 GCA_041987265.1 Hyphomonadaceae bacterium
CTGATGCAGGCCGTGAAGAAATTCGACCCGGACAAGGGCTTCCGCCTGGCGACCTACGCCATGTGGTGGATCCGCGCCTCGATCCAGGAATACATCCTGCGCTCGTGGTCGCTGGTGAAGCTTGGCACCACCGCCGCGCAGAAGAAACTGTTCTTCAACCTGCGCCGCCTCAAGGGCGAACTGCAGGCGATGGAAGAAGGCCAGCTGCATCCGGAGAACGTCACCGAGATCGCAACGCGCCTCGGCGTCACCGAAGACGAAGTCCTCTCCATGAACGGACGCATGGCGTCCGGCGGCGACGCTTCGCTCAACGCGCCCATCGGCGGGCTCGATGGCGAAAGCGGCGAATGGCAGGACATGCTGGTCGATGACTCAGAGGGCCAGGCCGACGACGTCGCCAACCGCGACGAGTTTTCGGCCCGGATGGAATTGCTCGAAACGGCGATGGAATCGCTCAACGACCGCGAGCGTCACATCATCACCGAGCGCCGCCTGAAGGATGAGCCGACGACGCTGGAAGACCTCAGCCAAGTCTACAACGTCAGCCGCGAACGCATCCGCCAGATCGAGGTGCGCGCCTTCGAGAAGCTCCAGAAAGCCATGCGCGAAGCCGCAGGCGAGCGTGGTGTCATCGTCCCGGCCGAATAGGCCCCAGACATCGCAGAAAATCAGACGGGCGCGGAGCACCATCTCCGCGCCCGTTTTCAATTTAGCTCCATTTACCGCTCATCCCCGCAAAGGCGGGGATCCAGCCCAGAAGTAAGCCGGGCGAAGCCCGCCATGATCTATCGCCAGCTTCGCCGAACCGAGCAGATGGGGTAACGCTTCCTCCCAATGCATATCCCAATCTCCTCCATCGAAGATCCCCGCATCGCCCCCTACCGCGATGTGAAGGACCGCGACCTCCATCGCCGCGACGACCTCTTCATCGTCGAGGGCAAGATCACCGTCTCACGCCTGATCGAACAATCGCGCTTCGGTATCGTCTCGCTCTTCCTCGCCGACACACGGCTGGCGCCAATGGCCCCCGCCCTCGCCGGTCTCGATCCCGCCATCCCTGTCTACACCGCCCCGCAAGACGTCATGGATGAGATCGCCGGCTTTCCGCTCCATCGCGGCGTCCTTGCGCTCGCCCGCCGCGCGCAAAGCCCATCGCCGCAAGACCTGCTCGCGGCTCTCCGGCCCGCGACCGTCCTCGTCCTCATCGGCCTGTCCAACCACGACAATGTCGGCGCCTGCTTTCGCAACGCTGCAGCCCTCGGTGCTGACGCGATCCTTCTCGACGAAACCAGCTGCGAGCCGCTCTACCGCAAGTCGATCCGCGTCTCCGCCGGCACGGCCCTGTCGCTCCCATTCGCCCACACTGGAACCGGAGACGACATCCTCGCCGCCCTCAGATCAGCCGGGTATGAATGCTGGTCCCTCACCCCCGTCGGCGGATCGCCCCTCCAGACACTATCCCCGCCCCCGCGTCTCGCCCTTATTCTCGGCCCCGAAGGCCCCGGCCTCCCGCAAGCCCTGATGGACCAGACCCGACGCATCACCATCCCGATGGTCCCCGGGATCGACAGCCTCAACGTCGCCACGGCCGGCGCGATCGCACTCAGCCACGTCTTTTCCGCCCGCTCTCCCGCCCCCTCGATTGACGCAGCGGGGAAGGTGGGCGAATCAAGCTAAAATCACGACCGTATGGCCTCGGCCACAACCTGGAGCAGCTTCAGCTTGCGATCCATCGTGACAGGCGGATGCGGATTCGTCGGTTCCACCCTCGCATGCGAGCTGGTGAACCGGGGCGATCGCGTGCTCGCCATCGACACGCTGCTCAAGTCAACGCCGGTCCCCGCCCTGGCGCCGCTCACCGGAAACGAAAGCTTCGTCCGCCTCCAGGCCGACGTCACCGATCGCACGCTGACACGCTCGCTGTTTCGCGAGTTCAAGCCCGACCGCATCTTCCATCTCACCGCCCCGCGCGCCGATGAACCCGGCGAAGCCTTCGACGCCGACATCGCCGCAACCTTCTCGGTGCTGGACGCAGCCCGCATCGAACTCGAACGCCGTCCCCCGGAGGACCGCGATGGCTTTCGCATCGTCTGCGCCAACCGTCGCGGCGCAAGCGCACCGTCTACAGGCGCAGCGCCCGACATCCGCTCCGCCCCTGCGCAGGTCCGGGCACAGCTTCTCGACACCTATGCCGCCGCTTACAGGCTGCAGGTCATCACCTGTGTCGCCGACAACGCATTCGGCCCGCACGACAAACGTGCGACCGCAATCAACCGCCTCATCGCCGCCCTGCGCGAACGCGGCCAGTTCGACCTCGTCGAAACCCAGGCCTTCCGCGACTGGCTCCCCGTTGAAGATCTCGCCACCGGCATGATCGCCGCCGCCGAAAAAGGCGTTCCCGGCAAGACCTATGAGTTCTCCGTCGGCGCTGAACGCCGCGACAGCGATGTCGCCGAAATCATCTGCTCCCTGCTCGATCGCAAACGCCCGCTTCAGGGCCGCCCGTGGATGGATCTCGTCACCCTTGCTGACGCGCGTTCCGCCCGCCGCCGCGCGCCGCCCGCCCTCGACGCGGGCCCTGCCGAACGCGACCTCAACTGGCGTCCGCGTGGATTTCACGCCGGGATCGACAAGCTGATCGACTGGCCGGAACTTCGCCCGGCGGCCAGCCCGGAAGTCTCCCACGCGGCCGAATAGCCGACCCGCAATCACCGATTTGTCATTGGCCGGATGGCCTGTACTTTGCCCAAGAACACGTGAGTTCCGGACACACGGGGCCAACGAGACGGGGAGAGAGACGACATGCGCAATCCGCGCCACACCGGTGCTATGCACACCCACGCGAACAGGACCCTGCCGCGCGTCCTCGCGCTCGCCTGCATCGCCGCCCTCGCTGCCTGCACGCCACGGCCGGAAGAGGCCGCCATCTCCGCAGCAGAACGCGCCGCCCTCGACGAAGCCCATCCCGGCCGTCAGGTCTATGGCGAATACTGTGCCCAGTGCCACGACAACAACAACGACGCCGGCGCTCCCGCGCTTGAATCCCTGCGCACGCTCAACAGCGGCACGATCCGCTACGCCCTCGAACTCGGCTACATGAAGTACGAGGCCCGCAACGTTCCCAAGGACCAGCTCGAACAGCTCATCCAGTGGCTGCCTAGGAACGAGTCCACCAACGACGCCTGGATTGAAGAAGCCCGCTGCACCATCAAGCAGCGCCGCGTGAACCTCAACGGCGCCCCTCGCTTCGCCACCACATTTGGCCTCGGCCCGAAGAACCATCGCAACCAGACAGCCGAACAGGTCGGCCTCACCCGCGCCGACATGCCCGACCTCGAACTCGCCTGGGCCGTCGCCTTTCCGAACACCCCGACCATGCGCTCCCAGCCGGTCGTGGTCGGCGACACGCTGTTCATCGCCACCACCGACGCCGCCCGCCTCTACGCGCTCGACGCCGGCTCCGGCTGCATTAAATGGCTCTACCGCTCCGACATGAAGCTGCGTTCCTCGCTCGCGTTTGCCGAAGCGACTGCCACCACGCCCGCAGCCATCGTCCTCGGCGACGCCGCCGGACGGGTCCACGCGGTCAGCGCTGAAACCGGCGACAAGCTCTGGGTCACCGAGATCGCGCTCAACGAATACAACCGCATCACCGGCGCGCCCGTCGTGATGGGCGATCGCGTCTTCGCGCCACTGTCCGCCATCGAGGTCAACTACACCCAGTACGACGACTACGAATGCTGCAAGGGTCAGGGCGCGGTCGTCGCGCTTGATCTGGCGTCCGGTGAAAAGCTCTGGACCGGTCGCACCATGCCGGAAGCCCAGCCCGTTCTCACGGGTCGCACAGGCACCCAGCAATGGGGCCCGTCCGGCGCCATCATCTGGTCCACCCCGGCCGTCGACGAGAAACGCAACCGCCTCTATGCCGGCACCGGTGAAAACACCTCATGGCCGGCGACCGAAACCTCGGACGCGGTCGTCGCCTACAATCTCGACACCGGCGAACGCGACTGGGTTTTCCAGGCCACCGAGTCCGACATCTGGAACTACGCCTGCTTCCGCAACGCCGCCAATTGCGACTTCCCCGGCGAATACCACAGCCCGGATTTCGACTTCGGCGGCTCCGCTGTCATCGCCGAAACCACATCCGGTCGCGACCTCATCGTCATCGGCCAGAAGTCCGGAGTCGTCTGGGCGATTGATCCTGACACCCGGCAACTTGTCTGGTCCAACCGGGTCGGGCGCGGCTCTGCGTCCGGCGGCATTCACTGGGGCCTCGCCTTCGACGGCGAGCGCGTCTATGTGCCCATCAACGACCGTCCTGGCGGCCCCGACGATCACCCCGCCTGGGGCCCGGGCATCCATGCGCTCGACATCGACACTGGGCGCAGCCTCTGGACCTACAAGCCGTCTGTCGCCGATTGCGGCGCCGAAGCGCCAGGCGGCGTCACCTTCCGCCTGCCTGCGGACCTCGCCTACACCCCGGTCGCGGCGCCCATGCCGCCTGTCGATCCGCGGGCGTGGAACACCTGGACCCCCAGCGAAACCAGCTCGCCGTCTCCGCCCCAGCCCCAGCAGACCATGCCGCCGCAGCGCGACGCAGACGGCCGCCCGGTCCGTTGCCGCCTCGGCATGTCGCCAGCCCCGCTGGTCGTCGACGGCGCGGTCGTCACCGGCACCACCGAAGGCATGCTGCGCATTTTCGATGGTGAAACCGGCGAGGTCCTGTTCGAATACCAGACCAACCGGCCCTACGAGACAGTCAACGCCATCCCCGGCCACGGCGGCGGCCTCGACAGCCACCCTTACGTCGCGGCCAACGGAACGCTTTATGTTCAGTCAGGCTATGCCCGTTTTGGCGAACCCCCGGGCAACGTTCTGTTAGCATTCCGCCCAAATGGTGGCTGATCGGCCGCAGGACTTGGCGGAATCGCCCAAGGCATGCACATTCGCCCGACCGGCCCGCCCCCCTGCGGCGGCCATCAGAGTAGCTCGGGCGCATTAGAGGGGCATACCCATGTCGATGCTGGATTACGTCACCCTGGTTAGTAACTTCATCTGGGGCGGCACATGGGGCGATGCTCAGGTTCTGCCCTTCCCGCCCATGGTGATCGTGCTGCTGGGCGCCGGCATCCTCTTCATGGTCCGGCTGAAATTCTATCCGATCCTCAAACTTCCATCTGCGTTCGTGGGTCTCTTCAAGAAATCGAAAGAGCCGGGAGAAGGCGAGATCAGCCCCTTCGCCGCCCTCTCGACAGCGCTCTCCGGACAGGTCGGCACGGGCAACCTCGCAGGCGTCGCCACGGCCATCACGCTCGGCGGCCCAGGCGCCCTTTTCTGGATGTGGGTCACCGCCATTTTCGGCATGGCGCTCGCCTTCGCCGAAGGCTCGCTCTCCATTCGCTACCGTACACAGGATGAAAACGGCCACTACCGCGGCGGCCCGATGAACTACATCGTCCAGGGTCTCGGCCCGAAATGGAAATGGCTGGCCATCGTCTTTTGTATCGGCACGCTGATGTCGTCGATCTCGACCGGCAATATGATTCAGGCCAACGCCGTCGCGGACTCAATCACCGGCCTCGCCCCGGCAATCCCCGAATGGGGTGCAGGCGTCATTGTCGCCATCGCGGTCTTCGTGGTCATCATCGGCGGCATCAAGTCGATCGGCTCGGTTGCGGAAAAGATCGTTCCATCGATGGCGCTCGCCTACCTCGTCATGGCGCTGATCGCCGTGCTTCTGAACCTCGACTCGATCCCGCTCGCGATCGCCGAGATCTTCGGCGCCGCCTTCACGGGACAAGCCGCAGCCGGCGGCTTTACCGGCGCAGGCGTCATGCTCGCCATCCGCGCCGGCTTTGCGCGCGGCCTGTTCTCCAACGAGGCGGGACAAGGCTCGACCGCCATGGCCCACGCCGTCGCCCGCACCAACGATCCCGCCCGCCAGGGCCGTTTCGCCATGATGGGCACATTCATCGACACGATGGTGATCTGCACCATGACCGGCCTGGTTCTGCTGACTGTGAAGGGCGTGTTCCCGGGCGCCGACCCGGAAAACCCCCACGTCTGGACATCCGAACTTCAGGGCTTCGACATGACCTCCGCCGCCTATGCTGCGGTTTATCCGTTCCAGGTCTTTGGAGACATCACGATCGGCCAGCTCATCGCGTCGGCCGCACTGATCCTGTTCTCCTTCACCACGCTGCTGACATGGGGCTATTACGGCGAACGCGCGGTCACCTACCTCTCCGGCGGCCGCACCACGCTGGCCATTCCGTGGCGCGTACTCTGGTGCCTGATGATCTTTGTCGGCTCGTTCCAGGAAATCGAGCTGGTCTGGCGCACAGGCGACATCGCCAACGCGGCCATGGCCTTCCCCAACCTCATAGCTCTTGTGATGCTCTCGACGGTTGTCGTGGGCCTTGCGCAGGGCAATCGCCGGGCGGGGCCCGATCATGAGGACAACACCGGCAAGAACTCGCCGCCAATCCTTCCCGACGAGGCCTCCTAACCCTCGAACGGATCCTTCATCAGGATCACGTCTTCCCGCTCCGGCGAGGTCGAGAGAAGCGAGACAGGCCGACCCACCAGCTCTTCGAGCCGGCGCACATACGTGACCGCTTCACCCGGAAGCTGCGTCCACGATCGCGCGCCGCGGGTCGAGCCTTCCCACCCCTTCAAGGTCTCATAGACCGGCTCGACCTGCGCCTGCGCCGTCATGCCCGCCGGGAAGTGATCGAGCAGCTTGTCGCCCAGCCGATAGGCGGTGCACACCTTGATCTCCTCGAACCCGTCCAGCACGTCCAGCTTGGTCAGCGCCAGCCCGCTCACGCCGGAAACCGCGCACGCCTGCTTCACCATCACGGCGTCGAACCAGCCGCACCGCCGCGCCCGCCCGGTCACGGTCCCGAACTCATGCCCGCGCTCGCCTAGCCTCTGGCCAATGTCATTCTCCTGCTCGGTCGGAAACGGACCCGAGCCGACCCGCGTCGTATATGCCTTCGCCAGCCCCAGGACATAGCTCACGGCCCCCGGCCCCACGCCTGAACCCGCCGCCGCCTGCCCCGACACCACGTTCGAAGACGTGACGAACGGATAGGTGCCGTGATCGACATCCAGCATCACGCCCTGCGCGCCTTCAAACAGGATCCGCTTGCCCGCACGCACCTGTTCGTCCAACCGCGCCCATACAGGCTGCGCGTACGCCAACACTTTCGGCGCCAGCTCCAGCAGCTCCGCCTTCAGCTTCGCCCCATCCGGCTCACCAAGGCCAAGCCCCACACGCAACGGCCTGTGATGCGCCAGCAGCCGCTCCAGCTTCATGTCCAGCGCATCAGGATCGGCAAGATCCGCCACCCGGATCGCGCGCCGACCCACCTTGTCCTCATAGGCCGGCCCGATGCCGCGCTTGGTCGTACCGATCTTGGCGTCGCCCAGCGCGCCCTCGCGCGCCGCATCGATATCCTTGTGCCAGGGCAGGATCAGCGCAGCATTGTCCGCAACCACCAGGTCCGAAGGCGACAACTTCACGCCTTCCTTCGCCATCCCCTCGATCTCGCTCAACAGCTGCCACGGATCGACCACCACGCCATTGCCGATGATCGACAGCTTGCCGCCGCGCACCACGCCCGAAGGCAACAGGTTCAGCTTGAATGTCTTGTTCCCGATCACCAGCGTATGGCCGGCGTTATGACCGCCCTGAAAGCGCACCACCACATCCGCCCGGCTCGACAGCCAGTCGACGATCTTGCCCTTGCCTTCGTCGCCCCACTGGGCGCCGACCACGACCACTCCGGACATGCAAAAAACTTCCGTATGACGGGCCCGAACAGCCCCTAGGGACAGCCTGCAAGCAACACCAGCCAGCCCCCACACGCAAGGCCACAGACCGCAACAGCGCTCTATGCCGCATAAGTCAGCCGCCAGCCGCATCTGTCCGGGCGAATCAACCTTTCCCTAACCGTTCAGCGCAAGCCTCTCCCCAAATCGGAGGCTTCCATGACAGCGATCCAGGTTCCCCACCCCCGCCGTTCAGCCAGATCCGCCGCCCGGCCTACAGGAAGATCGGTGCGAATGGGCATGCTCGCCGCCCTCGCCGCCGCAATCATCCTCGCCTGGTTCCTCCAGCCCGGCCGCGCCGCCGAACTCGCCAAGGCGGACATCCCCGCCACGATCACCGGCAAGGCCTCCGTCATCGACGCCGACACAATCGAAATCCACGGACAACGCATCCGCCTGGACGGGATCGACGCGCCTGAATCAGGCCAGCGCTGCTATTCCTCAACCGACCAGCTCTATCGCTGCGGGGCGGGCGCCGCCAACGCCCTCGACCGCTACATCGCCAACACCACGATCACCTGCCGCATCACCGGAACCGACCGCTACAAACGCCTGATCGGCGCCTGCGAGGCAAACGGCGTCGATGTACAGGAATGGCTGGTCGAAAACGGCCACGCCATCGCCTACCGCCAGTATTCAACCAGGTATGTCCCGGCCGAGCACCGCGCCGCGGCGGCAAAGGTCGGCATCTGGGAAGGCCGCTTCGTGAATCCGGCCGACTGGCGTAAGGGCCTGCGCATGGAGGGCGAAAAGCCGACCAAGGCCATGCGCGAAGGGAAGTTCGGCTTGGCGGGCCTGCAAAGCTTCTGACCTGGCCGCCAACACCGCATTGCATCGCCAAGCGCGCCGCCTAGACTCGTTTCGCATCCGCGAATCAGCGCCGTAACGGGAAACTGGTCATGCCCCACCTCGCGCTCGTCACAGGCTCTGCCAAACGGCTCGGTCGCGCCATCGCGCTCCGGCTCGCGGCGGAAGGCTGCGACATGATCATCCACTACCGCGCCTCACGCGAAGAAGCAGAAGAAGTCGCCAGCCAGATCGTCAAGTCCGGCGCCAAGGCCATGTCGGTCGCCTTCGACCAGACGAGCCCGGAAGCGATCGACGAAGGCTTCAACGCCATTCGCCAGTTCTACGGCCGCGCCCCGGATGTGCTGGTCAACTCAGCCTCGATCTACGAAGCCGACGACATCTCAAGCGTGACCAAGAACAACCTCTCACGCCATTACGACGCCAACCTCGCCGGGCCGGTCCTGCTCACCCGCAAACTCCACGAATCGTCAGACCGCAACACGAACGGCGCAATCATCAACATCCTCGACTACAAGCTGTTCGCGCCCAACCCGGACAATCTCTCCTACACGCTGTCGAAGTACGCCCTTCAGGGTTTCACCGAACTGATGTCCCGCGCGCTCGCGCCGCGCTTCCGCGTCAACGCCATCGCGCCGGGCTATACCCTTCCAGACGTTTCCGCCGCTAACGATGCGCACTTCATTGCAAGGCACGACGAGACGCCGCTCGAACGCGGCCCCACCGCTGAAGACATCGCCGACGCCGCCGCCTATCTCCTCAAGGCCCGCGCCACCACCGGTCAGACCATTATGGTCGACGGCGGCCGGCACATCGAAGCCGCCGCGCGCGATCCATCAGCGACCTAGCAGCGCCACGCGCGCCTAATCGCTCACCCGCGTAATGCGCGTGTGCGTTTCGATCCCGTAATTGTTCGGATAGATCATCCAGACATCATCGCCTGACCACTCCAGCCGCATCTGGCGAAACGGCCGGCCACGCATGTTGTTCGGATTGATCGCAACCGCCGGCCAGAAGGTCAGCTCATCCTCGAACACGCTGAACCGCCCGGCATAACTCCGGTAGGCGCCAAACGCGTCCGCATAATCAGCTTCCGTAGGCGCTTCGCCCAACAGGGCGCGCGGCTCGAACGACGCAACGAAGTTCGCGGCAAACGTATCCCCATGGAAGATATAATAGCCCGGCTGCATGTCCTCGAGGTGGCCTTCCGCCTCCTCTCCGGTACCGAATACCTGCTCCACGCGCCGCCATACGCCCTGAAAGCGCTCCTCGGTCGGAGACAGGTCCAGATCATCCTGGTCCACGCGCACCAGCCGCACCGTCTCGCGGCCATTGGCTTCTGATGTCGTATCCAGAAGCAGGTCGCCATCGTCGGTCCAGCTCACGGCGTAGCTGATCTCCGCGCCGTCAACCATCTGTCCGGGATCCTTGGCGACCAGAGGGCTCAGCCTCAGGTCTCCATCATCGAGCGTGTACTGGCCCGAATGTCCGACAAAGGGCGCATACGTTCGCGCGATCTCTTCATCCGTCGGTTCGCTCCCAATGTAACCGCGGTGCGCAAACCCGGAGACCGCGACGACAGAGTAGTGATCGTCCGTGAAGATCACGACGCTTGGCTGAACATCGAACGTATGTGAACCCGCAAGCTCACCCGACTCCAGTTTCACGTTCTGGATCGTCCAAGCGCCGCTGAGCTCCAGCGGAACATCTGAAATTGCGGTATCGGTCGGCTCATCGGAAGCGGTGCAAGCAGCCGTAACGATCGGAAGAAGCACGCTCCACACGAGCAGCGATTTTGACATCGTTGCCTCCCTCCCAGCTGCGCTGGGCGCTAGTGGTAAGGGGAGGAAACGAACTGAACTCAGGCCTTTTCGATTGCTCTCACAATAGCACGACCGGCCTCGCAGGACCAGTTGCGCCCGTCATGTTTGGGATTACCTGCCGGTAAACTAGTCGCGGTAATCCAGCGGCGGATCGCGATCGCCCAGCAACGACTTGTACTTGTAATCCGGTCCGCGCGCTTCATCGAAAGCCGCCCGCGCTTCGTTGCGCAGCGCCTCGTTTTCATAGAGCTCCACCGCCGCCAGCGTCATCGCCTTCGCCGCCACCTGCGCGCCTTTCACACCGATCGACATCCCGCTCGCCGCAACCGCCTGCCAGGAATGCGATGATGTTCCCGGCACCCAGGTCGCCGTGCGCACGCCCACAGTCGGCGTCGCATAGGAAACATCGCCGACATCGGTCGAACCATAGCCCAGCGTCAGGTCGTATTCCCCGATCGTCTCCTGATCGCCGATCTCCTCGGTAGGGTTGTCGAACGACGCATAGATGCCGCGCGCGAACGCCTGTTCCGCCGGGGTGTAGGTCACCCCGCCGACCAGGCGAAGCTTTTCGTCCATCATCTTCGCCAGCGGTTCGTTCACCAGCAACGGATTGTTGCCGTGGATGATCTCCCAGTCGACCTTTGTCCCCGTGCCAAGCGCGGCGCCCGTGGCCGCATCTTCCAGCCGTCCCCAGATCGCCTCCACCTCAACCGGGTCGGGGTGGCGGACATAATAGAACACCTCGGCGAAGTCCGGCACGACGTTCGGGGCCAGCCCGCCCTGCGTGATCACATAATGCATGCGCGCATCCTGCGGCATGTGTTCGTGCATCATGTTGGCCATCATGTTCATGGCCTCGACGCCATCGAGCGCCGAGCGCGCCTTGTGCGGCGCGCCTGCCGCATGCGCCGACAGTCCGCTGAACCGGAACTTGGCGGACCGGTTCGCCAGCGACGTCCGCGCCGCCGCCGAATTCTCGTCGTCGGCATGCCAGTGGATCGTGATGTCGACATCGTCGAACAGCCCGGCGCGCACCATGTAGACCTTGCCGCTGCCGCCCTCTTCCGCCGGTGTCCCATAAAACCGGATCTCGCCCGGCGTACCCGTCCGCTCCAGCCATTCCTTGACGCTGATCGCCGCGGTCAGCGACCCCGCACCGAACAGGTTATGTCCGCACGCATGCCCGGCGCCCTTGCCTTCGATCGGCGAACGGTCCGGCACGGCGTCCTGGTTGATGCCCGGCAGGGCATCGAACTCGCCAAGGATCGCAATCGTCGGCCCGTCGCCCTGGCGCCACTTCGCGACAAACGCAGTCGGAATGCCGGCCACGCCCCGCTCGACCGTGAACCCTTCCGCCTCCAGTGAAGTCGCCAGAAGCTCCGAAGACTGGTTCTCCTTGTAGCCAACCTCGGCCCATTCCCAGATCTTGCGCGATACATCCGCCGTCATCCCCTGGCGCTTATCGACCATGGCGATGATCTGATCGCTCGTTTCCGCCTGAGAGACCGGCAGCGAGACCGGCAGGGCAAGAACCACCCCGGCGAGCAACAGCTTGGAAATGCGCATCAATTCTCTCTCCCAGACGCCAGCGGCAAACCTCCGTCAGGTATACGGCGCGATCCAAAACCCGCACAAGCGCGCGGCGCGACGAAGCGCCATTGCACAGTGGACAGCCCAACCATTGCCCACGCCCGGCCCCGACGCTATCTCAGCGCCTCGAACCGACGAAAACCGAACCAGACCGCCATGTTTGAAGTCTCCGTCTCCGGCTCCTTCGAAGCGAGCCACTATATCGACGCCAAGGGCGCGCCGGACGGTTATCGCCGTATCCACGGCCATTCCTTCGTCGTGGAGGCCGCCATGGCTACCGCCCAGCCCAACGAGGAAGGCTGGGTCGTTGATCTCGGCGCATTCGGCGCGGCCCTGAACGAAACCCTCGCCCGGCTCGACCACCAGCTCCTCAACGACATCGAAGGCCTCGAACGCCCCACGTTCGAAAACATCCTCGTCTGGATCGATAAGCAGCTCATCGCCGCCGGCTTCACCCCCTCGCGCCTCGAAATCCGCCGCCCCACCATCAACCAGCGCGCCGTCTACACGCCACAGCGCTAGTCGTTCCTAATCCTGAGCTTGTCGAAGCATCGACAACGACACCCTCGCAACGCCCATCTCTCCCCCCGAACGGGGGGAGACCAAGAGGGGGGACTACGGTCACGTTTCATCGTCCGGAATCGAGTTCCGGCCCCCTCCTGTCCTCCCCCGCTCGGGGGAGGAACCACGTGTCAGCGTACGAATCTCATCCTGAGGAGCGGCAAAGCGGCGTCTCAAAGGATGGCGGCAAGTCGAATCTAACCGCCCAGAGCCTCGATCACCTCGTTCGCTTCCAGCCATTCCAGCTCGGCGGCTTCCAGCTTGTCGGCCCATTCGGCGCGCTCCTGAGACAGCCGCTGCCCGCGCGCTGCATCCTCGAATGCGTCCGGCGCCGCCAGCGCCGCATCCAGCTCCGCCAGCTTCGCCTGCGCCTCGCCAAGCGCCTTCTCCGCCTGCTTCACCCGCTCGCGTTCCTTGTTGGTCGGCTTGCGCCGCACCGGCTGTGAAGCTGCTGGAGTCGGCTTCGGCTCCTCAGTCTTCGGCTCAGGCGCCTTGTAGCTGCTCCCCGGACCCGTCCGCGCGCCGGCCCCGCCGCCCGACTCGCGATCCGCCGCCATCACCATCGCGCGGTAATCGGAGATATCGCCATCGTAAGGCGCCACCCCGCCGTCCTTCACCAGCCAGATCTGATCGCTCGCCCCTTCCGCCAGATACGTGTCGTGCGTGATCAGCAGCACGGCGCCTTCGAACTCGTTCAGGGCAACGATCAGCGCCTCGCGGCTGTCGATGTCGAGGTGGCTGGTCGGCTCGTCGAGGATCAGCACATGTGGTTTCGCCCAGGTCGTCAGCCCCAGCAGCAACCGCACCTTTTCCCCGCCCGACAGCTTCTCAACCTGCGTGCCAACCTTCTCCGCGCCAAACCCGAACTGCGCCGCCAGCCCGCGCGCCTTTGCCTGGCCCATCTCCGGGTCCAGCGCCTGCACGTGCTCCAGCACCGTCTCCCCCGCCTGTAACTCGTCCAGCTGGTCCTGCGAGAAATACCCGATCCGCAGTTTCGACGACGCGATCCGCGTCCCGGCCAACAACTCCAGCCGCTGCCCGATCGCCTTCACCAGCGTCGTCTTGCCCTGACCATTGGCCCCGACGATCGCGATCCGGTCCTCCATGTCCAGGCGCAACTCGACATCGCGCAACACAGGCTGCCCCGGCGCATAGCCAAGCTCGGCAGATTCCAGCCGCAGGATCGGCGACGCCAGCGGCTCGGGATTGGGAAACGAAAACGGCGTCGTGCGCTGTTCCAGCGGCACCGCGATCTCCTGCATCCGCTCCAGCATCTTCACCCGGCTCTGCGCCTGCCGCGCCTTCGACGCCTTGGCCCGGAACCGGTCGACGAACGATTGCAGGTGCGCCCGCTGCGCGTCCTGCTTGGCCCGCATCGAAGACAGATGCGCCTGCCGGTCTGCGCGCGCCTTCAGGTAATCGTCATACCCGCCGGGATTCATCACCAGCTTCAGGTCTTCCAGCGCCAGGATGTGCGACACGCTGCGGTTCAGCATGTCGCGATCGTGGCTCACGATGATCAGCGTGCGCGGATAGCGCTTCAGATATCCTTCCAGCCAGCTGGCACCCTCAAGGTCGAGATAATTGGTCGGCTCATCCAGCAACAACAGGTCCGGCGTCGAGAACAACACCCCCGCGAGCGCCGCACGCATTCGCCAGCCGCCGGAAAACTCCGCGCATGGCCGCGCCATGTCCGCCTGCGAAAACCCCAGCCCGGCCAGCACCCGCGCGGCCCGCGCTTCCGCTGACCACGCATCGATGTCCGCCAGCCGCTCGTGCGCCTCGCCAATCGTTTCGCCGTCCGGCTCCTCCTCCAGCAGCCGCAACAGCCGCGCCCGCTCCTCATCGGCCTCCAGCACGACGTCCAGCAACAGGTCCTTGCTGGCCGCCACTTCCTGTTCGACCACGCCGATCCGCGCGCCTGATTTCAGCCGGATCGCATCCCCGCCGCTCGCTGTCTCCGACTGGATTAACCGTAACAGCGTCGATTTGCCTGTCCCGTTTCGGCCAACCAGACCAACCTTCCAGCCGTCCGGTA
The DNA here is from genome assembly GCA_041987265.1 of Hyphomonadaceae bacterium. GTDB lineage: Bacteria > Pseudomonadota > Alphaproteobacteria > Caulobacterales > Hyphomonadaceae > IH12. The sequence goes on from JBHIWT010000070.1 coordinate 14,659, forward strand.
TCTGCGCTGACGCTCCATCAAAAAGCGCACGCCCCTGTATCCTGTAGGTAAAATCCTGGATGGTGAGCATATCTGGACGATCCGGGCGTTTGCGCCCAATGCCGGGCCGACTTCGATTCTCCGGCCTTTCTTAACCGTTTTCTGCTCTAATGGCATGATCGCTGAATAACCCGGATCAAAGGGTCGCGGAGCCTTCCGCGGCAACGTTTCCGGCGTCCGGACCGACAAGGGACAGAACCGCAAGTACGACCTCGAAACTGGCCCCAGCCAGCGATCGTCCGCAGCGGCGTCATGGATAGCGACAACGCAACATGAGTTTCATTGATCGAGTGCGAGGCCGGCTTTCGGGCCAGAAACGCGACCCCCTCAGCTGGGAGACATGGCGTCATGCCGCCCTCGTCGCCGTGCTCGCATGGGCCGGCGTCGGCGCCGACGGTCTCTCCTCCGCCAACTACGGTCCGGAAGAAGCCTACAAGGCGATGGCCGGCCACGAGCCGCTCGTCCTCTGGCTCGCGCTCGTCACCGCCATCACCGTCGTCATCATTTCGATGGCCTACGTCCAGATCATCGCCCTGTTCCCGAACGGCGGCGGCGGTTACCAGGCGGCGTCCCGCCTCTTCCATCCGCTCGCCGGCCTGTTCTCCGGCTCGGCGCTGATCGTCGATTATTCGCTGACCATTTCGATCTCGATCGCCGCCGCCACCGACGCCATCCTGTCCCTCACCCACCACACCAGCCTCGGCATCAAGCCATGGCTGATGGCCGGCGGCCTCTCGCTCATGCAGGTGCTCTCTTCTGGTTGCGCCGTGCGGTACCCGGCAGCGGGTGGCGTAGCCGGGGACAGTGCTTGGCGCAAGCCCCGGCACGGCGGCGCGAAAGC
>JBHIWT010000071.1:0-15341 GCA_041987265.1 Hyphomonadaceae bacterium
ATGCTGTTCACAATCTAAGTCCCATGGCTTATATATCACCCGACGCTGTAGTAAGAGATACATGCGGATGTACGTACTGTCTATTAAAAATGTACTGAAAAATTATACAAATTATATTAATCCAATTGTTTCATTTATCATTGCACTTCATTATAATACCACATATTAAATTTTGGAAATAGAAATAAAGTCCCGGAAATACTGATTCGGGATTTGATTCCAGGATTTGCCTTTGGAAATTAACTCCGGAAGTTTCAAAATATTGATTCCCAGATTTGATTGGAAACTGTTTGACTGACAAAACCTGAGACAGCGCCGCAAACCAGTTTCAACATCTGTGAATTCCTCTTCGTCTTGGCTGGCGGCGCGCAACGCGGCCACCCGGTCCTTTGCGCCCAGCCTAGCGGTTCCAGGGCCGCGAACGTAGCCCTATTGGCGCCCTTCTTACACACGGGGCAAGCTCGACCATCCGTCTACTGCTGTAATTGACCCCGCTCAAACACGGTTAAATCGCCCGCCAGCCCTTATAAACCGGGCGTTTTCGCCCGCTGCGTGTGTGGCATGGCGACATCAAGTCCCTTTGATCAGCGCCACTAAGTCTTCACGGATCATTGTGCGCGTGCGAAAACCTCACCCTGCGCTGCGGCATGCAGGGCGCGAATCGATAGGGATTCGTCAGGAATCACAGGTACTCGTCTTCTATGAGCGCATTTCAGTCTGTAGGCGTCATTGGTGCGGGACAGATGGGCAACGGCATCGCCCATGTCTGCGCACTGTCCGGTTATGATGTCATCCTCAACGACATTTCGCAGGACCGCCTCGACGCCGGCATCGCCACGATCGACAAGAACCTGAGACGCCAGGTCGGTCGCGACATGATCACGACCGAACAGGCGCAGGACGCGCTCAAGCGCATCACCGGCTCCACCGACATCAAGTCCTTCTCCGACATCGACCTCGCCATCGAGGCCGCGACCGAAAAGGAAGCCGTCAAGCTCAAGATCTTCGAAGGCCTCTGTCCGATCCTCAAGAAGGATGCGGTGCTCTCCACCAACACCTCCTCGATCTCGATCACCCGCCTCGGATCGGCCACCGACCGCCCGGAAAAATTCATCGGCCTGCACTTCATGAACCCGGTGCCGCTGATGACGCTGGTCGAAGTAATCCGCGGCCTCGCCACCGACCAGCAGACCTACGACGAAGCCATCATGCTGGTCGAACGTCTCGGCAAGCGCGCCACCAACGCCGAAGACTTCCCGGCCTTCATCGTCAACCGCGTCCTCGTCCCGATGATCAACGAGGCGGTCTACACGCTCTATGAAGGCGTCGGCACGGTTGAATCGATCGACACCGCCATGAAGCTCGGCGCCAACCATCCGATGGGCCCGCTCGAACTCGCGGACTTCATCGGTCTCGATACCTGTCTCTCCATCATGCAGGTCCTCCACGACGGCCTCGCCGACACCAAATACCGTCCCTGCCCGCTCCTGGTGAAATACGTCGAAGCCGGCTGGCTCGGTAAGAAAACCGGACGCGGCTTCTACGACTACCGCGGCGACGTCCCCGTCCCGACGCGCTAGGCGAATGCGCTATTCCTCATCCTGAGAACGCGCAAACCGCGTGGACTCGAAGGATGGCCGCGATCGCATCGTCGGCGCCTCCCCGCAATCTCCAAACCGTGCTAGCAGCTTCCCATGGGGCAAAGGTATAAGAACAACCCTCTTCTCGTTTCTGCTGCAGCGCTCGTTTCCGCAATCGTTATTGCAGCATCGGCTACGGCGCACGCCCAGCAGAGTGAGTGGGCAGTGGGCCAGTGGAAGGGCGAAGGCGACGCCCAGATAACGTTCGGAATGGGAGAGCAAGCCTTTGCCGACAACGTCACGGACTACAACAATCAGGGCGACGCGGACCTGAAGTTCACCGATGTCGAAGACGCCCTCGGTCCGCCGGACCATGAGGACGCTCACGGGGAAGGCGGGGGCCACTATCTGACGCTGGGCTGTGGAGGCAGCGCCGTCTTTCACTTCATCGACAACGTTCTCGTGGATCAAGACGGCCCGGACCTATTCGTGTTCGAACAGGGGTGGAACGAGCCGACGCAGGTCGCGATCCGGGCCAATGGAAGCTGGTACGAAGTCGGAAAAATCACCGGCGGGATTACAGGTCTCGACATTGGCCGGGCCCTCTCGGATCAACTTTCACCGGCCGAAGTGGCGGGCCTATCATTTGATGCCGTCCGCCTCACGGACCAAGGCAAGCATTGTCAAAAGCGCGAATACAGGGGCGCCGACATCGATGCGGTCGGCGCCATCGCTTCCCGTCCGCAATGGCACATCAGGGACGCTAACTTCGCCTTCGACAGCGACCTACTCGGCGAAAAGACTCGAGGACAACTTCCCACCATCCTCGAGGCGTTCCCACCAAACGGCGTCGCTGAGATTCGCGGTCACACCGACTCATTGGGCAGCGACGCTTACAACAGAAATCTTTCGCTGCGTCGCGCCCGAGCAGTATCTCTAGAATTGCAGCGGCTTGGCCTTTCCCCAACTCGCATCTGCCTGAAGGCCTTTGGAGAACGGTTGCCAATCGCCACAAATGAAACGTCCGAAGGCCGCGCCGCCAATCGCCGAGTCGAAGTTCGATTCCTGGATCACTGCACAACCTGAGCACAGCCGAACACTACGCGCCCCGCAAGCGGCACTCTCGATCGCCGCCCGATCAGCCAGACGTGTCGCCGGCCAGCACGCCACGGGCCTTCATCCATTGCATGAACTGGTCGAACCAGCCGTCCGCCGTCACGCCGCGCTTGTAAGATCCGAACCCGTGCCCGCCGGTTTCATAGAAGTGCAGCTCCACCGGCGCGCCCGCCTTGCGCCACGCCTCGACCACGCCAAAGCCCTGCGCGCCAAACAACCCGTCATCGGCGGCAAGCGCGGCGAACATCGGCGGCGCTGACTCAGGCGCATCAACCGGCGTCATCGACCCGTAGATATAGCCGATGAAGTCCGGCCGGGGCGCATCGCCCTCCGCCAGCGCCACCCCCATCGTCGTCATCGCACCAGCCGAAAATCCCAGCATGCCGATCCGGTCGGTATCGACGCCCCATTCCGCGCTGCGCGCCTCCACGATCCGCAACGCTTCCTGCGCATCCGCCACGGCAAACGGTATCCCCTTTGAGATATCCACGCGCTCGTCACCCGGGGCAGGCGCAAACAGCCGCCGCATCACTTCGGCAAAGTCCGCCTCGGCTTCCGGTGTCTGCATCACCCGGTATTTCAGGACGAAGGCGGCGACGCCGCGCGCGGCCAGCCATTCAGCGATCGGATAGCCTTCATTGTCCATCGACACGAACTGGAAGCCGCCGCCGGGAATGACGATCACCGCCGCCCCGGTCGCCTCGCCAGCCTCCGGCAACACCGGCAGCAAGGTCGGACGCGTGACATTGCGCGCCCAGCGTTCGCTTCCGTTATGGGTCCAGACTTCGTCGTAGCTCGCGCCTTCCGATCCGGGCGCTGCGCCGTCATAGAGCGCGACCGCGCCTTCATCCATCTGCACCGGCACGCGCCGCATGCCGCTTTCGCCTTCACTTTCCTGCGCATGCGCACAGGCCGCCAGCACCGGCGCCATCAGCGCAGCCAGCAACTTTCTTTGCAGCTTCATGTCGTCACCCTCCCTCGCCGATACGGCGATGCCTTGATCTGCGTTGCTATGCGTCGCTGAATGCGCCGCCCTCATACGCCTCGCGCAACTTGAACTTCTGGATCTTGCCCGACCCCGTCAGCGGCCATTCCTCCACCCAATGCCATTCCGCCGGCGTCTTCTGCGGCGACAACCGCTCCCGGATAAAGGCTTTCAGCGCTGCATCATCCGGCCGCTCCGCGCCGGTCCCGCGCATGAAGCACACCACCTGCTCGCCCCACTTCTCGTCGGGCACGCCCACAACCGCCACTTCCGCAATCGCCTCGTGCTCCAGCATCGCGTTCTCGATCTCCGCCGGGAACAGGTTCTCGCCGCCGCGGATGATCATCTCCTTCACCCGGCCGGTGATCTTCAGATAGCCGCGTTCATCCATCCGCCCCAGATCGCCAGTGTGCAGCCAGCCTTCCTCGTCAATCGCCGCAGCCGTCGCCTCGGGGTTATCGTTGTACCCGATCATCACCAGGTATCCGCGACAGCAGATCTCTCCCTGCTCGCCGATCGGCGCGACAGTATTGTCCGCCGGATTGCGGATCGACACTTCGACATACGGCGAGGGCTGGCCGATCGTCTGCGTCAGGTCTTCCAGCGAATCCTCGAACCACGCCTGCGTGATCACCGGCGACGTCTCGGTCTGCCCGTAGACAATCTGGATCGGCGCGCCCAGCACGGCCTGCGCCTTGCGGCAAAGCTCCGGCGCCACCATCGCCCCGCCCGACATGATCCGCTTCACCGACGAAACATCGCGGCCTGACTTCTCCACTTCGTCGATCAGCGCCACCAGCATCGTCGGCACGCCAAGGATGAAATCCGTCCGCTCGCGCTCGATCACCTTTGCGATCATCGCCGGATCGAACATCGGCGCCAGATACATCGAAGCGCCCATCGCGAACCCGCCCAGCACCAGGATCGCGCACCCCGTGGTGTGGAACAGCGGCATGTTGTGCACGAACGATCCGCCCTCGCCGATCCCGGCCCGGCTCATCGTCTCGATCCCGTTGCGCACCAGGTTGTTGTGGCTCAGCAACGCGCCCTTGGGAAAACCCGTCGTGCCCGACGTGTACTGGATCTGCACCGCGTCATGCGCCCCGGGCGAACGCAATTCCCCGCGATCCTCGCCGTCAAACAGCGCCTCGTGATCGTCCAGCACGATGCGATGTTTGATCGCCGGGATCTCGTCGCACACCGCATCGGCGATCTCCTTCATCGGATTGCCGCGGAAGCTCTCGACATAGTAGATCGCTTCCGACCGCGACTGTTCCAGCACGAACTTCAGCTCCCGCTTCTGGTAAGCCGGGTTCACCGTCACCAGCGTCAGTCCCGCCAGCCCGCACGCCAGCTCCAGCATCACCCATTCAGGAACGTTGTTCGCATAGACCGCAATCCGCGCGCCCTGCTCATGCCGGCTCGCCAGCGCCTTCGCCAGCCGTTCGGTGTCCGCCAGCAGCTGCGCATAGCTCCAGACTCGCTTGATCTCCCCGTCATAGCCCAGCTCGCTCAGCGCCATCCGGTCGCCGGATCGCGCCGCCACCCCGTTCAACATGTCCCCAATCGTCATCGGCGCCGGCGGCTCCCCGCCCTGCGCCGGAAACAGCGACTCCCCCAGGCTGACCGTGTACATGCGTCTCTCCCATAATCTTCTTATCCGCCCACTCTAACCGCAAACGCCGCGCGCGACACTGGCGAGCTCGCCCCATCAATCCTTGCGTGCTTTCCGCCCGCCACCTACGCTGGTGAAAACGTCAAGGGAAACGCACCATGTCCGACCTGCTCGAAACCGTCGAAGACGGCGTCGCCGTCCTCACCATGAACCGCCCCGAGGCGCGCAACGCCCTCTCGGGGCCCATGCTCGAAGCCCTCAACGACGCCGTGCCCCGCCTCGCCGGCGATCCCAATGTCGGCGCCATCGTCCTCACCGGCGCGGGCGGCGCCTTCTGCGCGGGCGGCGACGTCAAGGGGTTCGCCTCCAACGACGGCGGCGCCAATCACGGTCGCTCCGTCGAGTCCGCGTCATTCGACCTGCGCAAGCGCATGGAAGTCTCCCGCTGGCTTCACGACTGTCCCAAGATCACCATCGCCGCGATCCCCGGCGCCGCCGCCGGCGCCGGCCTCTCCATGGCCCTCGCCTGCGACTTCCGCATCGCCGCCAAGGGCGCAAAGCTCACCACCGCCTTCATGAAGGTCGGCCTCGCCGGCGATTTCGGCGGCACCTATTTCCTCACCCAGCTGGTCGGCGCGGCCAAGGCGCGCGAACTCTACTTCACCTCCGACGTCATCCTCGCCGAAGAAGGCGAACGCCTCGGCATCATCAACAAGGTGGTCGAACCCGACGCGCTCGCTTCATCCGCAATGGAAATGGCCAAACGCTTCGCCTCCGGCCCCACCCTCACGCTCGGCATGATGAAGCACTCGCTCAACGTCGCCGAACAGGGCGACCTTTCCTTGAGCCTCGACACCGAAGCGCGCCACCAGTCCGCCTCGGCCAACACCGAAGACCACAAGGAAGCGGCAAAAGCCTTCGTCGAAAAACGCGCGCCGGTGTTCAAGGGCAGGTAAGCGCCGCCCTCACGGCCACTTGACCCGGCGCCTCAAACTTCAGCCACATTTCTCGGCATCGCTGTCCGCGCTGGTCCAGCTTGGACAAAAGGGCGGGGTAATATGTCGAACACTATTCTGCGCCGGGTCGGTCGCGTCGCGTGGTCGATCGTATTGGTCGGCCTTCTTTCGCTAGGCCCGGCCCACGCGCAGTCACCCGAAACCGTCCACCTGCCATCAAGAAACTACGAAGACGGCCGCCCCATCCTTGTCCACCTCCCCGCCGGCTACGACGACGAAACCCGAAGCTATCCCGTCCTCTACGTCCTCAATGAGGAGGACAATTTCCACTGGGCCGTCCAGATCGTCGACTTGCTCTCCGAGCATAATGAAATCGACGCCATGATCGTCGTCGGCCTCCCTGAGCAGGGCGATTACGGTCGCGACAACTATCCCTTCGTCTCGCAGGAATCCTCCGACCCCAGCCCCGCCGCCGACCGCTACGCGAACTTCCTGCGCACCGAAGTAATTCCTCACGTCGACGCCAGGTACCGCACCGAAGACAGCCGCTTCATCGTCGGCCATTCCTTGTCCGGGCTCTTCGTCGCCAACCTCTTCCGCACCGCCCCCAACGAGTTCGACTTCTACATCGCCGTCAGCCCGTCGTTGCAATACGCCCCGCAGCTCGTTGACATGATCGACGCGACGCTGGCCTCAGCTGAAGACCCCGGCGCGCTCTACTTCACGATCGGCGAACTCGAACACGTCCTTATCCAGAACGAATTCACCCGCATGCGCGACGTGCTCGAAAAACACGCCCGCACCCACCCAGACATCCAGATCGACGCCATCGCCTACAACAACCACCGCAGCGCCGCTTATTCTGGTCTCTTCAATGCACTCTCATGGGCCTACGCGGACTGGGGCACGCGCGAAACCATGCCCGCAGAACTCGGTGGCGTAGATGGCATCGTCGCCCACTACGACAAGCTCTCCCAACGCCTCGGCTACGAGATCAAACCCCGCGAAGGCGACCTCGCAGGAATGGCCAGCTTCCTCCTTGGTCGACTCGACGATCCCAATGGCGCCGCCATCGGCTTCCAGGCCGAACTCCACTTCTACCCCGAGTCCGAACGCGCAATGGAAGGCTACAAGCAGGCATTGGCGGCGCGCGCGGAAGACTGAAGGCGTCACCACTGCCTTCGAGGCAACCACTCCACACCTGCAAATGCATTGCAAGAGCGACGCACAGCGCGCCCGCTCGCGCATGTGTGTTTCACTCAACGCCAGAATCCGCCGCGATCATTGTGCGCAACGATTGTTGAGACGCCGATCAGCGGTTAATGAATCATACGAAGCGCGCTGCCTCCTCGCCGCTCAGGCGGGAGCGACAGCTGCATCTTGGGTGCGCGATCCGATCTCATCGCCGCGCGCCGCAACACAAAGGACGCCCGGGAGTGCACGCCCGGTGATGTCTGGGGAGAGGCAGTCAATGGCATACACACTCAACGTCAACGGACAGACCCATACGGTCGATGTAGAGGGCGACATGCCGCTCCTCTGGGTCGTCCGCGACAAGATCGGCCTGAAAGGCACCAAGTTCGGCTGCGGCGTCTCCGCCTGCGGCGCCTGCACGGTCCACATCGACGGCCAGCCGGCCCGCTCATGCGTCACCCCGGTCTCCTCGGCTGTCGGCAAACGCATCAACACCATTGAAAGCGTCCAGGAAACGCCGGTCGGCCAGGCCGTCCAGAAAGCCTGGCTCGACGTCGACGTGCTCCAGTGCGGCTACTGCCAGGCCGGACAGATCATGGCGGCCACCGCCCTGCTGAGCACCAATTCCTCGCCCTCGGACTCCGAAATCGACACGGCGATGGCCGGCAACGCCTGCCGGTGCGGCACCTACAAACGCATCCGCGAAGCCATCAAGACGGCCGCGGGCGCCGACACAACCGACTCGCGGGAGGTCTGAGACACATGCCACTCGATATTTTTGATCGCGCAGAGAAAGAGATCGACGAGAGCCGTCGCTCCTTCCTGAAAGTTTCCGCAGCAGCTGGCGGCGGCTTCATGCTCGCCCTCACCACCGCCTGCGCCACCGCCGACCCGACCGACGGCTCCACCGCCGCCGCCGCGCCGGCCGAACCGGCGCTGCCGCCGGTCGACATCAACGCCTTCGTCGCCATCGCGCCGGACGGCACCACCCGCATCATGGCCAAGAACCCTGAATGCGGTCAGGGCGTCAAAACCATGCTGCCCATGCTGATCGCCGAAGAGCTCGACGTCGACTGGAACGACGTCGAACTCGAAATGGCCGACGCAGACCAGGATCGCTACGGCTTCCAGATGGCGGGCGGCTCGCGCTCCACGCCAACCCACTGGATGTCCCACCGCCAGGTCGGCGCCGCAGCCCGCGCCATGCTGATGCAGGCCGCCGCCACCAAGTGGGGCGTGCCGGTCGCCGAACTGACGACGCAGCCGTCGAAAGTGGTCCACGCCGCTTCCAACCGCACGATCAGCTACGGCGATCTCGCCAACGACGCGGCCCTGCTCGAAGCCCCAGGCAACGACGATCTCAAGCTGAAGGATGCCGCCGACTTCCGCATCATCGGCAAGGACGTCCTCAACTGGGACAGCCCGCGCATCGTTCGCGGCGAGCCGATCTTCGGCATCGACGTTGAAGTCCCCGGCATGAAGGTCGCCTCCTTCCAGAAGGCGCCGGTCTTCGCGGCCAAGGTCGCTTCGGCCAACATCGATGAGATCAAGGCGCTTCCCGGCGTCACCGATTGCTTCATCGTCCGCGGCCAGACCGACGACCTGATGGGCCTGATGGATGGCGTCGCCATCGTCGGCGACGACTGGTGGTCGACCAACAAGGCGCGCCAGCAGCTCAAGGTCGAATGGGAGCTCAACGACACCGCCCAGCAAAGCTCGGCCGGTTTCGCAGCGACCGCCGCCGAGTTCGCCGGCCAGGAACCCCAGCAATGGATCGCTCCGCGCGGAATGGACGGCGACGCAGCCGCTGTCGCCACCAAGGCGGCGATGGCCAGCGCAGCGAAAACGCTTGAAGCGGCGTATTCCTACCCCTTCATCCCGCACGCGCCGCTTGAGCCGCAGAACTGCACGGCTCACGCAAAAGACGACGGCACGATCGAGATCTGGGCCCCGACCCAGCTTCCGGGCCCCGGCATCAACCTCGTCTCCAGCACGCTGGGCGTCGAGGCGGACAAGATCACGGTCCACATGATCCGTTGCGGCGGCGGCTTCGGCCGGCGCCTGTCCAACGACTACATGGTCGAGGCGGCCGCGATCTCGAAACAGGCCGGCAACATCCCGGTCAAGGTGTTGTGGACCCGCGAAGACGACATCCAGCACGACCCCTACCGCCCCGGCGGCTGGCACAACTTCAAGGCCGGCATCGATGGGGACAACAACCTCGTCGCGCTGATGGACCACTTCGTCACCTTCGGAAACGGCACGCGCACCGCCAGCTCGGCGGACATGAACGCGGCTGAATTCCCGCGCAACTTCATCGAGCACACAGCCTATGGCCGCTCGATGATGCCGCTCGGCGCGCCGACCGGTCCGCTGCGGGCGCCGACGTCCAACGCGGTGTGCTTCGCATTCCAGTCCTTCCTGGATGAATGCGCCAACGCCGCCGGCAAGGACCCGATCGACTTCCGCATCGAAATCCTCGCCAAGGGCGAAGAGCCGGCGCCGGGTCAGGCGGCTTTCTCGCCTGCGCGTCAGACCGCCTGCCTCCAGGAAGTCCGCAAACGGTCCGGCTGGGACCAGCGCGCTTCGCTGCCGAAAGGCGAAGGCATGGGCGTCGCCTTCTACTACTCGCACTCGGGCCACTTCGCCCACGTCGCGAAGGTGAAGGTCGAACAGAACGGCCAGTGGCGCGTCACCAAGGTCTGGGTTGTCGGCGATGTCGGCTCCCACATCATCAACCCGACCAACGCCATGAACCAGGTCGAAGGATCCTGCGTCGATGGCATCGGCGAGATGCTGCAGGAGATCACCTTCGACGGCGGCAAGACGATGCAGACCAACTTCTTCGACATGCCGCTGATCCGGATGAACCAGGCGCCGCAGATCGACGCCCACTTCCTCATCACGGACAATTCGCCAACCGGTCTCGGCGAACCCGCCCTGCCGCCGGTCATCCCGGCCGTGACCAACGCGATCTTCGCCGCCACCGGCAATCGCGTCCGCTCGCTGCCGCTGAAACCTGCGGATCTGCGCTGGGCCTGATTCCCGTCCAGCCTGCGAACGTTAAACATGCTGCGGCCCGGATCTCTCCAGATCCGGGCCGTTTCTTATCGAGCGTCGTTAACCTGACCTAGCGTAACCAGCAGCGGCGACGCCGTTTCCTACGTTAACGCGAACGTCCGCTCACGAACGGGATCGCTAAAACGTGAGCAAAACGAGGGCCCTAACGCCCCTCGCGCACCGCTTGTTTCGTTGACGGAACGAGCCCTTCGCGAGATATTGGAACCGGAATTACAATAATCGCCTGCCATGCGCTTCGGCGCGCTCGAGGGAGACAGAGTTCATGAAACCAGGATTGATGACGACGGTCGCTGCCGCCGGTATTCTCGGCGTCGCCGCCATCGCAGGCGTCCAGGCCGGCTTCGCCGCGCCGACGGCGAAGGCTGAAGTCGCCGTGCCCGCCAAGGCCGACAACTTCCAGCTCACCGACCAGAACCGGATGCACCACGAGCTGCACTACTACCGGTACGCGCCCGCCATCGTCCTGATGTCGCAAACGCTCGACTCCACCTTCTCCGAAAAAGCCGCCGCCGAGCTCCAGCAGCTCGCCGACAGCTACACCGAGAAGGGCGTCCTCTTCTTCATGATCAACTCGACCGAAGGCCTGACCCGCGAACAGGTCGCCGAGAAGATGGACGCGATGGGCGTCACCGTTCCGGTCCTGATGGACGAGCAACAGCTCATCGGCGAATCCCTCGGCGTCACCAAGGCTGGCGAAGTCTTCGTCGTGAACCCGAAAACCTGGGACGTCGCCTATCACGGCCCGCTCGACAATCGCTTCACCAAGAAGAACCCCAACACCCGCGCCAGCGCCAAGCACGCCTACGCTGCTGAAGCGATCGACGCGGTTCTCGCCGGCCAGCAGGTCCAGAAGGCCCGCGTCGAGCTGAAGGCTGGCGACGCCATCGCCTTCCCGGCCCGCGCTGAAAACCACGCGGCGATCTCCTACGCTGACGACGTCGCGCCGATCATCCAGGAAAAATGCGTCTCCTGCCACCTCGACGGCGGCATCGCGCCCTTCGCGATGGACAGCTACGAAGTGGTCAAGGGCTTCGCCCCGATGATCCGCGAGTCGGTCCGCACCGACCGCATGCCTCCCTACTTCGCCGACCCGCATATCGGCGAGTTCAAGAACAACCAGGAACTCGAGCCCGAACAGCGCAAGACGCTGATCCACTGGCTCGAAGCCGGCGCCCCCCGCGGCGAAGGCGCTGACCCGCTGGCGCTCGAAGCCCGCGTCGCTCCGGAATGGCCCGAAGCCCTCGGCGAGCCTGACGTCATCGTCGAGCTCCCGGCCTTCACCGTTCCCGCCAGCGGCGTGCTTGAGTACCAATACCCGATGGTCGACAACCCGTTCGACGGCGACACCTGGCTGAAAGCCATCTCCGTCCTGCCGGGCGACCGCGGCGTCGTTCACCACGTCACCTCCGGCCACGTTCGTGACCCGGATGCGGACACGCTGATCCCCGGCGGTTCGGTCGGCTCCTACACGCCGGGCGCCGAAGCCCAGATCATCGCCGCTGACGCCGGCGCACCGGTTCCGGCCGGCGGCAAGCTGCGTTACTCGATGCACTACACAACCAACGGCAAGGAATCGACCGACGTCACCAAGATCGGCTACTACCTCCACGACGAGAAGCCGAAATACGTGAAACGTTCGACGGTCATTTCGGACTTCGCGATGAAGATCCCGGCCGGCGAGGCGCGCCACACCGAGTTCGCCTACCAGACCTTCCCGGCTGACGCCTATCTCTACACGCTCTACCCGCACGCCCACTATCGCGGCGCGCACGTCGAGCTGAAGGCGTTCTATCCGGACGGCAAGGAAGAGATGCTCCTGTCGCTGCCGAAGTATGACTTCAACTGGCAGCGCGACTATGATCCGGTCGAGCCGATCTTCATCCCGGCCGGCACCAAGCTCCAGGCCAAGTGGGTGTACGACAACTCCGAACACAACCACGCCAACCCGGACGCCAGCATCGACGTCACCTGGGGCGACATGTCCTGGGAAGAAATGATGTACTTCCGGGTCAACTATCGCTGGGCCGACGAGACCACAGACAACCTGCGCAACGACCTGCAGGGTGAGCTGATGAAGAACCGCACCATCGGTTCGCTCGACGACAACATGGACGGCCTCGTCCAGAAGGCCGAACTGGTCGGCACGATGGCTGAGCATCAGGCCCGCTTCGAGGAAATGGACCTCGACAAGAACGGCGGTCTCGACAACGAGGAACTCCGCAAGGGCCGCGTCATGCGGATCCGCTCGACGGACGAACGCGAAGGCGTCGAATAGACCCTTCCTCCCAAGACAACTGACAAAAGGCCGGAGCCCCGCTCCGGCCTTTTTCTTTGTCCGCTCACGCCCCGCCGGCCCGCAACCTTCCTCCCGTCAGCGCTGCAAAATCCGGCGGAAACGCGCCGCAAACTGATCTGGGTTCGGAAGAAAAGCCTTGCGACCCGTCTGTTTTCAGGGCCTTAGAACCCCGAAAGCCCAATCATCGCCCCAACCATCGCAAGGGAGCGCCCCGCGCCGCCATGAAACGCCTCGCCTACATCAGCGCCGCATCCCCGGACCTCGAACTGGCCGATCTCGAAGCCATCCTCGAGACCGCGATCCGCCGCAACACCGACCAGAAGGTCACCGGCATCCTCCTGTTCAACGGCCTCAACTTCCTTCAGGTTCTCGAAGGCGAACCGCAGGACGTCACCGCCATCTACACCGCCATCATCGCCGACCAGCGCCATTCCGGCGTCGTCACCATTCTCGACGAGCCCGCCGACAATCGCATCTTCGCGGACTGGTCCATGCAGCTGGCCGTCGTCCCCTCGACAACTGGAACGCTTCCCGCCGGCATGACCCTCACCAAGGACTTCCTCGCCGGCCTGCCAGCCGACCTGCCCGACCACATCCGTCTCTTCCTCACCGGCTTCAACTCGATGAGCCAGCTCCGCCAGACCTAGGCGCCAGGTCCGCCAACAAAGGCCAGCCCGCCCGACAACAGGGCCGCCCTCGCCGCTCATCCCCGCGCAGGCGGGGACCCAGCCAGACAGAAAGCCGGGCGTCAGCCCGACCGGCTATCCAACACGCGCGGCGCCCGATCGCCTGCCAACGCGGACATGAACAACCAACCTGTGCAACACCGCGCGCGCCACGCGCATACTCCGCCACATGGCCAACGCCACAGACACACTCATCAACCCCAACGCCCCGGCGCTGCAACGCATCCGGGCGCTGATCGCGTTGACGCTCCAGCTGATCTGCACCCCCTCCCGCGCGGATGAACTCGCCCGCATGTGCGATGAGGCCGAACAGCTTCTCGCCCGTCACCTCTTCGACCTCCTGATCCGCCTCACCGGTCGCACAGACCTGCGCGCAACCCACGACCTTGTCCTGCGTCATCGCGGAGCAAAGCTCGCCTTCGCGCTGAGGCGAAAACCGCACACGCTCCACCCCTACCACCGCATCATTGTCCACCGTCGCCGGGAAACAGCCATCCGGCGCTACCGAACCGCACACGGCTGCCGCTCACGTTGCTCGAACAAACGCAGCCTCCTGCGCGCCAACAACCAGCGCCGCAGCGCCCGCGCCGTCGTCGCCAGCCGCCGCGCCGCCTGCGCGCCGCCGTTACACACCCCCGCCCACATCAACGCGCCGCCCTAGCTCCCCATCCCGCAAAACCGCGCCAACTGAACCACTCCGCCAGCCCCCGCTAGCGGAGCCGCCACCGCTGGCGAAATCGAAAAGCCAAAAAGAAAACGCCGCACCCGAAGGATGCGGCGTTTCAATTTTTCAGAACCTGCGAGCGTTATTCGGAACGCTCGCCTTCCTCGACCATTTCGCGCCCCTCGCGGTTGGCCTGCCGGCCGCCCTCGAGAATGCCTTCCAGGCCCATATTGCCCTCGTGACAGGCGTATTCGTACATGTCGATGCCGATATCGTTGAGCGCCATCTCGGCCTTCCACACCTGCGAATAGACCGACGGATCGTGCACTTCGAACTCGTACAGCACCTGACGGTCGTTATACCGCGTGAACCGCTCGATGATCTTGCCGTTCTCGGTCAGGTAGACGCCATAGGTCTGGCGCTGCATCGGATGCAGGTCGCGGGTTTCGACGACCAGCGTATCGCCTTCCCACCAGCCAATGCTGTCGCCCATGTATTGCTGCAGCTCGCCGGCCTTGTGCTTGTCGGTCAGCCGCACCACCCGCGCGTCGTTGATCATCTCGGTCGTGATCACCACGTGATCCGGCGACTGATTGATCCGCACATTGTTGTTGTAGAGATACTGTCCGATCGGCGGTCCGGGCGTCGGCTGGATGATGCAGCGTTCGCCCAGCGAGCGCTCTTCGGGATTGTCAAAGCCGGACCCCCGGCGGCGCAACGCGCTCGCCTCGCGCTGAAGCTTGCGGCCGTTTTCCGAATACGGGATCTGCCCGCTCGGCGGATCAACAATCCACGACGTCCGCCACGTTCCCTTCACCGAGGCGTAGCTCGTGCCGGGATCGATCCAGAACGCGTTATACCCGCGCCCGCGCGCAAGGTCCGACCCGTCCAGCAGCCCGTCTTCCAGCTTCTGATTGTCGTCCGTCCGCTGCCGCACGTTCTGCGGGTGCACCTCAACGGCGTGAAGATACTCATCGTCGGTCAGCGTCAGCCGCTCGAACTGGCTCGGCCGCGTCAGCCGGGTGTTCGATGCGTTCGACCACACACCCTGCAGGTCCGGCTGGCCGATCGCCAGGCGCGGCGCGGTATAGCCCGGCTCGGTCCGCGGCTTGGCCATCTCGGCCGCCGCGATCTTCGCCGCTTCCTGTTCCGCATCGTCAGCAACCGC
>JBHIWT010000072.1:0-15288 GCA_041987265.1 Hyphomonadaceae bacterium
TTGGGCTATGACCGATCTGCTGAAGCTTGGTTGATGGCCCGACAGGTTCTCATTTCAGGCAGAATCCGAGGAAGACGAACGAATGCCCCCAGTCTGGTTTGAGCAGAAGAAGGAAAAGTCCGGTTTTGTCGGGCTGGTGAAGCCGGTGGCGTGGCAGGGCTGGGCCGTGCATCTGGGCACGATCTTCCTGTTTGCGCTGCTGGCGCAGATGCTGGGCAAGTGGGCGTTTCTCGACGGGTTCAAGCCGGTCGGGCTTGGCGTCTGGCTGTTTGCGGGCGTGTTCATGCTGCTGGGGCTGTATTTTCGCGCGGTGGCGTACTTCTCCGGGCCGAAGAAGTGAGACATCACGGCGCGGCGGGCTGAAAGCGCGCCTTAGGCGGCCTATCTGGTCATTGTGAGCAAGTGCCCCTAGAAGGGCGGCAAATCCCGTGAAATGACCGGAAACATGCTGAAACTGGACAATCTGCAAGCCGCCGTCGCGCCCGAGGACGGCGAGGTCAAGGCCATCATCAAGGGCCTGTCGCTGGAGGTGCCCGCTGGCGAGGTGCACGCCATCATGGGGCCGAATGGCTCGGGCAAGTCGACACTGTCGTATGTGCTGACCGGACGGCCCGGCTATGAAGTGACGGGCGGTGCGGCTGAGTTCGAGGGAACCGACCTGCTGGAGCTGGAGCCCGAGGAGCGCGCGGCGAAGGGTCTCTTCCTGTCGTTCCAGTATCCGGTGGAAATTCCGGGCGTGCCGGTGATGACGTTCGTGCGCGCCGCCCTCAACGCCCAGCGCAAGGCGCGCGGGGAAGAGGAAATGTCGGCCCCGGATTTCCTCAAGAAGGCGCGCGAGGTCGGCGCGAAGCTGAAGCTCAACGCTGACATGCTGAAGCGTCCGCTGAATGTCGGCTTTTCCGGCGGCGAGAAGAAGCGGCTGGAAATCTTCCAGATGCTGATGCTGGAGCCGCGCTTCATGATCCTTGATGAGACGGATTCAGGTCTCGACATCGATGCGCTGCGGGTCGTGGCCGATGGCGTCAACGCCCTGCGCGGCCCCGAACGCGGCATGCTGGTGATCACCCACTACCAGCGCCTGCTCGACTACATCAAACCGGATGTCGTGCATGTGCTGTCGGCCGGAAAGATCGTGAAATCCGGCGGACCGGATCTGGCCCTCAGGCTGGAGAAGGAAGGCTATGATGGCGTGATCGGCGAGGCTGCGTAGTGAGCGCTGTCGCCGAACTCCCCAACCGGCGCGTCGAAGGCTGGCGCTGGAGCGATCTGCGCGCGGCGCTGCCGGGCCTGGCGCCGGGAAATACGAGAGGCTTGTTGTCGGCGCCGACGAAACGGCGACGCGCGTGGAGCGCATTGGCGACGGCGAGGTCGACATGCGCGCGCTGGAGATCGAGATCGGCGAGAAGGCGCGCTTTGATCTGGTGACGATAGCAGATGGCGATGGCGTGGCGACGGCGCACCGGAAGGTTCGCGTGGCGGGCGGGGGAGAATTTCGCCACTTCGTGCTGACGCCGGGCGCGAAATATTCGCGCGTCGAGACCGAGGTCGATCTGACAGGCGAAAACGCGCGTGTGACCATGGATGGCGTGTGTCTGGCAGGCGCCGGCCTGCATGCGGATCAGACCAGTCATGTGACGTTGAGCGCGGAAGGCGGCGAGGTGCGCCAGCTGGTGCGGTCGGTTGCGCGGCGCAAGGGGCGCGGCGTGTTTCAGGGCAAGTTCCTTGTCGAGCGCGCGGCGCAGAAGACCGATGCGCAGATGGAGCACAATGCGCTGTTGCTGGACGACGGCGCGGAGATCTTCGCCAAGCCGGAGCTGGAAATCTATGCTGACGACGTGCAGTGCGCGCATGGCAATACCTGCGGCCAGCTGGACGAACAGGCGGTATTCTACGCGCGCCAGCGCGGCCTGCCGGAGCTTGAGGCGCGGGCGATGCTGACGCGGGCGTTCCTGGTGGAGGCGATCCCGGACTGGCTGGATGAAGGTCTGCGCGCCGAAGTCGAGACGCGGATCGATCATTGGCTGGGCGCGTCATGAGTTTCGACGTTTCCGCTATCCGGGCGCAATTCCCGATCCTGATGCGCGAAGTGCACGGGAAGCCGCTGGTCTATTTCGACAATGCGGCCTCGGCGCAGAAGCCGCAGAAGGTGATCGACGCGATGGCGGGCGCGATGCGTTATTCCTACGCCAACGTGCATCGCGGCGTGCATACGCTGGCGAACGAGACGACCGAAGCCTACGAAAAGGCGCGCCGGGCGGCGCAGACATTTCTGAACGCGGAGCGAACCGAAGAGATCGTCTTCACCAAGAGCGCGACGGCGGGGATCAATCTCGTTGCGGCCGGGCTGGGCAAGCGTTTGCAGCCGGGCGATGAGATCGTGCTGTCGATCATGGAGCACCACGCCAACATCGTGCCGTGGCATTTCCTGCGCGAGAAATACGGCGTGATCCTGAACTGGGTCGGGCTCACCGAAGACGGCTCGCTGGACATGGACGCGCTGGCTGATGCGATCGGGCCGAAGACCAAGGTGCTGGCGCTGACGCATATGTCGAACGTGCTGGGGACGATCCCGGATGTGAAGCGGGCGGTCGAGCTCGCGCATGATGTTGCCGCGGTCGCGTTGATCGATGGGTGCCAGGCGGCGGCGAACATGCGCGTGGACGTGCGTACGCTGGATGCGGACTTCTATGTCTTTGCGCCGCACAAGACATACGGGCCGACCGGGATCGGCGTGCTCTATGGCAAGTATGCGCTGCTGGACGAACTGCCGCCGTTCGAGGGCGGCGGCGAGATGATCGAGACGGTGACGACCGATACGGTCACCTACAATGATCCGCCGCACCGGTTCGAGGCGGGCACGCCGCCAATCCTGGAGGCGATCGGGCTGGGCGCGGCGCTGGAATGGCTGTCAGGCGTCGACCGGGAAGCCGGCCATGCGCACAAGATGGCGCTTTATCATCGTGCGCTTGAGGGGCTGCGCGGGGTCAATGGGCTGCACGTGCACGGGACATCGCCTGACAAGGGACCGGTTCTGACGTTTTCGCTTGAGGGCGCGCATCCCCATGATATCGCCCAGATATTGGACAGGCATGGCGTTGCAATCCGCGCCGGGCACCATTGCGCCCAGCCATTGATGACCCATTTAGGTGTTACAGCTACTGCAAGAGCGAGTTTTGCGCTGTACAATACCGCTGAAGAGGTCGACTCGTTCATTGAAGCGCTGAACAAGGCGCGGACCATGCTGGCGTAAAGATTGGCGTTATGGCTGACGACATGAAATCCCGCGACATGATCGACACCAGCGCGCCGGCTGAGGACGACAAGGGCGCGCCGACCACGATTCCTCAGGAAGAGCTGGACCGGATCACCGACGCGCTGATTGCGGCGTTCAAGACGGTCTTTGATCCGGAAATCCCGGTCGACATCTACGAACTGGGCCTGATCTACAAGGTCGATCTCAATGACGACCGCCATGTCGACATCGAGATGACGCTGACGGCGCCGGGCTGTCCTGTGGCGGGTGAAATGCCGGGTTGGGTAGAAGATGCCGCGCGCGGCGTGGAAGGCGTTGAAACCGCCAAGGCCAACCTCGTGTTCGATCCCCCGTGGGACATATCCCGCATGTCCGACGAGGCGCGGCTTCAGCTCAACATGTTGTAAGGCTTCATCGGGTACCTAGATTCAGACCATGGCCAGACGCCCAAGACCCAAGGTTGTGACCCTCTCCGACGCCGCTGCTGCGCGCGTGCGCGAGATCCTTGCCGAGCGCGAGAAGGGGTTCCTGCGCGTGGGCGTCAAGAATGGCGGCTGCGCCGGCATGGAATACACCATGGACTATGTCGAAGCCCCTGAGGCGGTCGACGAGCGGGTCGAGGACAATGGCGTGGAGATCGTCATCGACGCCAAGGCCGTGCTGTTCCTGCTGGGATCGGTCATCGACTACGAGACGACGCCGATGCATTCCAAGTTCGTCTTCCGCAATCCGAACCAGACCGACGCCTGCGGCTGTGGCGAGAGCGTGACGATTGCGCCGGCAGCCGCGGAATAGCCGCCCCGGCAAGCGGGGCTGACATGGCGGTATCGCCGGGTTTCACTGAATACGTGATTGATCTTCTCGCCGACTTCGGTCCGGTCGAGGTGCGGCGCATGTTTGGCGCAGCCGGCGTGTTTCGCGATGACGTGATGTTCGCGGTGATCGACGAGGATGTGCTCTACCTGAAGGCTGACGACGCCTTTGCCCGCGAACTGGAGGAGCAGGGCGCGACGCGCTGGGTTTATTCACATCGCGCGCAGAGATCGCGCCGTTTGCCCAACAACTGGAGCCTGCCTGAAGGCGCGGCTGACGATCCCCAGGAGGCGTGCCAGCTTGCGGCGCGCGCTTATCAGATCGCGGCGAAGAAGAAGCGAAAGAAGCGCTGAACCGAACTCAGGCGACGGCGCTATTGGCGTCGTCGGCCTGGACCTGCGTCTCGTTGGTGACGCGGTTCCGACCAGCCTCTTTCGAGCGGTAGAGGTAATCATCTGCGCGTGCGATCAGTTCATTGATCTGTTCTGAACCGTCATACTTGGCGACGCCGAACGATACCGTGACCGCACCAATGGTTTCGTTGGTCGACCGGCGGACGAGGCGCTTGGCTTCGATCGCGATGCGGATTTTTTCGACGGTCTGCACGGCCTCGGTGATCGAGGTGCGCGGCATGACGATCGCGAATTCCTCGCCGCCATAACGCGCCACGAGGTGATCGGGCAGGGCGAATTTCGTCATGGTCGAGGCGACGAAGCGAATGACCTGGTCGCCGGTCTGGTGGCCCCAGGTATCGTTGAACGACTTGAAATGGTCGATGTCGCACATGGCGAGGCACAGCTCGCTGGATTCTGAATCGGCTTCGTCCTTGCGCAGGCGCAGCGTCTCATCGAACAGCTTGCGGTTGGCGATGCCGGTGAGCGCATCGGTCAGCGCTTCGGCGCGCGCCTGGCGCAGCGATGTGCGCAGGTTCTCGATCTCCTGCGCCGAGCGCGAGAGCTTCTGTGAGAGGCCTGCATTCTGTTTCGACATTTCGGTCGTGGCGTTGGCGACCGCGGTGATGAGGCGCTTGAGACCGTCGCCGTCGATCGCGGTCGACTGCAGCGACTCGCTGGCGACGTTGAGGGTCGCGCCATAGCGTTCGGTGGTGGAGCTGGCGCGATTGAGTGCATCCAGCGCATCGGCGATCTCGTGGGTGATGCGCGAGCCGGTCTCCATCACCTGGGTGGACAATTGTGTGGTGGAGAAGAACTTCTCGTAGAGTTCCTCCATCCGTTCCGGCGTCAGTTCCGCGCCTTCCGACAGCGACTTGTCGATGGCCGCGCGCAGGTCAGGCATCGAATGGGTGACGTAATTCAGCCAGATCTCATAGTTCTGGGGGCTGATCGACAGGTCGTACTTGCCGATCTCGTCGATCGTGCGGTGTCCGACAACCAGGCCTTCCGGGCCCCTGAGTTGGCTGGATGCAACGCTCATTTCCGTCCCGTTCGCTAAGGAGAATCATTCCATTGACCGCCGGACACTGGGGCCAAAGCGGTTACTGAACGGCTAAGAATGGCGGTGAGGCTAGTCTCTGTCTTCCGACAGTGCGCGTAGCAAGAATTCCGGGACGTGGTCGCCAAGGCCCGCAGGCGTGGGCGGACGTGCGCCGCTTTCCTTGCGGGGCGGCTTTTTCGCCGGTTCTTCGCTGGCTGCCTCGGCCGGGGCGGGCGCTTCCTGGGCCGGTTCTTTTGAGCCGCCGCGCGACCGTCCGCCGCGTGAGTCCCGACGCCGTCCGCGGCCTTTGCCGCCTGAGGAATCGAACCGGTCGCGGCGCGGGGCGGGCCCCCGTGATTTCGCCTCGCCAACCGCCTCTTCGAAGCCGTCGGGCACGAATTCCTCGACATCCTTGGCGATGCGCTTCTTGACGGCGTCCCAAAGGCGATCATCGCCTGGCGAGACAATGGTGAAGCTTTCGCCCGTCTTGCCGGCGCGGCCGGTGCGGCCGATGCGGTGGACGTAATCGTCGGAGTTTGGCGGCGGGGAGTAATTGTAGACCGCGTTGACGTCCGGAAT
This sequence comes from Hyphomonadaceae bacterium, assembly GCA_041987265.1. GTDB lineage: Bacteria > Pseudomonadota > Alphaproteobacteria > Caulobacterales > Hyphomonadaceae > IH12. Next base: position 6,080 of record JBHIWT010000072.1, read on the forward strand.
GTCGAGGCCGCGCGCGGCGACATCCGAGGCGACGAGCAGGCGCAATTCGCCGTTGCGGAACTTGTCGAGCGTCTGCATGCGATAGGATTGCGGCAGGTCGCCATGGATGGCGGCGGCGTTGAAGCCGTGCGCGCTCAACGACTTGGCGACGACGTCGACCTCGCGCTTGCGGTTGCAGAAGACGATGCCGTTCCAGTCATCGGCGCGCGAATTGATGATCGAGCGCAGGACGGCGCGCTTGATCGTGTCTTCCTTCGACGGCGAGTGGATGACGTACTGGGTGATGGTCTCCGCCGTGGTGGCCGGCCGGGCGACCTCGATGCGTTCCGGGTCGGTCTGGAACTTCTTGGCGAGGCGCGTGATTTCCGGCGGCATGGTGGCCGAGAAAAGAAGCGTCTGGCGGCGCGGCGGCAGCATCGAGCAGATGCGTTCGATATCCGGGATGAAGCCCATGTCGAGCATGCGGTCGGCTTCATCGATCACCAGCATCTGCACGCCGGTCAGCAGCAGTTTGCCGCGCTCGAAATGGTCCATCAGGCGGCCGGGCGTGGCGATCAGCACGTCGACGCCTGCCGACAGTTTCTTGTCCTGGTCGCCGAACGAGACGCCGCCGATCAGCAGGGCCATGTTGAGCTTGTAGTTGACGCCGTACTTGTCGAAGTTTTCCGCAACCTGGGCCGCGAGTTCGCGCGTGGGTTCAAGGATCAGCGAGCGCGGCATGCGCGCCTTGGCGCGGCCCTGACCCAGTTTGTGGATCATCGGCAGCACGAATGCAGCGGTTTTGCCCGTGCCGGTCTGCGCGATGCCAGTGACATCGCGACCGCCAATCACGGTTGGGATCGCTTTTTCCTGAATAGGCGTGGGGCTCGAATAGCCCGCCGACTTTACCGCATCCAGAATTCGCGCATCGAGGCCAAGCTCGTCGAACGTCATCAAGTCGTCTTCATCGCCCGGAATTCGCGCATCGGGCCGTTTGGATTCGAGAAGGTACGCGACTGGCTCGGACCAATAGGCGCCGCAGCGTCCAAGTCAATCCCGACACCCGTGTAAGCCCGCAATGACGGCCTTTTTGCCGCTTTGGGGTCGTCACGCACTGCCGACGGTCTTCGGATTGAACCTTCCGGATAAACCCAAAGCCAACCTTCGTGTTGTAAATTTGCATCGAAACGGCGCGTGCGGCGCGTCGTAATGGGGCCGGGGTACGGTTTTGCGGGTTCGTCTGGAACTGTTCAGCTTGAGCTATTGGGCGGCGGTTGCACGCAACCCGGTCGCGCTGACCGGCCTGTGCGTCGACCTGTTGCCCATCCTCGCCGTTGTGCTGTGGGGCTGGGACGCCGCCGCTCTGGTGATGCTGTACTGGCTGGAGAACGTGGTGATCGGCGTCATGACCGTGGCGCGGATCTGTGCGGCGTGGATCGGGCGCAAGGGCCTGTGGGGGATCATCGCCGGCGTCTGGGCGGGTGCGCTGTTCACCTTGCACTACGGCCTGTTCAGCTTCGGCCATGGCGGCATCCTGCTGGAAGTGTTCGGCAAGTGGGGCGATCTTGGAAAGCTCGACTCGCTGGGCGCAACGCTGACCGGCATGTTCGAAACCGCGCTGACCTTCGGTTCGCACATGACATGGGTGCTCGCCGTCATCTTCGGTTGGCACGTCTTCGTCTTCGTGCGCGACTACATCATCGGCGGGATCTGGCTGACGGCGGAGCCGCAGGACGTTGCGTTCGAACCATACGGACGGGTGATCGTCTTCCACATCGGTGTCCTGTTCGTCGCCGCCACGCTGGAATATCTCGGCGATCCGGGGATCGGCGCGTTCATACTGGTAGCGGCCCGCGCGCTGTGGGGGCTCAGGTCGAACATGCGCAGCGGGCCGGAAGAAGACCGGCCAGCGGAAGCGGTCGCGGTCTGACGCCGGAGCGTTTCACAATTCTCTGGACTCAACAGGTGTGCGTCGTCGGGCCCTCAGTCCGCTCATTCCCGCGCATGCGGGAATCCAGCAGCCAACTAGAGACGGGCTTCGCCCGACTTTACTTTTGAAAGACTGGATCCCGGCCTTCGCCGGGATGAGCGGAGCTGTCTGAGATCAGTGGATTTCCGCCGAAGGCCCCGCCGCTTTAAACGTCCAGCTCTTCCACGAACTTTGCGTTGTCCTGGATGTACTTGAAGCGGAGTTCCGCCTTCTTGCCCATCAGGGTTTCGACCAGCTGTTTGGGCTTGTTGATGCCGCCCGGTAGCGCGACGCGCGCGAGGGTGCGCGTGTCGGGGTCCATCGTGGTTTCTTTCAGCTGCTTGGGCATCATTTCGCCAAGGCCCTTGAAGCGGCTGACCTCGACCTTCTTGCCCTTGAACTCGGTCGCGAGCAGTTCCTCGCGGTGTTCGTCGTCGCGGGCGTAGGCCGACTTGGCCCCGGCGCTGAGACGATAGAGCGGCGGCATGGCGAGATAGAGCCGGCCCGCTTCGATGAGGCCCGGCGTCTGGCGGTAGAAGAAGGTGATGAGCAGGGCCGCGATGTGCGCGCCGTCGACGTCGGCGTCGGTCATGATGATGATGCGGCCATAGCGCAGGTCTTCGATGCGGAAGCGGTGGCCGAGACCGCAGCCCAGCGCGAGCGACAGGTCGGCGAGTTCCTTGTTGGACGACAGCTTGTCGTCGCCCGCGCTGGCGACGTTGAGGATCTTGCCGCGCAGGGGGAGGATCGCCTGGTTGCGCCGGTCGCGCGCCTGCTTGGCGGAACCGCCAGCCGAGTCGCCCTCGACGATGAAGAGTTCGGTGTCTTTCGCCGAGGCGTCGGAACAGTCGGCCAGCTTGCCGGGCAGGCGCAGCTTGCGGGTGGCGGACTGGCGCGCGACTTCCTTGTCCTTGCGCTTGCGCATCCGCTCTTCGGCCTGGCCGATCGCCCATTCGAGCAGCTGGTTGGCGTCCTTCGGCGAAGCGGTGAGCCAGTGATCGAAGCGATCGCGCATCGCGTTTTCGGTGATGCGAAAGGCGTCGGAAGTGGAGAGCTTTTCCTTGGTCTGGCCGACGAATTCCGGATTGCGGATGAACACCGAAAGCAGGGAGCCGGCCGATCCGAGCACGTCGTCTGCGGTGATGACCGAAGCCTTCTTGACGTTGGTCATGTCGCCATAGGCGCGCAGACCTTTGGTCAGCGCAGAGCGCATGCCGGCTTCGTGCGTGCCGCCTTCGGGCGTCGGGATCGTGTTGCAGTAGGAGCGCGAGAAACCGTCAGCGTCCGAACCGAACCCGTTGGAACTCCACGTGATGGCCCATTCGACGGCGGCGCCATTGTCCATTTCGACACGGCCGGTGAAGGGCTGCTGCAGGACCAGCCGCGCTTCCGCCGCCATCTCCTTGAGCATGTCGGCGAGGCCGTTGGGGTAGGAGAGATTGGCTTCCGCCGGCGTCTTGTCGTCGCCCTTGATCAGCGAAGGGTCACAGCTCCAGCGGATTTCGGCGGCGCGGGAGAGATAGGCTTTCGAGCGCGCCATGGCGTAGAGGCGCGCGGGCTTCCACTGAACCTTGTCGCCGAAGATTTCCGGATCGGGCTTGAAGCGGATCTGCGTGCCGCGCCGGTTGGGAGCGGCGGCGACCTTTTCGAGCTTCGAGGTCGGTATCCCGCGCGAATAGGTCTGCTGGTAGAGTTTGCGGTCGCGCGCGATCTGTACTTCGAGATCTTCCGACAGCGCGTTGACGACCGAGACGCCGACGCCGTGGAGGCCGCCCGCAGTGGCATAGGCCTTGTTCGAGAACTTGCCGCCCGAGTGCAGCATGGTGAGGATGACCTCGACCGCCGTCTTCTTAGGGTATTTCGGGTGCGGATCGATCGGGATGCCGCGGCCGTCATCGCGAACGGAGACGTAGCCGTCCGCGTGCAGTTTCACATCGATGCGCGAGGCGTGGCCGGCGACGGCTTCATCGACGGCGTTGTCGAGCACTTCGGCGAACAGGTGGTGGAAGCCCTTGTCGCCCGTATCGCCAATATACATGCCCGGGCGCTTGCGGACCGGCTCGAGCCCCTCGAGGACTTCGATGTCCTTGGCTGAATAGGCGTCCTCGTCGCGGGACTTCCCGTCGAACAGACGCGCCTGTGAGGACTTGGCCATGAGGGCTCCGGAACACGAATCGCAACACTGAAGATAGGCCACGGGTTAGCCTGCGCGAAGACCAAGCAACAGCCAGCGCAGGTTAAAAATCCCCGAATGACGGGCGGATTCAATCAGTGCGGATGGGGTAATCCACGATTATCGCGTGCGGAGACGGAAGCGGGAACGCTCTGTTCCGAGCTCTGCGTCGAAGCGGTCCGGACCCCAGCCTGCGCTGGGGATGCGTCTCTGCGAGACGCTTGAGGAACCGAAAGCGTGACGACAGTCACGCGTCCCCAGCGCAGGCTGGGGGCCAGCGATGCCGGTAAGAATTGGTGGAGAGGAGCGAGCGCAGATGCGCGGGCCGGGCCTGACCTAGAATATCCCGAGGAACTTGCCGCGAAGACCGTCGCAGTTTGAGATCTGGTTTTCGTAGCGGTTGGCCGTGGCCGAGACGCGGTTGGCGGTGTTCACCAGCCACTTCTTCTTGCGCCATGTACCGCGCAGGTAACCGTTCTGGCCTTCATGGTAGGCGAGATAGTGGCCACGGAAGTCATACTGGCCGATGCCGGTCATCTGGCCGGTCTTGGCGAAATACCAGCCGACGAAATCGACCGAGTCGTCGAAGTCGTGGCGGTCCGCGCCGCCGTTGCCGCTTTCGCGCTTGTAGGTGTCCCAGGTGGAATCGAGCGCCTGCGCATAGCCGTAGGCTGACGAGGGACGCTTGCCCGGGAAGAACAGGAAGCCGCCCTGGCGCTCAGGGCGCGCCTTGTGGTCGAACGAGCTTTCCTGATTGATCACCGCGAGCTGGAAGCCCATCGGGGCGCCCCAGTCCTTGGCCGAGGAGCGCATCGCCTTGTACCAGGAGCGGTTCTCCTTGAGCAGCAGGCAGGCGTCCGCGATTTCGGCCTGGGAGGGCTTTGGCGCGCCAAGGCAGGCCGAGAGCAGGCCGACCGTAAGCGTGCAGAGGGCGATCATCCGAAACATGGGCCGTCTTATAGCCTGTTAAGGTTAAGCCCGGACGAACCAGATCAGTGAAATTGCAGCAAACAGGCGATGCGATGACCGACCGGCAGGTGATCGAGTTGTTCGAGGGACTTGCCGGCGACAAATGAAAAGCGCCGCCGGAAGAATTCCCGGCGGCGCTCCAGATTGGTGTGCAGGCTAGACGGCTAGCACTTGTAGTACATGTCGAACTCGACCGGGTGCGGGTGCAGTTCGAAGGTCATGACCTCTTCCATCTTGAGATCGATGTAGGCGTCGATCTGGTCGTCATCCATGACGCCGCCGGCCTTGAGGAAGTCACGGTCCGCATCCAGCGACATCAGCGCTTCACGCAGCGAGCCGCAGACCTGCGGGATCGACTTGGCTTCTTCCGGAGGCAGGTCGTAGAGGTCCTTGTCCATCGCGGCGCCCGGATCGATCCGGTTGAGGATGCCGTCGAGGCCCGCCATCAGAAGGGCGGTGAAGCCGAGATAGGGGTTTGCCGACGGATCGGGGAAGCGGGTCTCGATGCGCTTGCCCTTCGGCGACGGCGTCCACGGAATACGGACCGAGGCCGAACGGTTGCGGGCGGAGTAGGCGAGCATGACAGGCGCTTCGTAGCCCGGGACCAGACGCTTGTAGGAGTTGGTGGAGGGGTTCGTGAGCGCGTTGATCGCCTTGGCGTGCTTGATGATGCCGCCGATGTAGAACAGGCAGTTGTCGGACAGGTCGGCGTACTTGTCGCCGGCGAAGGTCGGCTGGCCGTCTTTCCAGATCGACTGGTGGACGTGCATGCCCGAACCGTTGTCCTTGAACATAGGCTTGGGCATGAAGGTCGCCGTCTTGCCGTAGGACGCGGCGACATTGTGCACGATGTATTTGTAGAGTTGCAGGTTGTCGGCCATCTGCACCAGCGTGTTGAACTTCATGCCGAGTTCGTGCTGGGCCGGGGCGACTTCGTGGTGGTGCTTCTCGGGCTCAAGGCCGAGTTCCGTCATCACCGACAGCATTTCCGAACGCATGTCCTGGAGGCTGTCGACCGGCGGAACCGGGAAGTAGCCGCCTTTGGGTCCCGGGCGGTGACCCATGTTGCCGGACTCATAGGCGCGGCCGGTGTTGGCTGGCAGTTCCGGATCGTCGAATGAGTATCCGGTGTTGTGCGGATCGGTGGACCAGCGCACGTCGTCGAAGACGAAGAATTCTGCTTCCGGACCGAAATAGGCGGTGTCGCCGACGCCGGCGGACTTCATGTAGGTCTCGGCCTTCTTGGCCGTGGTGCGCGGGTCGCGGTTATACGGCGTGCCGTCGTTCGGGTTGAGGATGTCGCAGATGATCGACATCGTCGTCTGCTGGAAGAACGGGTCGATCTTGGCGGTCGAGGCGTCAGGCATCAGCACCATGTCGGACTCGTTGATGGCCTTCCAGCCGGCGATCGACGATCCGTCGAACATCGTGCCGTCGGCGAACAGGTCGGCGTCGACGAGGGATGTGTCGAACGTCACGTGCTGCAGCTTGCCGCGCGGGTCGGTGAACCGCAGGTCCACGTATTGAACGTCTTTTTCCTTGATGGTCTTGAGAACTTCTTCGGACACTGCGTGTCTCCCTCGTCTACCCGATGGTTTATACTAGTTGCTTAGACTGAATTGGTGGCTGGTCTAGATCGCCGTTTCGCCCGACTCCCCGGTGCGAATGCGGATCGCCTGAGCGATTTCAGACACGAAGATCTTGCCGTCGCCGATCTTGCCGGTCTGGGCGGACTTGGCGATGGCGTTGACCGCGTCTTCGTATTGCGCGTCGGTGACGATCACCTCGATCTTCAGTTTGGGGAGGAAATCGACCGTGTACTCGGCGCCGCGGTAAAGCTCGGTATGCCCGCGCTGACGGCCAAATCCCTTGGCTTCCAGGACAGTCATGCCCTGCAATCCGATTTCCTGAAGCGCCTCTTTGACCTCGTCCAGCTTGAACGGTTTGATGATCGCCTCGATCTTCTTCATCTGTTTTTGTGCCTTCACGAAATTGGCGTTCCCGTGCCGAGAACCTTCTATTCACGAACGCCCGGATTGGGGGCTGGCCGCCTGCATAAAACTTGGGCGTTCGGCTTTGCGTGATGCAAAATAGGGCGCCTACGATCAAATGATAGGCGGTTATTCGTGCGACTGGCGCATATTCCCCAACGGGCGCCGGCGCGTTCGCCTCTGTCGGCCCGAAGCTGGGGGGTGAAGCCGACGGATGAAGCTGGCGGATTCTGGCGTGCGCCAATTTCCCGGCTGGACCTCGCCGCCGGACCCCGGCAAATCATACAACCAGCAGGCGAGACACAGGGGGCTGCTCCAAGAGAAAGACATGACGCACCCGATCCTTACATGTGCGGAAGTCCGTGAAGCGGAGCGGTTGGCGGCTGAAGGCGGCGTGTCGCTGCAGCAATTGATGCTGAATGCCGGAACGGCGTGTGCGGATTATATCGACGAGCATTATCCGAACGGCCGGATCGTCGTGCTCTGCGGGCCGGGGAATAATGGCGGCGACGGGTTTGTCGCAGCGTCACGCCTGGCGCGGCGCAACCGGCGCGTCGTCGTATTCGAGCAGGCCGCCGATCGGCAAAGCCCGGAGCGCGAATGGGCCAACATGGAATGGCCGGGCGCCCGCCACCCGCTGGGCCTGCTGACGTTCGAGGACGGCGACGTGATCGTCGACGCCCTGTTCGGCGCAGGGCTGGCGCGACGGCTGGAAGGATCGTTCCTGACGGCGGTGAAGGCCGTGGCGGCGTCCGGGTTGCCGGTGGTCTCGATCGACCTGCCGACCGGCGTCAACGGAGACACCGCTGAACTGGGCCATCCGTTCCTGCGCGCGACAGCGACCGTGACCTTTGGCGCGCTGAAGCCGGCGCACGTCCTGCTGCCATCGGCGGAATGCTGCGGCGATGTGGCGGTCGCGCCGATCGGCTTCGAGGATCAGATCGCCAACGCCGCCACAGCGGCGGCGCGACTCAACGGGCCGGAGCTGTGGCGCAAGTCGCTGCGCTGGCCGAAGACATCCGCCCACAAGCACCAGCGCGGGCGGCTGGCGGTTGTCACCGGCGGCCCCGGCAATACCGGCGCGGCGCGGCTGGCGGCGCAGGCCGGACTGCGCATCGGATCCGGCCTGGCGACGCTGATGTGTCCGCCCGATGCATTGGCGGTGGTTGCGTCATCGGTGACGGCGGTGATGTGCGAAGCGTTCGATAGCGCCGATGCGCTCGCCTCATCCTGCGCGAAGGCCGACGCGGTTGTGATCGGTCCGGCTGCCGGCGTCACGCCGCAGACGCGCGCGAATGTCGAGGCGCTGACGAAGGCGGGGCGCCGCCTGGTGCTGGACGCCGATGCGCTGAGCGTGTTCGCCAACGAGGCGGAGGCGCTGAAGGAGGCGCTGGCGGCGGAATCCGTGCTGACACCGCACGCGGGCGAGTTCGAACGCCTGTTCCCCAACCTGCTTATGGAATCCACCAACAAGATCGAGGCGGTGGGCAACGAGGCCAAAGAGATGCTCGGCCGGACCCCGGGCAACATTGTCTCGGTTCGACCGATGAAGGACGGAGTGATCGCCGACTTCGACATCACCGAGCAGATGCTCAAATACTTCATTCAGAAGGTCCACAACCGGCGGCACCTGGTCTGGCCGCGGGTGGCGGTGTGCGTGCCTTCAGGCATCACGGCGGTTGAGAAACGCGCCGTCATCGAAAACCAGATGAAGGAGCAGCTTTATAACTGGGACACGGCCGTCCGGCCCCGCATCCTCGGCAAGTTTGATGAGGACAAGAACCCTCTGCAACCCTCCACGGGGGAGATGACCCCGGCCATGGTCGCGCGGGTGATCGCGGGCCGCATCCGCCGATTCTATACCTCCGAATCGATCGAGAACCGCCTCGCCTTCCTCGACCGCAAGGAAAAGCAGCTGGAGGCGAAACCGGCGAAGCTCGTGCGGACGCCGTTCTATTGCTCCGGCTGCCCGCATAACACCTCCACCGTGGTGCCGGAAGGAAGCCGCGCCGTTGCTGGCATCGGTTGTCACTTCATGGTCACCTGGATGAACCGCAATACCGATACCTTTACCCAGATGGGCGGCGAAGGTGTTCCCTGGGTCGGGCAGATGCATTTCACGGAGGAG